>JBPPNC010000068.1:0-20560 GCA_051306365.1 Solirubrobacteraceae bacterium
GTGACCGCGTGGTTCGACCACCGGATCGCCGTCGAGCTTCGCCTCTGGGAGGCGATCGATCAGGGGTTCCTCGTGCCGTTCCAGTACTTCGGCGTCGCCGATGGCACGGACCTCAGCCAGGTCACATGGCGCCGGGGCGGGTATGTCGCCGAGGAGCTGAGCAACCTGCTCTCCAATGACGACCTCCGCGTGGCGAAACTGCTGGAGGCCGTTCAGCGCATCGTGCTTGACCCCGGCGCGATGCGAGCGCTCGGGTTCTGCGTGTCCAAGGACCACGCTCGCTATATGGCACGCACGTTCACCAAGGCCGGCCTGGAGAGCGTCGCGCTGACCGGCGACGACCCGCCCGCCGAACGCGATCGCCAGCTCAAAGCCCTGCAGGCGGGTCGGCTGCGGTGCGTGTTCTCCGTCGAGGTGCTCGGTGAGGGCGTCGATGTTCCCGACGTCGACTGCCTGTTGCTGCTGCGTCCCACGTCGTCGTCGACGGTGTTCACCCAGCAGCTGGGCCGCGGGCTTCGTCGGGCATCTGGCAAGAGCCATCTGACGGTGATCGATCTGATCGGTCAGCACCGGCGCGAGTTCCGCTTCGAGGATCGGCTGCGCGCGATCCTCGACGCCAAGCGCGGGCCGGTCGTCAAGCAGGTCGAGGAGGACTTCCCGTTCCTCCCCGCGGGCTGCACCGTCGATCTCGATCGCCAGAGCCGCGAGATCGTCCTCGACAACCTGAGGGCGGCGGTGCGGCGCTCGCGCTGGGCGACGCTCGTCCAGGACCTGCGGACTGAGTCCGACGACGTCACCCTCGGCGAGTTCCTCGAACGCCACGGCCATCGGGTCGAGGACGTGTACCGGTCCGGCAGTTGGACGGCCTTGCGGCGTGATGCCGGGAAGACGACCGCGGGTGCAGTGGACACGGAGTTCGAGGGCCGGACGCTCAAGGCGCTTCGTCGCCTCACCCACATCGACGATCCGGAGCGTGTTGCCCTCTACCTCGACCTGCTTGCGGCAGGCGCGCCGCCCAGCGAGGCCGCGGCGGACGAGCGGACACGTCGGCTGTTGACGATGCTGACGTGGGGCTTGGGCTCGGGCGCGAGCGGCGCCGCATCGCTGGACGCGTTCTTCGTCTCGCTGTGGCGCGAGGAAGCGGTCCGTGCCGAGCTGCGCGAGCTCTTGATGCTGCTCGACGCACGATCGCGGACGCCCGCCTCCCCGTCGGTGCTCGCAGCGGAGATCCCGCTGACGCTGCACGCTCGCTACGCGCGCCAGGAGGTCGTCGCGGCGCTGGGGTTCGGTGCTGGACCGAAGCCGAAGGTGACACAGGGCGGAGTCCTGTGGGTCCCGCAGGCCGCCAGCGACGTGTTCTTCGTTGACCTCCGCAAGGCCGAGCGCGACTACTCGCCGACGACGATGTATCGCGACTACGCCATCAACCGCGAGCTGTTCCACTGGGAGTCACAGTCGCGGCAGACGCCGCAGCAGCCGACCGTGCAGCGCTACATCGACCACCGCGCGCGCGGCACTCGGGTCCTGCTCTTCGTGCGCGAGCGCAAGACCTTCGAACTCGGGACCCAGTCGTTCACCTTCCTCGGTCCGGTCGAGTATGTCGACCACCGTGGCGAACGGCCTGTCGCCTTCACCTGGCGGTTGCCGGTCCGGATGCCCGAGGCGCTTTTCGAGGTGGCGCGGAGCGTCGCCGCGGCATAGCGGCCGCGGCCGACGGTACGGTCCCCTGTCGAACGCGTCGCGGCTCGCTGCCGGGTCGCGGTGCTCGAGGCAGGCGCCGCCATCGATGCGCTCACCGCTGGCTGATCGCGACGCCCGCGAGAGGTACCAAATGGGTACATCCGCTGCACCGCGGGGTTCTCGAGCGTCACTACTCAGATCCCCACAACACATCGATTTCCAGCTACTTTGGAACGCGCATGACCGCACGTGACCGCCTGGCTGTCATATGTATGCAACGACCGTGACGAGGTGTACGGTGTGGGTGTGGTCAAGCGCACCAACATCAACCTGGATATGGAGCTCGTCGAGCAGGCGGCCCGCGAGCTGGGAACGGAGCGGACGACCGACACGGTCCACGAGGCACTCCGCGACGTCATCGCGCGCTCGCGTCGAGCGCGTCTGGCTGAGCGCGAGTTCGAGGATCTGACGCCCGAGGCGCTCGACGCGCTGCGCCGGCCTGCCGGCCGCGCTGCGTGAGCGAACTCGCGGACACGAGCGCGTGGGTGTGGTCGCGCGCGGCCGGGCGACCTGGCGTGCGTCATGCGTTCGACACCGCGCTCGTCGACGGCGAGATCGCGACGTGCGACATGGTGCGGATGGAGTTGCTGTACAGCGCGCGGAACTCCGGCGAGTTCGCCGACCTGCGCGAGGAATTGGGCGCGCTCGCGGATTGCCCGATCGGCAAGGAGCAGTGGCAGCGTGCGCTGTGGGTGTACGAGAAGCTGAGCGCCAAGGGCGGCGCGCACCAGCGGTCGGTCAAGCACGCCGACCTGTTGATCGCGGCGGCCGCCGAGGCGGCGGGCGTGGCGGTGCTGCACTACGACGAGGACTACGACCGCATCGCGGCGATCACCGGTCAGCCCACTCGGTGGATGGCCAAGCGCGGCAGCCTGACATGACCCCGGCCGTCGTCACCCGGCAAGCGGCCCCCGATCACCCGCGTTCGGAACGACCCGAGGCACAACGGCTAGCGTGCCGGCCGTGGCCACGAAGGCAGCCTTCACCGAGCAGGAATGGGATCTGGTCCGCGCCGCGCCGCCGGCTGCGGGGATGCTGGCCAGCAAGCCGAAGTCCGATCGCGTCAAGGCGCGTTCCGTCGAGGAGCTCACGGAGCAGACCCTCCAGCGGCTGGGTGACGCGGTGGCGACGGTCAGCGCCAAGGCCACACCGGCGGAGGTCGACGACGACCGGCGGTTCATCGCGACGCTGACCGAACGGGTCGCGAGGCGCCACAAGGAGGACGACGTCGAGGTCAGTCAGGCCGAGCAGCGAGCGATCGACGACGTCCGGGCTGCCCTTGGCGGCTCGGCGGGCCGGTAGCGCTCGCAGATCACCCTCGAGCCGATCGTCCGGGTCTCGATGAGGTCGAGCGGAGGCACATTGATCTGCCTGTACTGCCCGATCAGCGGATACGATCACCCGCTATGAAGATCGGGAGCCGGAGTGCGCGGGGCAGCCTGTCGTTCGAGGCCATCATCAATGCCGCTGAGCGACAGTTCCTCGCGCACGGCTTCGATCGAACCCGGGTCGAGGACATCGCCCGCGCCGCCAGCGTGAGCGTCGGCACGGTCTACCTGCACTTCGAGAACAAGGATGGCGTCTACGCCGCTGTCATTCTCCGGGGCCAGGACCTTCTGCTGGCCGAGTACATCGACCCGGTCTTCGACCTCGATCTCGCGCCCTGGGACCGGATCGAACAGTGGTGCCGCGCATACATGCGGTTCTTCCAGGAACAGGAGCCTCGCGCGCGCATCATGGCGCTGCGGGCCTACGGCGAGCACAACTCCGGAGCGCCCGCGGTCATGCACGAGGCGCTGCGCGAGAACATCAGCCGCTTTCATGATCAGTTCGTCGCGCTCTTCGTCGAGGCGGCCGAGGCCGGCCAGCTCAGCGGCGCCGATCCTGTCGCCGCCAGCCGCTTCATGTGGAGCAGCGTGTACGGCATCTGCCTGACGAATCTCCGCCACACGTTCCTGCAGCTCGACCACGACGAGCTGCGCACCGTCCTGGATGCCGGGATGCTGCTGATGGGCGTGGGCGAGCCCAGCTCAGGGCGGTTTCGTCGCGAACCCTCGTGACGCCGACGGGCTCGCGGGCTCAGCGCCGGCGAAACCCGCGGTCCGGCGCGGGGTCAAGGGGGCTCGGCGGCAGACCGGGCGGCGGTTCCTCGAGGTTGTAGTCCGACGGCGCGATGTCGTTGGGCGCGTCGGGATGGAAGAGCGCCGCGAGCAGCTGGGCCTGGCCGCGGCCCGCGCCGAGTTCGCCCATGCCGCCGTTGTACATCTCGATCCCTGCGGATTCGCAGTGGGCGTACAGGCGGCTGAGTTCCTCCAGACGTCCGACGCGACACGGCTTGACGTTGACGATCCCCACCTGGATCGGGGTCGAGCCGATCGATTCGACGGTCGTGATCGGCGCGTCGTAGGAGACGCGGTCGGCGATCGGCGTGAGCAGCTCGAGCACCGCCGGGTGGTCGTGCGGGTCCTCGAAGACGACGTTGGTGAACGTGGCCACCGTGCGCTCGTACATCGCCAGCAGCGCCGCTTCGTCCTCGACCTCGCGGCCGTACTGGCCCTTGAAGTCGATCACCGCGACGCCCTCGACGGCCGCGATGCGGTCCATGATCTCCTGGGTCCATGAAGGGGCGACGTCGAGCTTGAAGCCGACCGTCGGCTGCAGCGCGCGCCGGGTGGCGACCTTGTCGATGTCCGGGGGATCGCCGAGCCCGAACGAGTTGACGAACGTCACCGGCCGCGGCGTGCGGCCGAGGACCTCGGGCAGGCTCGTGTCCGCCTGGCGCAGCGCGAGGTCGAGCGCCGCAGACTCGAACGTCCAGCGGCGCCAGTTGCGCTCCAGGTCGTACTCGGGCGGCTCGGGCCACATGTCGATCGTGTCGAGGTGGGAGAGGAAGTCCGCGAGCGCCGCCCACTCGCCGGCCAGCGGGAAGTCGCTCGCGCGCAGGCCCTCCTGGGTCGCCGGCATGCCGACCTGCTCGCCGACGCCCTCCTCGCCACGGCCGACGAGCCGCACCTGCGTCGTCGAGAAGTCCTCCATCGCGGTCGGGCCGTTCGGCGCGAGCGCGTCGAACGACGACGACACGATCGTCAGCGGCAGGTCTTTGACGGCGGTCCAGAGGTCGGTCATGCGCAGGTCCTGCCCATCGTCGCAGAGTGCGGCGACACGGCCGAAAACTTCTCAGGGACGTGGGAAGTCGTGGCGTCTTGGATGGGCAACCCAACCGTCGAGGTCAGCCGGCGAGATCGCGGCGTCGCAGCGACCACATCTGCGACGCCCGCTCAAGCTCGAGCGCGGCTGGCCAGGACACTGCAGGCGGCCCGGCGATCGTGCGCATCGACCGGGCCGTCTTGCGGGCGAGGTCCGGGTCCCCGGCGGGGACCCGGGCGAGCTCGAGCGCCGCGGCATCCACGTCGTCCGCCGGCACGGCCGCCCAGGCCAGCCCGAGGTCGACGGCCCGCGCGCCCGTCACCTTGACCCCGAACAGCTGCATGGCGTTCGCGGTCTCCCGGCCGACCAGCCGGGTCAAGAGCGCCGCGTGCCCGCCGCCCGGGTGCAGCCCGATCGGCAGGAACCCCGACAGGAGCACGGCGTCATCGGCCACGACACGCAGGTCGGTCGCCAGCGCGAGGTTCAGCCCGGCGCCCACCGCGCCGCCCCGGATCGCCGCGATCGCCGGCGGCACCAGTTCCCCCACGCGCGCGAACGCCCGATAGACCCGCCCCATCGCCTCGTAGACCGACGGCTCGGCCGGGTCCTCACCGGCGGCGGCGAGCTGCGCACGGTCGCCGCCGGCGCAGAAGTACGGCCCCTCGCCAGTGACGATGACCGCGCCGATCGAGCCGTCGGCGTCGATCTCCTCACACGCGGCGATCATGGCGTCGGCCATCGCGGCGCTCAGCGCGTTGCGCCGCTCGGGGGCGCGGAGGGTCATGACGGCGATGCCGTCGTGACGGTGAAGGGTCAGCTCCGAGGCCATGGTCTCAGCGGCTCGGCGCGTCCTGGACCGCCGACACGTCGGCGTTGCGGACCCACAGGGCGAGTTGCGAGCCGCGCTCGGGCAGCTGCGACATCCCGCGCTCGTCGGCGGCGATGCGCCGTACCACTTCCTCGCCGGCCAGCCCGATCGCGTACTCCCGGCCGTTGCTCAGCGTGATGGTGCAGTTCCCGTCGCTCATCGGCGCAGTGTCGCACTGTCTGCGGTCACGCCGGGAGGGAAGGAGGGGGTGAGCGCCGCGACGCGGGGGCGTCGCGGCGCTCGAGGTCCGGGGGTGTGGACCTAGTAGACGGCCACGACGGCGTCGGTAATCTCCGTGGCGTCGGTCTCGGTGGAGTAGAGGATCACGTCGTCCTCGCTCTTGTAACAGATGGTCAGCGAGGGGGAAGGCTCGGTGGCGGTCCAGAGACCGACGCCCTTGCCGGGAAGCTTGCTGAGGTCGACGGTGAAGCGCGCGGCCGGGCTGTTCGTCGGCGGATCGAGCGCCACAAGGTCGTCGCCGAGGAAGTGCGGCGATGCCTGGTTGCAGACGCCGGTGTCGGCCTGAGCGGCGGGCGCGCCCGCGATGGAGAGAGCGGTGACGGCGAGCACGGCGGCGCCGCTGCGGATGAATGACTTCATGGAGGGACTGTTCGGTTGGCGGCAGGTAGGAGCTGAGTATCTTGGACGGATGACCGCCACGGGATCCCGAGATCTGATGCCTCGGGCTCCGCGTCCGTTGGCAGGCCGGTACGGTTGCGCCCGTGGGTCTCCTCGGTCTCGCCCTGCTCTCCGCGCGTGCGTCCATCGCCGCCGCCCAGGTCGTCGTGCAGGCCGGGCAGCTCACCGCGCCCGACGGCCCGTGGCGCCGCCCGGGCGGCTACGGCGACCGGCTCGCCGCGGTCATCGCCGAGGACGGGCCGCTCGAGCAGCTCGGCCGGCTCTCGGCGGAGGATGGTCCGCTCGCCCGGCTGCTGCAGGACGGCGGCGTCGTCGAGCGGCTTCTGCTGGAGGGTGGCCCGATCGACCGGCTGGTCGCGCCCGGCGGCGCGCTGGACCGGATCACCGAGGAAGGCGGGACGCTCGACCGGATCCTCGAGGCCGACGGCGTCCTCGACCAGCTCTTCGCGCCCGGCGGCCCGGTCGACCAGCTGCTCGCCGACGAGAGCCTCGTGATGCGCCTGGGCGAGCTCCCCGACACGCTCAACCGGCTGGCCGAACTCGACGAGACCCTCACAAAGCTCGGCGGGCTGGAGCAGACGCTGCGCACCCTCGGCGACCTCGGCGACGCGCTCGACCGGCTGGCCGCCGTCGCCGACGCGCTCGAGGCGCTCGCCGAGGCCACCCGCGATCTTCCCGCGCTCCCCGCGCACGTGAACTCCGTCGAGTCGCAGGTCGGCCTGATCGGCGAGCAGCTCGGCCGACTCGAGCCGACGCTCGGAGCGCTCGGGACCAGCGTCGGCAGCCTGCGCGAATCCGCGCACCAGCTCAGCGTCGCGGTGGTCCCGCTCGGGCGCGTCGCCGAGCGCCTGCCCGGTGGTCGGCGCAAGACGTGACTTCGCCCCACACGGCGGAATCCCGTGTCGGCGCAGGCGCGGCGCGCCATCCGCCGGGCGTGGGCGCGCGGATGCAAGGCGGTCGCCGTCCTGCGCACCACGCTGCGTGACGCAGCCGGCAACACCACGAAGACCACGAAGCGCATCACGACGCCGCGGCTCAGCTGCGCGAGCGGCTGCGCCGCGACGCGTTGCGCGCGCGTGTCGTCGTCACGCGCCCCGGCGTGTCGTCGCCACGCCGTCGATCATGCGGCTCGGCGTGCGCCCAGACGTCACCGTCGCGCCGGGGCCGCTCGGCCTGGCGTGTCTGACGATCGAGCGCGGCCTGCATGTCGAGGTAGCGTGCGGCCTCGGCGGGGGTGGCGTACTCCTGCGTGGCGTGCACGAGACCCAGATGCAGGTCGGCACGGTCCGTCGACTCCGCCACCCATCCGGCGGTGCGCAGTCGCAGGAGATCCATGAGGCTGATGAGGTGCGCGTAGCCGCGCCACATCACGAGGTTCTCTTCGTGGAAAATCGGCATCGTGCATCGCACGGTACCGCGCTGAAAGCCCGTAAAATCACGGTACTCCGGAATTCATACCGCCGTGTGCAGAGCGGGGACCGCGGCCGCCGAACACCCGCTGAGCGGGCATCGCAAACGTTCAAGTCGCGGGTGGTGAAACGGCGGGTTCGACGGCGGTCCTGCGACGTCGCGCTGGCCAAGCGCCGCCTGCGGACCTTCCGCGCCGGTCGCCGCCGTCGACCGGGTTCCTGAACGTCCGTTCCGGGTAGGTTGCGGACGTCCGCTCCCCCGGACTTCGACACAACGGAATGTCGCCGAACCACACGCCCGGCACCGACGCGGCGATGGAGCTCATCGCCGCGGTGCAACAGCTCTCCGCGGCCCGCACCGTGGGGGAGGTCCAGCAGATCGTGCGCACCGCTGCCCGGGACCTGTGCGGGGCCGACGGCGCGACGTTCGTCCTGCGCGACGGCGGAACCTGCTTCTACGCCGACGAGGACGCGATCGCGCCGCTGTGGAAGGGCCAGCGCTTCCCGCTCGACCAGTGCGTCAGCGGGTGGGTCATGCGCAACCGCGAGCCGGTGACCATTCCCGACATCTACGCCGACGACCGGGTGCCCCACGAGGCCTACCGGCCGACGTTTGTGCATTCGATGGCCATGGTCCCCATCCGCCGGGCCGACCCCGTCGGCGCGATCGGGAACTACTGGGCGCAGGAGCGCCAGCCGTCGCCGGACGACCTGCAGCTGCTGCAGGCGCTCGCGGACAGCACGTCGGTCGCGATGGAGAACGTCCGGGTCTGGGGCGAGATGGAGGAGCGGGTCACCGACCGGACCGCCCGCCTGCGCGGCGCGCTCGAGCTCAACGAACGGGTGCTCGGCACCCTTGCGCACGAGGTGCGCAACTGCCTGGCGGCGAGTTCGGTGCTGCTGGAGACCGTCGTGCGGTCAGACGGGGACACGCTCTCGCCACCGGCGCGGGAGCGGATCGAGTACGCCCAGCGCTCGGTCGGTGACGGCATCCAGATCCTCGAACGCCAGCTCACCGCGGCTCGCGACCGGGCGGGCGAGCTGGAGGTCCACCCGATGCGGGTCGACATCCGAGACCTGTTCGGTGCGCTGGCCACCACGTACGGGCTGCTCCGGCGAAGCGCCGATGTGCAGCTCATCATCGAGCCTCCGGAGCGCATCCCCGCCCTGACCACCGACGGGCACCTGCTGACCCAGGCCCTGCGGAACCTCATCTCGAACGCGCTGAAGTTCACGAGCTCGGGCGAGGTCCGGGTCGGCGTCGAGCCGTGGGGTGACGACCACCTGGCCTTCACCGTGGCCGACACGGGCGTGGGCATGAGCGCCGCCGATCTGCAACGGGTCTTCGGGGCGTGGGAGCAGGTGCCTCCGACGGATGCCGCGATCCCGCGCGGCACGGGGCTCGGCCTGCCCTTCGTCCGCCGCATCGCCGAGCTGCTCGGAGGTGACCTGCAGGCCGCGAGCCAGGTGGGCGTCGGCTCGGTGTTCACGCTGACCGTCGCGCGCGACGGATGACCTAGCCTCCGGACCATGACCGCCGAGCTGCGCAGGACCGCCCCCCTCGGAACCACCGGCCTGCAGATCACCCGTGCCGGTCTCGGCACGTGGGCGATCGGTGGTCCGTGGGACTTCGGCTGGGGTCCGCAATCGGACGCCGACAGCATCGCCGCCATCCACGAAGGCGTCGGCGCCGGCATCAACTGGATCGACACCGCCGCCGTGTACGGCATGGGCCACAGCGAGGAGGTCGTGGGCCGGGCGGTCCGCGAGCTGCCGGAGGCCGACCGCCCGTACGTGTTCACGAAGTGCGGCCTGGTGTGGCGGGAGGGGGAGACGAGCGCGGCGCGCGTCGGCGCGCCGGACTCGATCCGCCGCGAGGTGGAGGACTCCCTGCGGCGTCTCGGCGTCGAGGCGATCGACCTCTACCAGATCCACTGGCCTCCGCAGGACGGCACGAGCGTGCAGGAGGCATGGGGCGCGGTCGTCGACCTCATCGAGGCCGGCAAGGTCCGCTTCGGCGGCGTCTCGAACTTCAACGCCGAACAGCTTGCGGCGTGCGAGCCGATCCGCCACGTCGACACGCTCCAGCCGCCCCTCTCGGCGCTCGAGCGCGGGGTCCTCGGGGAGACGCTCGACTGGTGCGCCGACCACGACACGGGCGTCATCGTCTACTCGCCGATGCAGGCCGGCCTGCTGACGGGCGGGTGGTCGCGCGAGCGGTTCACCGCCCTCGACGCCGGTGACTGGCGCCGCAAGAGCGACCACTTCACCGGCGACCTGTTCGATCGCAATCTCGCGTTCGCCGAGCGGCTCGGTGCGATCGCCCGGCGCCTCGGATGCACGAGCGGCGCGCTGGCGATCGCGTGGACGCTGGCGCAGCGCGGCGTCACGGGCGCCATCTGCGGCGCGCGCAAGCCCGGCCAGGTGGCCGGCTGGGCGGGCGCCGGCGAGGTGCAGCTCGACGCCGCGACGCTCAGCGAACTGGCGGACGCGCTGCGCGACACCGGCGCCGGCAGAGGCCCGATCCCCGGCTGACCTGCGTGGTCGACGGGGGCGATCCGGCGCTCGACATCGCGCGCTCGCACGCGACGCTGCTCCGCGTAGCGCGCGGCGACCTCGTGCCGCTGCCGCGGGTGTACCGGCCCGCGGCCGCGTTGGCGTTCGGTCGGCTCGACGCCCGGCGCCCCGGGTTCGCGGCCGCAGCGGATGCCGCGCGCGCTCGCGGCTTCACCCCCGTCATGCGGCTGGCGGGTGGGCAGGCCGCGGCGTACGACAGCGCGTCACTCGTCGTGGAGCAGTTTCTCGGCCTGGACGACGTGGGGACCGATCTGCACGACCGGTTCGCCGACATGACGACGCTCCTCGCCGACGCGCTGGGCGGGCTCGGCGTCGACGCCCGCGTCGGCGAGCTGCCCGGCGAGTACTGCCCGGGCGAGCACATCGTGAACTCCGCGGGGATGCTGAAGGTGGCAGGCGCGGCGCAGCGCGTGGTGCGCGGCGCGGCGCTCGTGAGCGCGGTGGTGGTCGTGGGGCACGGGGCGGCCGTCCGCGAGGTGCTCGTCGACGTCTACGCGGCGCTGGAGGTCGCGTGGCGCCCCGAGACGGCGGGCTCGCTCGACGAGCACCATCCGGGGCTGGGCGTCGACGATGTCGAAGGCGCCGTGGTCGCGTCGCTCGGCGGTGCGGCGCTGTGGCGCCCCGATCCCGCCACCGAGGCGCTCGCGGCAGAGCTCGTCGCGCGCCACCGCGTCTGACGCGCGATCAGGCGACCTGCTCGCCGAGGGTCTCGCGCAGCGCCAGCGCCACCTGGAGCTCGACGGGCCGGTCGCGCAGCGACCGGCCGATGAGCGCTTCGCTCGCGCGCACGCGGTTGCTCACGGTGTTCGGGTGCACCCCCAGCCGCTCGGCGGTCGCGGTGCGGCCGCCCTGCTCCTCGAGGTAGACCCTGAGCGTCGCGCGCAGCCGGCCGGTCTCCTCGTCGTCTGCCGCGAGGAGGCCGAGCTGGCGCAGGACGAAGCGGCGTGCGCGGTGTAGGTCCCCAGCGACCAGGGCGGTCAGCTCCACGGCGTCGAACGGGACGGTGGAGCCGGAGGCATCGCCGCCCTGGAGCATCGCGACGCGCGACGCGGTGAGCGCGTCGTCATGGGTGATCCGGAACCCCTCCAGGCCGGGAGCGGGCTCCCCGAACGCCACCGAGACGCCCTCCGGCCGGGCGGCCTCCACCACGGCGAGCAGCCGGTCGGCGGACGGCGCCTCGCGGACCGCGACCCACGCCCACGCCACGCTGCTCGCCGAGGCCACCACGAGGGGCGGTGCAGACCCCAGCTCCTCGGCGATCTCGCGGGCCTGGGCGGCGAACGCGGGCTGGGCGTCGAGGACCGCGGGCACGCCGTCGGAGATCGGAGTGCCTCGCCAGAGCACGAGGCCGATGTGACGGCGGCGGAATTCGTACGCGGCCGTGCGGCTCAACGCGTCGAGGTTCACGGTCTTGCCGCTCAGCGCGGCCTCGACCGCCTCCCGGCGCAGGCGCTCGGGCGTGCGCGCGACGCGCTCGGCCTCCTCCTCGTAGGTGACCGTGAGCTGCGCCATGAGCCCGTCGAACCACGCGAACGTCAGCTGATGGCCGCGGCGCATCGCCAGCGCCTGGACCTCCGGGGACAGCCCGGCCTCCGCCGTACGCGCGCCCCAGATGTCGGCGAACTCGCCGTGCGCGACGTGGAGGATGCGCAGCAGTGGCCCGAGCGGGATCCCGTCGCGGGCCGTGATCCCGACCTGGAACAGCAGCTCCGGCGGCGCGGCGACGCGCTCGGGCGGCTCGCCCCGGCGCCACCCTCCGAGCAGGGCGACGAGCGTCGCGCGGGACGACCGGCGGGTCTCCTCAATGCTCAGCGGGTCCGCGCTGATCTCGGGTACGTCGCGCAGCAGCCGCTCGGTGATCCGCGCGCCGACGGCATCGGCGTCATCCAGAATGTCTTCGGCGATGTCGCGCAGCGCGCGGTCCGAGGCCGCGACGGTCGCAGGGGAGGGCGAGTCGGCCATCGGATAAGCCTACGTCACAACAAACCCCAGGTTTCTGTGATCGGGTGACAGCGCCCTACGCGCGTCCCGTCGCCACGATGGACGGCACGGTCACGGGCGGGGGAATGGGCTGGGCGCGGAGCTCTGCCGTCGGCTCGCGGTGCGGGGCCACGCATCGGACTGCGGCTGCGGTCCCGACGTTCTACACCGGCGCGCTCGTCGTCTCGCACTCATCGGTCCGTCACGCGGATCGGGGCGACACGTGGGCACGTGCGTCCCCGCTTCGCGCCCCGATGTCCGAGCGTCATGCGGCGAAGGTCGCCGCCGCACGCAGCGGCGGCGCCCCCAGGACGCAGAGGCCGCGGGACCTGGGTCCAACCGACGCTCACCGGCGCCACCCGGTGGACGAGGCGCGTACTTTCCACGGACATGCGCGCGCTTCAGATCGTTGACCTCACCGGCCCGGACTCTGCCCTGCGTCTCGTCGACCTCCCGAACCCCGAACCGTCGCACCCCATGACGCCCGGCAGCGGCGTCGTCGTCGAGGTCAAGGCGGCGGGCGTCTCGTTTCCCGAGGTCCTGCAGACCCGCGGCGAGTACCAGATGAAGCCCGAGTTGCCGTTCGTCCCGGGCAGCGAGGTCGCCGGCGATGTCATCGAGGCCTCCGGCGACGCGCCGTTCGCGCCGGGCGACCGCGTCGCGGCGTTCTGCCTGCTCGGCGGGTTCGCCGAGCAGGCCGTGGCGCCGGTGCACCTGACCTTCGCGCTGCCTGACGCCCTGCACTACGACCAGGGCGCGGCGCTCATCCTCAACTACCACACCGCGTACTTCTCGCTGGTCACCCGCGGGCGGCTGCGGGCCGGCGAGACCGTGCTCGTCCACGGGGCGGCCGGCGGGGTCGGCACGGCGTCGATCCAGGTGGCGAAGGGGCTGGGCGCGACGACGATCGCCGTAGTGTCGACGGACGAGAAGGCGCGGGTCGCGACCGAGGCGGGCGCCGACCACGTCGTGCGCAGCGACGGCACGTGGAAGGACGAGGCGGTAGAGATCTCGGGCGGCGGCGTCGACCTCGTGCTCGACCCGGTCGGCGGTGACCGTTTCACGGACAGCCTCCGCTCCCTCGCGCGCACCGGACGCGTCGTGGTCGTCGGGTTCGCCGGCGGCTCGATCCCCGAGGTCAAGGTCAACCGGCTGCTGCTGAAGAACACGTCGGTGATCGGCGCGGGGTGGGGCGAGTACCTCCTCGCCAACCCGGGATACGCGGCCGAGGCCGGCGCCGCGATCGATGAGCTCATCCTGGCCGGGGCGGTGCGCCCGATCGTCGGCCCGCGCTTTGCCCTGGGGGACGCCGCCCAGGCGCTGAAGACCATCGACGGCCGCCAGGCGGTGGGCAAGGTCGTGCTCGAGCCGTAACCGGTCCGCCGGCGATGCACGACCTCGGCGGTGAGATCAGCGCGCCGACGGTGGCCCGCCGCCGGCGCGCCATCCGTTAGGTCCTACCGGCCCTTGCGCTCCCGTTCGTTCAGCGCCTGATCGAGGTTCACCGCCGCGCTGATGAGCGCGAGGTGGGTGAACGCCTGCGGGAAGTTGCCGAGCTGCTCGCCCGTCGGCCCGATCTCCTCGCTGAACAGTCCGAGGTGGTTGGCGTACGTCAGCATCTTCTCGAACGTCAGCCGCGCTTCGTCCAGCTCGCCGGTACGCGAGAGCGCGTCGACGTACCAGAACGTGCACAGCGAGAACGTGCCCTCGCTGCCGCGCAGGCCGTCCGGCGAGGCCGCGGGGTCGTAGCGGTAGACGAGACTGTCGGAGACGAGGTCCTCGCGCATCGCGGCGAGCGTCTGGTGCCACAGCACGTCGCTCGGGGCCAGGAAGCCCACGAGCGGCATCTTCAGCAGCGCCGCGTCGACGATGCCACCGTCGTAGTGCTGCACGAACGCGGCACGCTCGGCGTCCCAGCCGCGCTCGATGATCTGGTTGTAGATCGCGTCGCGTGCCGCGCGCCACCGCGTGATGTCGGCCGGGAGCCCCCGGTGGCGGGAGATCCTGATCGCGCGATCCAGGGCGACCCAGCTCATGAGCCGGCTGTAGACGAACGCCTTCTGGCCGCCGCGCGTCTCCCAGATGCCCTCGTCCGGGGCGTCCCAGTGCTCGCACAGCCAGTTGACGATCCGGCAGAGCTTGACCCAGCCGTGGTGCGTGACCGGGCGGCCGTGGAGTGTCGCCTGGTAGATCGAGTCGAGCGCCTCGCCGTAGATGTCCAGCTGCAGCTGGTCGGCGGCCTCGTTGCCCACCCGCACGGGGGCCGACCCCTCGTAGCCCTCCCAGTGCCCGAGCGAGAACTCGTCGAGATCACTTGAACCGTCCACCCGGTACATGACCTTCAGCGGGCCGGAGTCCTCCCCGGCCTGCTCCATGACGCGGTCGTCGAGCCAGCGGGCGAAGCGCTCGGCCTCGTCGGTGAACCCGAGCTGCAGGAGCGCCTGGAGGCTGAACGACGCATCGCGGATCCACGTGTAGCGGTAGTCCCAATTGCGCTCGCCGCCGAGCTGTTCGGGCAGGCTGGTCGTGGGAGCGGCCACCGGCGCGCCGCTGGGCGCGTACGTCAGGAGCTTGAGCGTGAGCGCCGAGCGGCGCACCGTCTCGCGCCAGCGGCCCTGATAGGTGCAGCCGTGCAGCCAGTCGCGCCAGAACTTCGCGGTCTCGTCGCCGAGCCCGCGAACCTGGCCGACCTGCAGCGGGCCGGGGGACAGGCCCGGGGCGCCAGCGGCCAGCGCCACCCCGCCCTCGTCGCCGGCGGCGAGGGTGAACGTCGCGCGGACGTCGTGCTCGCCGAGTCGTTCGAGCTTCGCCGTGGACTGGAGCGTGATCTCCTGCTCGGGCGTGGTGAACATCGCGTGGTGGTCGGTGAGGTGCAGGCCGTGGTCGCGGCGGCCGTAGTCAAAGCGCGGCATGCACTCCATCTCGAACGTGACCTCACCCCGCACGACGCGTACGGCCCGCACGATGCGGTGGTGGTCCGTGGCGACCGTGGGGTCGCTGATCGGCATGAAGTCGACGATCTCGCCGACGCCGCCCGGCGTGAGGAACCGCGTGACGAGAATCGCGGTATCCGGCAGGTACAGCTGCTTGACGACGACGTCCTCGCCCGGGACGGTGATCGAGAAGTGCCCGCCGCGGTCCGCGTCCACGAGCGACGCGAAGATGCTGGGTGAGTCAAACCGCGGGCAGCAGAACCAGGAGATCGAGCCGCGGGTGTCCACGAGCGCGGCCGTCTGCAGGTCGCCGATCAAGCCGTGCTCGGCGATCGGCAGGTAGCGGTCGTCCTGCCCGGTCATGCGGTGAGCTCCCTGATCGTGGCGAGGGTCGTGCCGGCGGAGTCGAGGATCCAGGCTGCGGCGGCGTCCCCGGTGATGGTCAGGGGACCGGCGTCTGCGGGCCCGCGGTGTTCGATCTCGGCGTCGTACGGCACGGCCGGATCATCGGCACCGGCGAGCAGTTCCTCCACCGCCGTCCAGTAGGCGGCGTTGTTGACGTGGTCGGCCACGTCGAGGTCGGCGGCGCGGAAGGCGAACGGCCGCGCCGGGGCGCCCGGGGGCGACGCCGGATCGTGAAACAGACGCGCGCGCACGCGGCGGTCCCCGGCACTCGCGCCGTACACCTCGCGGTACGCATCCGACGGCGGGCGCAGTCCTGCTCCACCGGGCTCGAGGTGGACCCACAGGGCGACGGCTTCGACGTGGGCGCCGGCGTCTCCGCGGATCGTGGTGCGCCGCTCGGCGAGCACCGCGCCGACGCCGCTGCAGAACGTCGTGAGCTGACATCGCTCGTCGAAGGCGGGGAACGTCTCCACGCGGATCCGCAGCCGCCGCACGATCCATGTCCCGTCGTCGAGGAGTCCGGCGTCGCCGACGTCGCGGTACGCGACGTCCTGCAGCCACCGGGCGATCGCGTCGAGGCGGACCCGCCCGCCGGGCGCGGCGTCTGCGAGCCCGGCGACGACCTCCGCCGTGTAGGTGCGCCCGCCGGGCCGCGGCGCGACAAGCGCGGTGTCCACTACTGCCCGAAGGGTGACGGGCCGCTCGGCGGGACGGGCGGGAACGGCGGGTCGGCGGCGGGCGCCGGCGCGGCGGGCGCGGCGCCCTCCTTCAGCCCGACGAGGGTGAAGTACAGGATCGACGCGGTGAGCGCCTGGAGCGGGGCCGTGATCGTCACCGCGATGAGGTAGCCCACACCACGACCGACGTCCTCGCCGACCCCGGCACCGATCGCGATGAGGACCTGCTGGGCGACGACCGTGATGAGGAACATCACGATGAGCACGCCGAACACCCGCCATCCGTTGTCCTTCACGAGCGCGCGGCTGCGGCCGAAGGCGGCGAGCACGCCGGGCTTCTCCACGACGATGGCCGGGGCGACGAGCGACCAGATCGTCAGCAGGAAGAGGCCGGGGATGATGAAGAGCACGAGCCCGAGACCGATGCCGAGACCGGCGAGGATGCCGGCGCCGAGCAGCGGAGCGATGAACGGCACGGCGGACGAGATGATCTCCCCCACGGAGAAGTCGCGCTGGCCGTCCTGCATGTCCCGGACGGCCTGGACGACCGCGCCCTGGAAGAGGGTGGCAGCGACGAGCGCGAGGATCGACGCGAGGAGCAGCAGGACCAGGCTCCCGCCCGCGACGATCTGCAGGAGCCCGACCGGCAGATAGATGATCAGCGCGGCGGGGAGCAGCACGCTGAACTGCCGCGAGTACATCTCGAAGATGCGCTCGAGCGTGCCGGCGGTGTCCAGTTTTGGCGTCATGCGCGCAGCGTAGTTGGCGTCGCGGCGGGCACGCGCCGGTGTGCCACCTTGAGTTAGCAGGTGAAATTGCCGATAGTTGGCCCGTGACGGTGCCGACCCGGCGCGACTCTGCTGTTCCTGAACACGGCCGCACCCCCGCGGCAGGAACGGACGCGGCCGGGGTTCCAGGAGTGTGTTTCTACCGGTTCGACGAGCAGCTGCGCGTCGTGGACGGCACTGGCCGCGGCCGCCTGATCGCCGACGTACTGCCGGACGGTGTCGTCGCGCCGTCGGACACCGTGTGGCGGGCCGTCCTGTCCGGTGAGGTCCGCCGCTTCGAGCTGTCCACGCCCGACGAACGTGGCCTGCACCTCGCCGTGGCCACGCCGGTCACCGACGAGGCCGGCCGTGTGATCGGCGGGATGGCGGTGACGTTCGATGCGTCGCACCGCCACCAGGCCGAGCTCGAGCTGCGCGAGCGCGAGACCGAGTTCCGCTCCCTCGCCGAGCACGCCACCGACATCGTCACGCGACACGCGCCGGACGGCACGGTGCTCTACGTCTCCCCGTCCGTGTCCGAGTTCGGCATCGAACCCGGGTATCTCGTCGGCCGGCCGATCTACGACCTCGTCCACGAGGAGGACCGCGACCGCGTGCGCCGGTCCGTCGATCCGGCCATCCGCGCGGGGCAGACCATTACGGTCGCCTACCGGCTGCGGACCGGCGAGGACGATGTGCGCTGGCTGGAGACGACCTGCGCGGGCATCTCCGACGACGACGGCCGCGTCACCGAGGTGCGCTGCTCGACCCAGGACATCACCGCGCGCCACCGTGACGCCAAGGAGCTCGAGCGGCGCCTGGCCCAGCAGTCCGCGGTGGCGGCGCTCGGCGAGCGCGCGCTCACCGGCATGCCCGTCGGCGACCTCATGCGCGAGGCCTGCGAGGCGGTGTCCCGCACGCTGGACGTGCCGCTGGCCGTGGTGGTCGAGGTCGAACGCAGCAGCCGGGACATGCTCGTCGCCGCCGGCGTGGGGGTGCAGGGAGGCATGCTCGGCGCCCGGTTGACGCCGCCCGACGACGTGCACAAGGCCGCGTTCCGGCAGATCGAGCGCGGGCCCGTCACCTTCCTGGACCTGGACGAGAACCCGCGTGGCGTGTTCATCGAGCCGTTGCGCGAGCACCACGTCGTCAGCGGCACAGCGGTGCCGCTCGGCGAGCGCGAGCGCCCGATGGGGATGCTCTGCGCGTACAGCACGCAGCGCCGCGTCTTCACCGACGACGACACGAACCTCCTGCAGGCCGTCTCCCACGTCCTGGCCACCGCGATCGCCGCCCGCCGGGCCGAGGACCAGGCTCGCCACGACGCGATGCACGACCCGCTCACTGGGCTGCCGAACCGGGTGCTGTTCAACGACCGGCTCGCCCAGGCGCTGGCTCGCAGCGAGCGCGACGGCTCGCCGCTGGCGGTGCTCCTGCTGGACATCGATCGCTTCAAGCTCATCAACGACTCGCTCGGCCACCTCGCCGGTGACGAGCTGCTGCGCGAGGTCGCGCCGCGCCTGTCCGGCGCCGTACGCACGAGTGACACCGTCGCCCGGCTGGGCGGCGACGAGTTCGCCGTGCTGTGCGAGGACCTCGAGGACGAGCGCGAGGCGCAGGAGATGGCCGAGCGCCTCGGCGCATGCTTCCTGCGCCCGTTCGCGCTGGGCGGCGAGCAGCAGTTCGCCACCGCGAGCGTCGGCCTCGTGGTCGCGGACTCACACGTGGATGCCGAGGAGCTCCTGCGGGATGCCGACGCGGCGATGTACCGCGCGAAGGAAGCCGGCCGTGGCCGATACGAGGTCTTCGACGAGGGGATGCGCGCGCGTGCCGTCGCCCGCCTGCAGGTCGAGAACGAGCTGCGGCGCGCGCTTGACCGCGAGGAGCTCCAGCTCTTTTTCCAGCCGATCCACGACCTGAACGCCGGCCGGATCGCGAGCTGCGAGGCGCTCGTGCGCTGGAACCACCCCGAGCGCGGGCTCGTCGGCCCCGACCAGTTCATCCCGATCGCCGAAGAGAGCGGGCTCATCGTGCCGCTCGGCGCGTGGGTGCTCCAGCGCGCGTGCCGCCAGCTCGCCCGCTGGCGCCGCTCCGTCGAGGCCGCCGACACCCTGCGGATCACGGTGAACCTCTCAGCTCGGCAGGTCACGCAGCCGGACATCGTCGACACGGTCGCCGAGGCGATCGAGGATGCCGGGCTCGACCCGCAGGACATCGGCCTGGAGATCACCGAGCACGTCCTCATCGAGGACGCGCAAGCGACGGCGGACACGCTGCGCCGCCTCCAGCGCCTCGGCGTGCGGCTCGTCATCGACGACTTCGGCACGGGCTACTCGTCGCTGAGCTACCTCAAGCGCTACCCGATCGAGGTCCTGAAGATCGACCGCTCATTCATCGACGGCATCGCCGACGACGAGAGCGGCGACCTCGCGATCGTCACCGCGATCGTCCGGATGGCGAGCGCCCTGGGGGTGGACGTCATCCCGGAGGGCGTCGAGACCGAGGCGCAGCTGCAGGCGCTGCGCGACCTCGGCTGCCAGTACGCCCAGGGCTTCCTCCTCGACCGCCCGCTGCCGCCCGAGGACCTGGAAGCCCGCCTGCGCGGTCAGTGAGCGGCCGTCACGCCTCCAGCGAGAACGGCGGGTGGCGGTCGGTGACGAATAGCAGCGCGTAGGCCAGCACGCGCATTCACAAGCGCGGGCAGGAACCGGTTGAGTTCCTGCTCCGACGGCGTTCGCGGCTCACGCCTGCCGGCTTCGAGGCGGAGACGAAGGCCTCACCGGTCCTGCTCGAGCTCGTCGAGGAGCACTTCGGCCAGCATCTCGACGAGGCGGACCTCGCCGCCCTCGCCCGCATCTCCGCCAAGCTCCTGCGCTGCACCGGCCAGGAGTGCACGTGGCTCGAGATGGCCACGGCGGCGGGCGTCGTCATGCCGGAATGACCTCGTCGGCGGCGATCGCGCCGGGTCCGGCGATCACCTGCACGTCGCGCAATGCGACGTCGGCCCCGCAGCGCGTGCACCGGCGGCGGTCGTCGAGCTCGCCGCCGCAGGTCTTGTGCTGGAAGATCCGGGGCGGGCCGTCGGGCGCGTAGTACTGGTCGCCGTAGTGGGCCAGCGCCATGACGATCGGCCACAGGTCACGGCCCTTCTCGGTGAGCCGGTACTCGTACCGCGCCGGGCGGTCCTGGTACTGCCCGCGCTCGAGGACGCCCTCCTCGACGAGGCGCCTGATGGCCCTCGTACGTGTTGGGGAGCATCACCTCGATGCTACCCGCTGGGTTGTGTCACACAACCATCAACCGGGTGTGGGTGCGGGCGGACCGGGTGGGACCCCGGCCCCGCCCGCCACGCCCGCCCCGAGGGCACTGCGCGTGGCGATGACGCCGCCGGCCGCCGCGCACGCCGCGCCCATCCAGA
>JBPPNC010000151.1:0-1954 GCA_051306365.1 Solirubrobacteraceae bacterium
GGGTTGTACTCGGCCCAGACCAACTGAGCCTCCGCCGCGTTCGCGATCGCCGCTTCGACCTCGGCGGTCGTCGCGAGCGGCACGCGAGCCTGCACCTCACCGGTATTCGGGTCGAAGACGTCGCCGAACCGGCCGGACGTGCCCTTCACATGCTGACCACCGATGAAGTGGGTGAGTTCGCGGGCCATGGCTTGCCTCTCAATCCGTGCGTCGTCGACGACGTCCAAAATAGTTGGTACTCCTACATTATACTAGGAGTACCGATAATATTTCAACGCTGCCGTTGATGAGTACGAATCGGAATTTCGCTGCGAATCCGATAGAAATGACGGTGACGGTTCACCAACGAGGAGAGCAAACGTGAAGATCATCGCCCTGGTCAAGCAGGTCCCCGACACGTGGGGGGACCGCAAGCTCGACACCACGACCGGACTCCTCGACCGCGACGCCAGTGAGCCCATCATCGACGAGATCGGCGAACGGGCCGTCGAGGTGGCCCTTCTGGCCAAAGATGCCGACAAGAACGTCGAGGTCGTCGTGCTCACGATGGGACCGGACTCGGCCGTCGACGCCCTGCGCAAGGGGCTCGCGATGGGCGCCGACAGCGCCATCCACGTGCTCGACGAGGGCCTCGCCGGCGCGGATCTCGCCCGCACCGCCGCCGTGCTCGCTGCGGCCATCACCCGAGCCGGCGCCGACCTCGTGATCGCCGGCGCCGAGTCGACCGACGGCCGCGGCGGCGTGCTCGCCGGCTGGATCGCCGAGCTTCTCGGCCAGCCGAGCCTCGACTCGCTCGACGAGGTCGCGATCACCGGTGACACCGTATCGGGTGTGCGCGGCACCGAGCACAGCACCGCGCAGGTGCACGCGCCGTTGCCGGCCATCATCGCGGTGACCGAACGCATCGCGGAACCCCGGTTCCCGAACTTCAAAGGCATCATGTCGGCGAAGAAGAAGCCACTCGAGACCGTGACCGCCGCCGACCTCGGAGTCGATGACACCGCGAGCACCTCGGTGGTGCTCGCGACCACGGAGCGCCCCCCGCGCGAGGCCGGGCGCAAGGTCGTCGATGACGGCAACGCCGCCGCAGAACTCGCAGAATTCCTCGTCGCGGCGCGACTGGTCTAGGCACACGAGAGCTCAGGAGACAACCATGACGAACATCCTCGCCCTCATCGAGGTCACCGAATCCGGAGAGCCCCGCAGCTCCGCCGGTATGCTCATCGCCGCGGCCAAGCGGCTCGGCACTCCCGTCGCGGTCGTGACGAACGCGACTGCGGCAGCAGCGCTCGCCGCACTCGGCGCGGAGCAGGTCTACATCGCCGAATCGGATGCCGCGGTCATCGCCGGGGCGGACGTCGAGGCCCTCGCCGCCGCGGCCGCCGCGCTCGAGCCCGCCGCGATCCTCATCGCCAACTCGGTGGACGGACGCGCCGTCGCCGGTCGCATCGCCGCGCGCCTCGGTGCCGCCCTCGCCGCGGACGCCGTCGACGTCGCGTCGACCGATGGCCGCGTCGTCGCGACGCACTCGGTGTTCGGCGGCGCGTACACCGTCGAGTCGTCGGTTGACGGCGGCCCGTTCGTGATCACCGTGCGCGAGGGGGCGATCGATGAGCGCGCTGCGGCCGCTCCGGGCGCCACGACCACGGCATCCATCACGGTCGACGCCGCCAAGTACGGCACCGTCGACTCGGTGAGCGAAACCACCGTCGTCTCGAACCGCCCCGACCTCAAGACGGCCGACAAGGTCGTCTCCGGCGGTCGCGGCCTCGGCTCGGCGGAGAAGTTCGAACTCGTCGAGCGGCTCGCCGACGCGCTCGGGGCCGCAGTGGGCGCATCCCGCGCGGCCGTCGACGCCGGCTACGTGCCGCAGTCGTACCAGGTCGGTCAGACCGGCGTGACCGTGGCGCCGCAGCTCTACATCGCCCTCGGTATCTCCGGCGCGATCCAGCAC
>JBPPNC010000153.1:0-7279 GCA_051306365.1 Solirubrobacteraceae bacterium
GCCCACGAGACTTCGCGGTATGCGCGGTGCAACTGCGCGCCGGTCTTTGGGTCCGTTCGATCGATCACGGCGCGTAGTGCGTCCCGCGCGTCGCACAGGAGCGCGAAGTAGTCGCGGTCCCGCATCAGCGGCCGACCCCCGCCAAGAGGATCGCGAGGACCACGAACAGCACGAGTAGCTCGGCGGGGGTCGGAGCGCGCATCATCAGGCGTCGTCCTCCGTGACTTCGGGGACGACCACGCCCACCTTCTCGGCGAACTTCAGGGCCATCCCGAGGTGGTCGTAGGCAAACCGGGCCTTGGACAGCGCGCGGCGTCAGGACGTGACACCCCTCAACCAGCGGGAGTGCCGCCTCGGCGCTCCCGCCCGCCAGGTGCAACTGGTCGCCGATCACCTGGAGCCAGAGATCCCGAGACATGGTGAGGTCGACAGGCCAGTCGATCCCGACGCCGTCCCTCCACCCGATGGCGTGGAGGATGCGGCGGATCTCGGTGAGCTTCGCGAACGCGGCCTCGTCAGGGATGCCGCCCGTGAGCGACAGCGTGTCGCGGATGAGGCACGCTTCGGACTCGGTGACGCTGACGGTCAGCTCATCTACGAGCGGCGCGGCTGCAATGGTGCTGCTCATGTCGTGACTCCTTCGGTGGTGTGAACGACACCGAGAGGACGTCGAGAGGCACGCGGGCCGCATTGGCGGCTGTGACGGGTGTATGTCGCGATAGCGTGCCGGTCGCATCGAGGTCCAATCTCGGTGCCACGCCCCCGGACCGCTCCAACGGTCGCGGGGGCACTTTGCGCCACGGACACTACTCCGCCTCCAACCGCACGTCCACGCCCTGCGCGCGCAGCTGGTCCAAGACCTCGTCCAGCGCGGGGTTGGCTGCCGCCGCGCCGAACGCTTTGACCGCCTCGCCGAGCATCACCGGCTGTCGCACCGCCTTGCCGGATCGCACCAGATGGACGATCCGGTCAACGTGCCGCGCCTGAGCCGGGGTTTGCGGGACCTCGAACCGGCGGATGGTGACCTCCGTCATGCCGCCCACCCCCTCAGCGCCGCGCCCTCGCGATACGAGCGCGGGCCCGCGCCGAGCTCGACGGGCGACGACTGGGTCGCGTGGTCGGCGTTCTTGCGGACCGCGTCGGCGATATCGACGAGCTGCCAGCGCGGCACCGGCCACCTTGCCGACCTTCTTGAGCTTCTCGCCGAGGGGGCGCGTCTGCCGGTCAAGCGACTTGTTGAAGCCGTCCCAATCGCCCTTGATCTCGATGTAGGCCGTTCCGACCTTGACGCCGCCCAGTGCCATACGTCCATTGTCCGCTCTGGGCCGGACGCTGGCACTCTGCTGACACCCGATCCCCGGCCGACGCACCGGCCCAAAGAAAAGGTGTCGTTTTGCTGGGGTTTCTTGAGTGGGCCGGGTGGGGGTCGAACCCACGTCTGACGGATTATGAGTCCGCTGCTCTGACCGCTGAGCTACCGGCCCGTGGCCAACCTACCGAGCAGCGCTACTGGACCTTCTTGACGGCTTCCGTCAGCTCCTCGGCGGAGAACGCGCCCTCGAAGCGCTCGACAACCTTGCCGTTGCGATCGATGACGAAGATCCACGGTTCGGTCGGCAGGTTCCACGCGCCGACCTGCGGGCGGAAGCCCTTGTTGACGTCGTTGTCGTTGTAGATCTCCTGCTGGATGAACGTCACGCCGTCGCCGTTCTCGGCGCGAACCTGCTCGGCGATGTCGACCACCGGGCCGCAGACGCGCGTCTGGCACAGCGCGGGCGTCGCGAACTGCAGGACGACCGGTTCCTTGCCCAGCACGTCGGAGAAGTTCGTCTGCAGCATCTCCTTCGGCGGCGGCACGCGGGTGGAGAGCTGCTCGAGGTCGCCCCCGACGTCGGCCTCGGTCTGCGTGTTGATGTCGATCGCCTCCTCGCCGACATCCGGCGGACCGCCCTTCGTCCCGACCTTGAACTCGAACGGGGACGTGCGCTGCAGCTCCCCGCCGACCTCGGCGAGCGCGAACATCACCCGAGAGCCGCGCTTCTCGAACGGCACCTCGGCAACCCAGATCTGGTCGCCCTCCGCGAGGTCCGCCGCAGCTTGGGCGCTGCGGTACTGCGGCTTCACGCTGATCGACTCCTGCCGCGCGACGTACGGGCCCTGCACGTCGGTCCCGTTCGGACGCGCGGTGTAGACGGCGGCGCTGGTGGCGTCGACCTGCTTGCGCGCAACGTCGAAGAGGGCGAAGCCCACGCGGTTGTCGCCCACGCGCATGACCGACGTGCTCGGTGCGAACACCGGCCCCTCGGGCAGGTCCGCGGCGAACGTGTCGAGCGTCTGGCCGTTGCCCTCCGGGAAGTCCGCGGGCTCGGCCGTGGCGGTCTGCGCGGACGTCGCGGCACTGTCGCCGTCGTCGGATCCCCCACAGCCCGCGACCACGAGCGCGCTGAAGATGAGCAGGCTGGCGAGCAGGGCGAGTCGCGACACGTCGGCGAGTGTAGGCCGTGGTGTGATGGGATACCGCCGCTTGACACACGACACGGGAGACGGGTCATGGCGCAGCGTGCAGCGTTGGTCACGGGAGCATCGAGCGGGATCGGACTGGCGATCGCGCGGATGCTGGGTGCCGAGGGCTACAGCCTGACGATCGCCGCGCGCCGCCCGGAGAAGCTCGAGGAGGCCGCGGCGTCCCTGCGCGACGAGGGCTTCGACCTCCAGGCGATCCCGGGGAGCCTCTCCGACGAGGAGCACATCCAGTCCGTCGTCGCCGCGCACCGCGAGACGTACGGCCGCCTCGACGTGCTCGTGAACAACGCGGGCGTCGGTGCCGGGCAGCCCGTCGGCGAGATCACCGCCAAGCGGCTCGACCTCCAGCTCGACCTGAACCTGCGCTCGCTCGTGCTGTTCTACCGCGAGTCCGTCGGCATGTTGCGCGAGGCCGGCGCCGAGCACCGCAACGCGGTCGTCGTCAACACCGCGTCGATCTCAGGCAAGTCCGGCGAGGCGTGGCTGTCGGTCTACAGCGCCACGAAGCACGGCGTCGTCGGGTTCACCGAGGCGATGAACAAGGAGCTCGCAGGCGACGGCATCAAGTCGTGCGCGCTGTGCCCCGGGTTCGTCGACACGCCGATGACCGACTTCGTCAAGGGCGCGGTCCCCGCCGACCAGATGATCCGGCCCGAGGACATCGCCGAGGGCGTGCGGATGCTGCTGCGGGTCTCCCCCGGCTGCGTCATCCCCGAGGTCATCTTCCAGCAGCCCGGCGGGGGCCTGACGGGCCAGCCTGCCGCCTGACCAAGTCGCACCGGAAAGAGGACTGGCGGTTCGCGCCGTCTCGCTTTACCATGGCAGCGTGACCGTGGACACATTGGCCACGCGCGGGCGGGGGCTCTGTGGGGTGGTCGCGACGGTTGCTGCACTGCTGCTCGCGATACCCGCGACGGCCGACGCGGCGCTGTCGATCTCCGTCAGCCCCGCCAGCCCACGACCCGGCGAGCCGGTGCGCTTCAGCGCGTCCGGAACCTGTGACGGGACCTGCTGGAGCTGGAGCTGGAAGGTCGGGTCGACCTTGGTCGACGCCGGCGGCGGCTTCCCGGACCCCTACGTCTACGGCAGTGGCTTTCCCACCACCGGCGAGCGGCGCGTGACGCTCGACTACTCCCGGCTGTCGTTGACGCCGCCGTACGAGTTCGAGGTGTCGAAGACCTTCGACGTCGTCGCGAATCGCGCGCCGGCCGCGTCGTTCTCCCTCAACCCGACCGTGCCGATCATCAACCAGGTCGTGACGTTCACCGACACGTCGACGGACCCCAAGGGCGACACGCTGAGCCGTGCGTGGGACACCGACAACGACGGCGCGTTCGACGACGGCGACGGCACGACGGCGAGCCGCAGCTTCCCCACGGCCGGGCCGCGCCAGGTGCGGCTGCGCGTCCGTGACCCGTACGGAGGGGAGACGATCTCGACGCGCACCATCACCGTGGCCGACGGCAGTCCGCAGATCACGCTCTCGGTCACCCCGATGACCGTGCCCACCGACTCGCCCGTCGCCTTCTCCGCCGCGGCGTACGACCCCGACGGCGGCCCGGTCACGTACGCCTGGGACCTCGACGGCGACGGGGTCTACAGCGACTCCACTGCCGCGGTCCCACCGCCGCGCTCCTATCCGCGGGCCCGCACGCTCAACATCAGCGTGCGCGTGACCGACGACGACGGCACGGACGTCTCGACCGGCCAGCGCGACCAGGTGATCACCGTCACGAACCGGCTGCCGTCCACGCCGACGATCTCCGCGGTCCCGGTCAGCCCCCAGCGCGGAGAGATCACGACGCTCACCGCAGCCGCCACCGATCCGGAAGGCTCGGCGCTGACGTACGCCTGGGATCTCGACGACGACGGCGCCTACGACGACGCGACAGGCGTGTCGACTGCGCCGACCATGCCGTCCGCCGGCACGCTCGTCGTGCGCGTCCGTGCGACCGACGCCGACGGCGGAAGCACGCCCTCCGCGAAGCTCACCCTGACCGCCGGGAACTCGCCCCCGACGATCGACACGTTCAGCGTCAGCCCGACCGCGGTCGGCACAGGCACGGCCGTCTCCTTCGCGGCCACCGCCTCGGATCCCGACGGCGGCACGGTCACCTACGCGTGGGACCTCGACGGCGACGGCGCGTTCAACGACTCGACCGCAGCCACTCCGCCTTCGCGGTCCTACCCGAGGGCCGGCGCGCGCACCATCGGAGTCCGGGTCACCGACGACGACGCGGCATCGAACTCGACCGTGCAGCTCACGCAGGTCGTGACCGTCACGAATCGCGCACCGGTCGCCGGGTTCTCCGCCAGCACGCTGACTCCCGCCCTGCACGAGCCCGTCATCTTCACCGACACGTCGACCGACGGGGACGGGCAGGCCCTGACGCGCGCCTGGGACACCGACGGCGACGGAGCGTTTGACGACGGCACCGGCGCCACGGCCACGGCGTCCTACGACGTGAGCGGGCCGGTGACCGTGCAGTTGCGCGTCAGCGACGGCGTCGACACGATCACCGCCGCGCGCACGCTCACCGTGGCGCCGCCCACCGATCCGGGGCCGGCGCCAGATCCCGGGCCCGGGATCGGCCCCGCGACGACAGACCCCGTGGTGAGCGCCGCCGGCGCGCCGTTCACATCCGACCCAGCACCCACCGCTGCGACGAAGCCGTCCGCGAAGAGCGCGGCGCCGCGGCTGCTGCGCCCCTTCCCGCGCGTGCGGATCCAGGGCCGTCTCACCCGCCGTGGCGCGATGTTCACGCGCATCACGGTCACGGCACCACGTGGCACGCGCGTGCAGGCGGACTGTGACGGGCGCGGCTGCCCGCGCCGGCTGTCGCAGACCACCGGGAAGTCCGGCGTCGTGCGGCTCTCCAGCCTGCTCGGCAGCTACCGGGCCGGGACGAAGATCGTCATCCGCGCCACGCGCTCGGGCGCGATCGGGAAACACACGGCGATCGTCGTCCGACGGGGCCGGGCGCCCCGCCGCACCGACCGCTGCCTGAAGCCGGGAGCGACCGTTCCGACCCGCTGTCCGGCAAACTGAGCAGCGTGCCGGTCACCCCCCTTGCCGCCGCCGCGCTCATCGCGATCTGTTTCGCGCTGCCGTTCGGCGTCGCCGCCCTGTTCGACGACGGCGAGGAACCGCGTCCGGTCGCGGTCTCCCGACCTGCCGTCGAGGTGCTCGGAGACGAGGGCCGGCCCGCGGTGCGCATCTCCACGCTGGACCGGGCGCCCCGGCTGCCCGCGCTGCGCCGCCCGGCAACCGAGCAGACGGACTCCGCCGCGGCCGCGCCGGCCGCCGCGACACCCTCCACGGAGGCCCCCGCGAGTTCGTGCACGCCCGCCCCAACCCCTGCCCCGGCGCCCTCCCCCGGCTCGAGCGGCGGCAGCTCCGGTGGTGGCGGAGGCAACAGCGGCGGATCGAACGGGGGGAACGTCGACTCCGGTGGCTCCGGCGGCGGTGGTGGTTCTGACAGCTTCGACTCGACCGGATGACCCGATGACGCACCCCGACGCCACGCCCACGCCGCCACTGCCTCCCGGCTTCACCGTCCACGCCCACGAGGGCGTGCGCTCCGGCCTGGCTGAGGTGCTGCGCGTCCAGCGCGCGGACGACGGCGCAGAGCTGACGCTCACCGTGCTCGACCCCGCGATCAGTGCGGACCAGCGCTTCCAGGGCTACTTCCTGGCGGTGATGGACCGCCTGCGGCACATCGAGCACCCCGGGATCGTGAAGGTCGTGGAGTGCGGCCACACGGACGGGCGCGGGTGGGTCCTCACCGCTCCGCCGTCCGGCCGGACCGTGCGCAGCATCCTCGACGACGGCACGATCGAACCGCAGCGCGCCGTGGACCTCTTCGAGCCGCTTGCCCGTGCGATGCGCACCGCCTCCGAGTTCGGGCTGCACCACCGCGACCTCGACGTCGGCAACGTCCTCATCGCCGTCGACGACCGGGCCGTGCTGCTCGAGCCCGCGTTCATCGACGCGCTGGCGATCCCGGGCGCCCGCGACACGCGGCCCGATCTCCTCACGTACGTGCCGCCCGAGCGCCTGCGCCTGGAGCCGCCCGATGCGCGCTCCGACGTGCACCTGCTCGGTGGCCTGATGTTGACGGCGCTGACGGGACATCCGCCCGGCTCGCACGCCGACCGTGTCCTGCGCGACCGCGAGCGCGCAGGCGCCGTCCCCGAGGAACTCGACCTCGTGCTGTGGCGCGCGCTCGCCGCCGACCCGCTGCAGCGCCCCGCGTCGCCCCGTGACTTCTTCCATCAGGCGCGGCGCGCGCTCGGCGGCGAAGCCCCAGAGCGCTTCATCCGCCGTCCGCAGCCGTCGGTCTCCGGAAGGGCCGCGCCGTCCACGGACCTGGTCCGTTGGAGCGGGTCCGGCAACGTCGCGAGCACGCTTCGCGGGCCCCAGCGGCTCGTCACGCGCATGTCCACCACCGTGACGGGCTGGTCGACGTCGGCCGGGCGCGTCGTGCGAAACGCCGGCGGCGGGGTCAGCGGTTTCATCAGCCGCCTGCGCCCCGGCGGCTCACGCACCGGGTACGCGGAGACCGAGCGTCCCCCGCCGCCTCGCACGCCCGCCGGCGCCGCACCCCGCCCGGCAGGGGAGCTCGAGGTCTCCCACGACGACGGGGACCCCCACCCGGCCAACGGCGGGACGTCCGATCCCGCGGCGCGCCTTGGTGCCGCCGCCGAGCGCCTGCGCCGGGCCGCCCCGGTACCCGCGTCGGTCGCGGCCTCGGTC
>JBPPNC010000126.1:0-24057 GCA_051306365.1 Solirubrobacteraceae bacterium
ACGCCTGGCCCTATGACGGCGCGATCGACCCCGCCCGCACCGCGCTCGTCAACATCGACTGGCAGACGGACTTCTGCGGCAAGGGCGGCTACGTCGACGCGATGGGCTACGACCTCAACCTGACGCGGGCCGGACTCGCGCCGACGCAGGTGGTGCTGTCCGCGATGCGCGAGCGCGGGTTCCACATCATCCACACGCGCGAGGGGCACCAGCCGGATCTGTCGGATTGCCCGCCCAACAAGCTGTGGCGTTCGCGCCAGATCGGCGCGGGCCTCGGGGACTCCGGGCCGTGCGGTCGCATCCTCGTGCGCGGCGAGCCCGGTTGGGACATCGTCGAGGAGGTCTACCCGATCGAGGGCGAGTCGATCATCGACAAACCCGGCAAGGGCACGTTCTACGCAACCGACTTCGACCTGATCCTGCGCAACCGCGGGGTCACGCACATCATCTTCACGGGCATCACGACGGACGTGTGCGTGCACACGACGATGCGCGAGGCGAACGACCGCGGGTACGAGTGTCTGCTGCTGACCGACTGCACGGGCGCGACCGACCGCGGCAACCACGAGGCCGCGTGCAAGATGGTGACGATGCAGGGCGGGGTGTTTGGCGCGATCGCCGACAGCGGCGCGCTGCTGACCGCATTGGAGGGAGCCGTATGAGCGTCGCAACTGACGCATTTGCCTGGGCGCTCGACACGCTCGCCGCCCAGCCGCAGGTGCCTGCCAACCGGCCCCCGGCGTTCGACGTCTTCGGCCCGACCCCCGACGCGGCCTCCCCCGATGCGGCCGCGTTCGCTGACCTTCCGCCGACGGGGCGCATCGCGGAGCTGACCGCCGCGCTCACGGCCGGCACGGTCACGAGCGAGCAGCTCGTCCGCGAGGCGCTGGACCTCATCGCCGCCGAGAACGACGAGCTCACGGCGTTCGTCGAGGTGCACGCCGCCGAGGCGCTGCGCGTGGCCGCCCGACGCGACCTGCAGCGCGCAGCCGGAACACTGCTCGGGCCGCTGCACGGCCTGCCGGTCTCCGTGAAGGACGTCATCGATGTCGGCGGCATGACGACGCGCTGCGGCTCGGACGCGTACGAGGAGCACCCGGACGACGACGCCGCCGCCGTCGCCCTGCTGCGCGCGGCCGGCGCGATCGTCCTCGGCAAGACCGCCACGCACGAGTTCGCCCTCGGGGTGACGAGCCCGCAGTCGCGCAACCCGCACGACAGCACGCGGATCCCCGGCGGCTCCTCTGGTGGCTCGGCCGTCGCAGTGACGACCGGCATGAGCGTCGTGTCATTGGGCACGGACACGCGCGCCTCGATCCGCGTCCCCGCCGCGCTGTGCGGCATTGTCGGGATGCGCCCGACCTACGGGACCTCGCCCACGAAGGGCATGGTGCCGCTGTCCTGGACCATGGACACGACCGCGCTGCTCGCCCCGACGGTCGCGGACGTCGCGGTGTCGATGGACGTCATCAGGCCGGGTGCGGCGCCGGTCGCCGGCGCGGTGGGCGCGCCGGTCGGGATGCTGCGCGTCGGGATCCCGCGCGCCGCCTGGGAGGAGACGACCCCCGAGGTCGACGCTGCCGTCGGCGCCGCGCTGGCGCGGCTCGACGGGCTGGTCGCCGGGGTCGAGGAACTCCGCCGGCCCAATGCCGCGGACTTCGCCGCCGGCAACGCCCTCGGCCTCGTCGTCTCCCGCTCGGAGGCCGCCGCGTTCCACCGTGCCGCCGGTCTCGACCGCGCGCTGTACTGGGACGAGGTCCGCGACCAGCTCGACGCCGCCGACGGCGTGCTCGCGGTCGACTACATCGACGCCCAGCGGTCCCGCGCCGCCCTGCACACCGAGATGCGCGAGGTGTTCGAGCGCGTCGACCTGCTCGCGATGCCGACGACCCCGGTGCAGGCCCCGCCGGCCGAGGACGCGGAGGAGTACCTCACCCTGCTGTCGCGCAACGCGATCCTCTGGAGCTTCGTCGGGTTCCCCGCGATCTCGATCCCGTGCCCGGTGCCCGAGGGTGAGCTGCCGGTCGGCCTGCAGCTCGTCGCCGCGCCGGGCGGCGAGGCGACCCTCATCGCACTGGCGTCCGCCCTGACCGCCGGGCCAGGTCCAGGACCGTGAGCGCGCGGACCGCGTCTGCCGGGTCGACGGGCATCGGCGCCCCGCCGCGGAGCGCCGCGGCCACCTGAGCGTAGAAGCGCGGGTACGCGCCGCGCTCGGTCTCGACGGTCCGGACGTCGTCCCCGGCGACCAGCAGGCCGGGCGCGCCACCACCCCAGTCGGGGTCGCCGGCCGGCGACCCACCGGCGCGCAGCGCGTCCTCCTGGCCGTCGAGCCCCTCCTTCACGTATGCGGCGCGCTCGCCGAGCACGCGTATCCGCGGCGCGAGGTGCGGCGCGATGGCGCCATCCACAGGTGCGAGCGCACCCCCGACGCGTGGGTGATCGCGACGAACGCGTCGTCCTCCACGCGGGCGGCGGCGCGCCGGACGTCCAGCTCGGCGTACGCATGCGCGGCGGGACCGAAGAGCAGGAGGGCCTGGTCGACGAGGTGGCTGCCCAGGTCGAGCAGCACGCCGCCGCCCTCCGCCGGGTCCGCGAGCTCGCGCCAGCCGACCTTCGGCTGCGGGCGCCAGCGCTCGAAGCGCGACTCGAAGCGGTGGACCGCGCCGAGCTCCCCGGAGGTCAGGAGCCGCTGCACCGTGAGCAGGTCACCGTCCCACCGGCGGTTCTGGAACACCGTGAGCGGCACGCCGGCAGCCGCCGCCTCGGCCACCACCGCGCGCGCCTCGTCCGCCGTCGCGGCCAGCGGCTTGTCCACGACGACTGGCAGCCCGGCCGCGATCGCGCCCCGGGCGAGCGGCACGTGGGCGCGGTTCGGCGCCGCCACGACGACGAGGTCGAACCGCTCGCGGGCTGCCCATACGTCGTCGGCCGAGGCCAGCAGCTCGGCATCGGGGTGAGTGGCGCGCGCCTGCGAGCGGCGGTCGTCATCCGAGGTGACGATGCCCGCGAGCCGAAGCCCAGGCTCGGCGGCGATCAGCGGGGCGTGAAGGACGGCGCCTGCGAGGCCGTAGCCGATGAGCGCCACCCGAGCGGTCATCGGCGAAGCGTACGCTCCCGGGCATGGAGACTCGACTGCTCATCGGCGGGGAGCTCGTTCCGGGCGACGGGCCCGCGCTCACCGTGGAGAACCCGGCCACGGAAACGGCGATCACGGCCGTCCACGCTGCGAGCGCGGAACAGGTCGGCGCCGCCGTCGCCGCCGCCCGCCGGGCCCAGCGCTCCTGGGGCGTCGGGCTCACCGCCGCCGAGCGCGCCGAGGCCCTGCACGAGATCGCCAACGGGTTGCGGGCCCGCACCGAGGAGCTCGCACAGCTCATGACGGCGGAGGGCGGCAAGCCGCTGCTCGAGAACCGCGACGAGGTGGGCTGGACCGCGTCGGCCTTCGACTTCTACGCCGAGCTGGCGCGGGTCGAGGAGGGCCGGGTCATCCCGCCCGTCGAGCGCACGCAGCTCGCGCTGGTCATCCGCGAGCCACTCGGCGTGGTCGCGTGCATCGTGCCGTGGAACTACCCGCTGCTGCTGCTCGCGTGGAAGCTCGCCCCGGTGCTCGCGGCCGGGAACGCCGCGGCCTGCAAGCCGTCGGAGCTCACGCCGCTCTCCACCCTCGCGCTCGCCCCGCTGTTCGACCACCTGCCGCCCGGCACCGTGAACCTCCTCGCGGGCGCGGGCGACGTCGGCGAGCACCTCGTCGAGCACGAGGACGTCGACGGGATCGCGTTCACCGGGTCGGTCGCGACCGGAACCCGCATCGCCGAGCACGCCGCGCGGCGCATGGCCCGGGTGAACCTCGAACTCGGCGGCAAGGACGCCTTCATCGTCTGCCCCGACGTCGCCACGGACATCGAGATCGCGGCGCGCGGCGGCGCGTGGGCCGCCTACCTCAACGCCGGCCAGGTCTGCACGTCGGCGGAGCGCTTCTACGTGCACACCGATGTCTACGACGAGTTCGTCAGCGCGTTCGTCGCGCACACGAAGACGCTGCGCGTCGGGGATCCCACCGAAGCGACGACGGACATCGGCCCCATGATCTCCGCCGCCCGGCGTGCGAAGGTCACCGCGCAGGTCGACGCCGCGGTCGCCGCGGGCGCCGAGGTGCTCACCGGCGGGGGCAGCGCCGGGCACACGCACGGGTACTACCTCGAGCCGGTCGTGGTCGTGGGTGCCGCCGCCGGGACGGATCTGCTGCGGGAGGAGACGTTCGGGCCGGTCGCCCCGATCGTCCCTGTCGGCTCGCTGGACGAGGCGATCGCCCTGGCGAACTCCACGCCCTTCGGGCTCGGCGCGAGCGTCTACACACGCGATCTGGAGACGGTGGTGCGCTGTGCGCGGGAGATCCGCTCGGGCACCGTCTGGATCAACGACCCGCTCACCGACAACGACGCAGGCCCGTTCGGCGGCTTCAAGCGCTCGGGCATCGGGCGCGAGCTCGGCACCGAGGGGCTGCACGCCTTCCAGGAGCCCAAGCATGTCCACATAGAGACGCGCATCGAGGTGAAGGACTGGTGGTACCCGTACGGCGCGTAGTCTCCGAACGGTGAAGGTCATCGTCATCGGCCTCGGTGAGGTCGGTCATCACATCACGAACACCCTGAGCGCACAGCACCACGACGTCACGGTCGTCGATCGTGACCCCGTCCGCGTCGAGGCCGCCCAGGGCGAGTTCGACGCGATGGTCGTCGTCGGCAACGGCGCGTCGCCGAAGTTCCTGCGCGAGCTCGGGGCCGGCGATGCGGACCTGCTGTGCGCCGTCACCCAGAGCGACGAGGCGAACGTCATCGCCGCGCTCGCCGCCGACCAGCTCGGCACGAAGCGCACCGTCGCGCGCGTGCGCGACGACGACTACTTCGAGCCCGGCCAGTCCTCGGCGCGTGACGTGCTGGGCATCGATTTCGTCATCCATCCCGAGCGCGCCACCGCGGACGACCTCGCCGAAGCGATCCTCCTCCCGGGGGCCGTGCACGTCGAGCACTTCGCCGAGGGGCGGGTCGCCGTCGCCGAGACGATCCTGACGGAGCGCTCCCCGCTCGTGGGCCGCCCGCTCGGCGACCGCCGCCGGGTGCGGCCGGAGAAGGTCATGGCGCTCCTGCGGGACGGGAAGGCCGTGCCGGCCGAGCCGTACCACACGCCCAAGGCCGGAGATCATGCGCTGATCGCCGCCGCCCGCGAGGACATCGGCCCCGTCATCGCCCACGCGGCGGGGCACACCGCCAAGGTGCGCGACGTGGTGGTCTTCGGCGGCGGGCGCATCGGCCTGCCGCTCGCCCGCCGGCTGTCCCGGCAGGAGGGCATCCGCGTGACGCTCATGGAGAGCGACCCGGAGCGCGCGCGGTTCGCCGCCGAGCGGCTCTCGCGCACCACCGTGCTGCACGAGGAGGGGATCAGCAAGGACGTCCTCCTCGCCCAGGGCGTCGATCGCGTGGGCGCGTTCGTCGCGTGCGCGGGTGATGACCGCGCGAACCTGCTCGCGGCCATGCACGGCAAGCAACTGGGCGCCGGACTCTGCCTGGCCGTCGTCTCACGCGAGGAGTTCACCCCGCTCGTCGACGCGCTGGGCATCGACGCCGCGTTCTCTCCGCGTCTCGTCACCGCCGAGGCGATCCTGCGCGCGATGCGCGGCACGAGCGTCGAGAGCGTCTACCTGCTCACCGGCGGTGCTGAGGTCCTCGAGGTGGTGGCGGCCGACGGCTGCAAGGCGGCAGGCCGCACGGTGTCGGATGCCTCGTCGCTGGCCGTCACCCGGATCGCCGCCCTCGTCCGCGACGGCGACGTGATCATTCCCGAGCAGGACGAGAAGATCCTCGGCGGGGACCGGGTGATCGCGTTCAACGCGCGCGAGGGCGTCGCGGAGGTCCGCCAGGTGTTCGAGGCGGCGTGAGGCTCCGCAGCACCGGCTTCGGGCCGCAGCTGAACTGGCGGCTCATCGTCCCGATCCTGGGCGGGGTCCTGCTCGCTGTGAGCCTCGCGATGGTCATCTGCCTCGTGGCGGCGGTGATCGCCGGTGACGGAGCGGTTCTCGCCTTCGGTCTGCCGGCAGCCATCGGACTGCCGCTGTCGATCCTGCTGCTGCGATCGGCCCGCCTGCTGCGCTCCATCCCGTTGCGCCCGCGCGACGGCTTCGTCGCTGTGACGATGGCGTGGGTGATCGCCGCCGCCGCCGGTATGGCGCCGTTTCTTCTCCACGGCACCTTCGACCAGCCGGTGGATGCGTTCTTCGAGAGCATGAGCGGGTTCACCACGACCGGCGCGACGCTGCTCGACGACATTGAGGGACAGCCGCAGGCGATCCTCCTCTGGCGCAGCATGAGCCAGTGGCTCGGAGGCGTCGGCATCGTCGTGCTCGTCGTCGCCATCGCCCCCGCCACGGGCCTGGCGACGAAGCTGTTCTCCGCCGAGACGTCGCGCCTGACCGACCGCCTCACTCCGCGGATCGCCGACACCGCGAAGATCATCTGGGGCATCTACCTCGTGCTGACCGCGGGCGCGCTCGTCGCCTATGCGGCCGCCGGCATGGGACTGTTCGACGCGCTGAACCACGGCATGACGACCGTGGCGACCGGTGGCTTCTCGACGAAGAACGCGTCGATGGCTGCGTTCGATTCGACGGCGATCGAAGTCGTCGCGATCATCTTCATGCTCGCGGGAGGTGTGAACTTCGCGTTCTACTGGCGGGCGATCCGCGGGATGGACCTCTGGCCGCAGGCCGCCGAGGTCCGCGCGTACCTGCTGATCGTCATCGCGGCGACGGTGGCGCTGACGCTCACGCTGATCGCCGCAGATGCGACCCGCGGGTTCGGCATCGAACTGCGCGACGCCGCGTTCAGCGCGACCAGCGTCATGACGTCCACCGGATACACCACAGCGGACTTCGACGACTGGAACGACACCGCACGCTGGATCCTGCTCATGCTGATGTTCGTGGGCGGCTGCGCCGGGTCCACCTCCGGCGGCATGAAGGTCATCCGCATCATGCTGCTCGGCAAGACGGCCTCGCAGGAGGTCCAGCGCCAGCTGCGGCCCAGCGCCGTCCAGGTTCTCCGCACCCGGCGACGGGTCTTCGGCGAGGACATCCGCCGCGCTGTGCTCGGTCTGTTCCTGCTCTACATGGCGCTGACGGCGGCGACCACGTTCGCCCTGCTGATCTGCGGCATGGACCTCCTCAGTGCCGCGTCGGGCGCGGCGTCGGCCGTGAACATCGTCGGCCCGGCGTTCGGCGATCTCGGGGCGTCCGACAACTACACCGCCCTCCCGGAGGCCGGCCGCTGGATCCTCAGCGTCGTCATGCTCGCCGGCCGCCTGGAGATCTTCACCGTGCTCGTGCTGCTGACGCCGGCGTTCTGGCGCCCGAGCGTGGCGTAGTCAGCAGCGCCCGACGCGCCCGCGCAGCGGCAGCCGCACGATCGTGCGCGCCGCGTTGTTGGACTCGTCGCTCTCGATGATGTGGTTGTACGGGTCCGCGATGTGCCACAGCGCAAAGCAGCCGCGCAGCCCCGTCACCTCGATCCATTGCTCGTGATAGCTCGCCGGGTAGATGTCGGCCCAGCCCACGGAGGTCCCGAGGGTGACGCGCTGCCGCGAGCCGTCCTGGCTGCAGGCCGGGTTGACGCGGTCGCGAGGTGAGCGCTCGGAGGGGTGGGTGCGCCGCAGGTCGCGAAAGCAGTAGACGACCTTGGGGCCGACCCGCACGCGGCGCCGGTTCTCCCCCACCGTCCACAGCTCGAACCGGGCGGCATCGTCGAACTTCCAGTAGTGGCCCTGCTCGGGGATGGTCTTCCATACGATCTTCCCGCCGTTCGTCGACCGGGTCACCGACCCGTTCGCGGTGTAGATGATCTGCCGCGCACGCATCGTCGTCTTCCCGATCCGCCAGCCGTACAGCTTCAGCGGCCCACGCCCCAGCGAGTAGATCGAGTTCGCGGCGCGGAGCACCGTGCGCTTGCCGCGCTTCTGCGGCCGGAGGTCGTACGGCTCCTCCATGACGAGGTCCGGGCAGCGGTACGCGGGCTGCGCGCAGATCGGGTCCGGAGCGGGAGCAAAGACACCGGGCACGATGGCGGTGGCGGCGGTGACGGCGACGACGTGAGACAGCACGGCGCCAGCGAGGGTAGAAGAACGGCATACGTAACGATCTCGTGATCGAATCTGGACAGGCGACCAAGTTCAGGAGTAGCGTCGGCAGGCATGATGAGCCCCATGTCCCGCCGGCGCTTCGTGCGCGGTGCCGCAGCCGGCGCCGGGCTCGTCGTCCTCGGCGATCCCCTGTTGGCACGCGCGCAGCGCGTGGTGCCGTTCGCCTCCGACGTCGCGTTCGCCCAGGGGGTCGCTTCGGGCGAGCCCGGGCAGCGCGCGATCACGCTGTGGACGAAGCTCGACGGGCTCGACGCCCCGAGCCGGCTGACGCTGGAGCTCAGCACCGATCCGGGGTTCGGCTCGACGCTGCTCCAAACCGAGGTCCTGGCCGATCCAGCCAACGGCGGCTCCGCCCGCACGCGCCTGGAGAACGGGGCGCTCCAGCCGGGTGAGCAGTACTTCTACCGCTTCTCGACGGGCGGTCAGGACTCGCCGGTGGGCCGCTTCCGCACGGCGCGTCCGGCGGACAGTGCCGAGCCGGTGAAGATCGCGTTCTTCAGCTGCCAGGAGTGGATCGCGGGCTACTACCACGCGCACCGCGACCTCGCCGCGCAGGACGACATCGATCTCGTCGTGTGCCTCGGCGACTACATCTACGAGAAGGGCTTTGCGGGCACCGCGTCCGTGTCGCGGCCGGTCCGCAAGGACAACAGCGCCCCGGAGACGGGAGAGACGGAGACCCTGGAGGAGTACCGCGCGAAGTACGCGCTCTACCACTCCGACCCCCTGCTGCTCGAGGTCCGGCGCAAGTTCCCGCTCGTGGCGATATGGGACGACCACGAGGTCGAGGACAACTACGCCGGGACCTTCAAGGGCGGCGCGGCCGAGCAGCGGCGACTGCCGTTCCTCGCGCGGCGCGGCAACGGCTACCAAGCGCACTACGAGGCGATGCCGCGTGTCCGCGCAGCGGGTGAGCGTGACCGCACGTACGGGTCGATCAACCTCGGGGCGGCGGAGGTGTTTCTCCTGGATACACGCCAGTTCCGCACGAACCAGCCCTGCGACCCCACCGACGGGGCGCTCGCGCCCTTCTGCGGGCCGTGGGAGTACAACCGCGGGTTCCGCACGCTGCTGGGCGCGCCGCAGAAGGCGTGGCTGAAGGACCGTCTGGCCGCGACGCCGGCGCCGTGGAAGCTCATCGGCAACCAGGTGATGATGATGTCGCTGGACTCAACGCCGGGCTGGCCGCTGAACCCCGACGCGTGGGACGGTTACGGCGCCGAGCGCGCGGAGCTCATCGACCACCTGACGCGCAACCACATCCGCGACGTGTCGTTCATCACGGGCGACATCCACACGTTCTTCGCGGGGTCGGTGAGCCGCACCGGGCGGGCGAAGAACTCGGTGGCCGGGCGGACCGACGGTGCGCGGGCGACGGAGTTCGTCTGCGGGTCGATCACGTCGCCGGGCATCGTGGACCGGCTCGCGTCGCGTGAGCGGGACCGGCGGGCGGCCGCCGCGCCCATCGACGGGCTCGTGCTGAACATCAACCGCCACATGTCGTACTCGAACCAGGCCTACAAGGGCTACGGCCTCGTGACCGCCTCGCCGACGGAGCTCACGATGGAGTACCGGGCCGTGCGCGACACGCGCAGCCTGCAGAACGACGCCACGTTCCTGCTGGCGAAGTTCCGCGTGCCCCGCGGCGTCGCCACGGTGGAGCGCACGTACTCGGCGTACCCGCTCGCACCGCGCCAGTCGGGCCCGCTGCCGCCTGAACTGTCGCCGACGGCCACTATCTAACCCTCGACTCGAGGGTTAGGTTCCGATGCTCTCGGGCTGGGGCGCCGCCATGAGCCGCATGACGTGAATGTGCAGGCCTCCCGGGGCGAAAACGTCCACCGAGCACTGCACGGGACGGCCATCCGGGAGGTGCATGATCTCCATGAGCTCGAGGACGGCCGTCGGTTCGGCGATGTGCAGGGCGGCGGACGCGGGATCGTCCCCGCCGAGGAGGCGCGGGCGCACCTGCGTCTTCGCGAAGGCCACCGTCACCCCGAGCCCGGGGAGCAGGTCGAGCACCATCCTCCCCTCCTCCAGGCCGGCGGCGATCCGCGCCGGATCGGGGAGCGCGACGGAGGGATGCAGGACGTCGCGCATGAAGGCCACGGGCTCGCCGTCGGCGACCAGCGTGCGCTCGACGGTCGTCGCACGGGTGCCGGGCGCGAGTTCAAGGGCCGCCGCGGCGTCTTCCGGCGCCTCTCCGTGCTCGATCCGCAACGCGCGGACGGCGAGCTCGATGCCCTGCCGCTCGGCGAGCAGCGCGTAGGACTCGAGCACCTCCAGTCCGTCGCTGAACCCGCGCCGGCGCTCGATCGCCCCCACGTAGGTGCCGCTGCCCTGTCGGCGGACGACCTCGCCGGTCTCCTCCAGCCGCGCGAGCGCGGCACGCACCGTGCCGCGGGAGACGCCCAGCATCGCCGCGAGGTCGTGCTCGGGCGGGAGGCGGTCGCCCGTCCGGTGGCGCCCGGGTGAGAGCCACTGCCGCAGCGCCTGCTCGGCATGGTCGACGAGCGGACGGTGCTCGGTGGTCGCCATGACGTCCAAGTGTACGAACCTGTTCGGCCACCCGGACTGGACCACATGCAGGAAATCTCACCGGAGCCTCGTCGCAGTGAACAAATTCGTCTACTGTGCCCGGCACCGTGTCGTTCGTTCTGCACTGCCCCCACTGCGGCCCCCGTGAGGTCACCGATTTCCGCTTCGGGGGTGAGGTTCGGGCGGGCACCGGCAGCCGCCCCGCCGACGAGCGGGCCCTGACCCGCGCGCTCTACCTGCGGGCCAACGTCGACGGGCTGCAACGCGAGTGGTGGCAGCACCGGGCGGGCTGCGGCGCGTGGTTCCAGGCCGAGCGCGACACCGGCACGAACCGCGTCCTGGGGACGGCCGCGCCGTGAACGGGCGCCTCGCACAGGACGTCGGCGGTACGCGCATCGACCGCAGCCGGACCCTGCACTTCACCTTCGACGGCAAGCTCGTGGAGGCCCATCCGGGCGACACGGTCGGCGCGGCGCTCCACGCAGCGGGGCACACCACGCTGTCGCGATCGTTCAAGTACCACCGGCCGCGTGGGCTGCTGTGCTGCGCGGGCCAGTGTCCGAACTGCCTCGTCGACGTCGACGGCGCCCCCGGCATCCGGGCGTGCACGGAGCCCGTGCGCGAGGGAATGACGGTCACCCCCCAGAACGCGTGGCCGTCGCTGGGCTTTGACGCACTGCGGGCGGTCGACCGCGTCGGCGGCCCGTTCACCCCGCCGGGCTTCTACTACAAGATGCTCATTCGGCCGAGGGCGGCCTGGCGGCTGGCCGAGCCGGTGATCCGGCGGATCGCCGGACTCGGCCGACTCGACCCGGGCGTCACCGAACGGCGGTGGCGCACGGACTACCGGCGGCGGCACTGCGACGTGCTGGTCGTGGGCGGCGGGGTCGCCGGACTCGCGGCCGCGGTGCGCGCGGCGAAGCTCGGCGCCGATGTCGTGCTCGCCGATGACGGCCCCGAGCTCGGCGGCCGGTGTCTGGCCGAGGGCGACGAGGCTCGCGTGGCGGCACTCGCCGCCGACGTCCGGGACGCCGGCGTCGAGATGCTGACGGGTGCCAGCGCGCTCGGGTTCTTCGACGGGCTCGTCGCGGTCTGGCAGGACAGCGTGCTGCACCAGGTGCGCGCCGCGCGGACCGTCGTGGCGACCGGTGCCGTCGAGCAGCCGCTGATCTTCGCCGGCAACGACCTTCCGGGGGTGATGTTGGCCGGTGCGGTGCGGCGGCTCATGACCCTGTACGGCGTGGCGCCGGGCACGAGAGCGGTGGTCGCCGGGGTGGGCGACCCCGCCCTCGACGCGGCCCTCGCCCTCCGGGCGGGCGGGATCGAGGTCGCGGCCGTCGCCGACGCGCGCCTGTCCCCCACCGGCGACGCCGTCGACGCGCTCCGCGCCGCGGGCGTGCCGCTGCTGGAGGGCCACACGGTCGTCCGGGCCGCGGGCCGTCAGCGGGTGGCGAAGGTGACGCTCGCCGGGCCGAGTGGTGCCCGCTCGACCATCCGCGCCGACCTGCTCGTGGTGAGCGGCGGGATGGCACCCGCGACCTCCCTGCTCGCTCAGGCGGGCACGACGCTGCAGCACGACAGCGACCGCGGGCGGTTCGTGCCGGCCGATCTGCCGCCCGGGGTGTTCGCCGCCGGGCAGGTGCTCGGTCACGACGGGCCGGACGCCGCCGAGCTGTCCGGCGCCGTGGCCGGGGCGGACGCCGCCCACGAGCTCGGGCTGGGCGACGACGCCTCCCAGGCCCGCCTGGCCGAGGACGTCTCGGCGCTGCGCGGCGCATCCCTGGGCACGCCGTCGGCGCCCCCGCCTGCGCCTCCCGAGGGCGAACGTGGCCGCTGCATCGTCTGCCTCTGCGAGGACGTGACGACCAAGGACCTGAAGATCGCGGTCGCCGAGGGCTTCGACGACATCGAGCTCGCCAAGCGGTACACGACCGCCACGATGGGGCCGTGCCAGGGGCGCATGTGCCAGCGCGCCGTCAACCAGGTGCTCTCAGACGAGACCGGAAGGCCGCCGGCCGCCGTCGGCCTGACCACGGCCCGCCCGCCCTGGACGACCGTGCCGCTTGGCGTGCTCGCGGGGCGCCCGTACCAGCCCGCGAAGCGCTCGCCACTGCATCCGCGCCACCGCGCGGCCGGGGCGCGAATCGCATGGGCCGGCGACTGGCGGCGGGCCTACGACTACGGCGACATCGACGCCGAGGTCGCCGCCGTGCACGAGGACTGCGGCGTCATCGACGTGTCCTCGCTGGGCAAGCTGCTCGTCCGCGGGCACGACGCCGCGGCCTTCCTCGACCGCATCTACCCGAACCGCATGAGCACGCTGGCGCCCGGTCGCATCCGCTACGGCGTCCTCACCGGCGAGGCCGGGCGGATCATCGACGACGGCACCGTCGCGCGGCTCGACACGGAGACCTTCTACGTGACGACGACGTCCTCGGGCGCAGGCGCCATCTTCGAATGGCTGCACTGGTGGCAGGCCGACTGGCGGATGGACGTGCGGATCACCGACGTCACCCAGTCCCTCAGCGCCGTCAACGTCGCGGGCCCGCGTGCCCGCGACGTCCTCACCGCCCTGGCCCCGGAGCTCGACTGCACGGCCGAGGGCTTCGGCTACCTCGACGCGCGGCGCGGGGCCGTCGCGGGCGTGGAGGCGCTCGCGCTGCGCATCGGCTTCGTCGGGGAGCTCGGCTACGAGCTGCACGTCGCAAGCGCGCACGCGGCGACGCTCTGGGACGCGCTCACCACCGCGGGCGCGCGCCCGTTCGGCCTGGAGCCCCAGCGGGTGCTCCGCCTCCAGAAGGGCCACCCGATCATCGGCGTGGACACCGACGCGGAGACCACCCCGGCGATGGCCGGCATGGACTTCGCGGTGAAGCTCGACAAGGACGAGGCGTTCGTGGGCAGGTGGGCGCTGGAGCGCCTGGCCTCCCGTGAGTGCACCGAGCGGCTCGTCGGTGTCGCGATCCAGGGGGAGGGCGTTCCCGGCGACGGCGCGGTGGTCGTCGCCGGGGACGCCCCCGCCGGGCGGATCACGAGTGCTCGCCGCTCGGAGCGGCTGGGCCTCGGGATCGGCCTGGCCTGGGTGCCGAACGGACTGTCGGAGCTCGGCTCGAAGATCGAGATCCGCGACGGCGGGCGGACGTTCGCCGCCGAGGTCGTCGACCCGGCCTTCTACGACCCCGACGGAGAGCGGCTGCGCGCATGATCGACCTCGGCTTCCTGGACCCGTCCTCGAGCACGGCGGCCCCCCACAGTCCGGTGGACGAGGTTCCGCGGGCGGGGCTGACGGACCGTTCGCTGGTCGCCAAGACCGAACTGCAGGTCGGCCCCGCCGACGCTGCGGCCCTCACCGCTGCGGTGGAGACCGCGACCGGTGTCGCGCCAAAGCTGGGCCGGGCCGTCGAGGCGGCCGGGGCCTGGTGGTGCCCGGTCACCCCCACCCGGGTGCTCGTCATCGGTGATCCACCGGCGGCCGTGACCGCGCCGGTGAGCGCCGTGACCGTCACTTCGGGCTTCGTCGCCGTCAGCCTCAGCGGCGGGCGGGCGCGCGACGTCCTCGCCCGGGTGAGCGCGCTGGATCTCCGCCGGGCGACCGAGGGCTCGCTGCTGCCCGGGTCCGTGGCCCGGATCCCCGCGATCGTGGTGTGCGAGCGCGACGACGCGCTGCTCGTCCTGGCCGGCAGCGCCCACGCGCGGTACCTGTGGGACACGCTCGTCGACGCGGGCGAGCCGCTGGGCCTGGTGCCCCTCCCCGGCGAGCGACAGGTGATCCATGCGTGACCTGCTGCGCACGCGCCGCATGTGGCGGCCGCGACAGAAGCTGAAGGAGCACTACGACGTCGTCATCGTCGGCGGCGGCACGCACGGCCTCGCCGCGGCGCACTACCTGGCGAAGAACCACGGCATCAGCGACGTCGCGGTACTCGAGCGCCGGTACCTCGGCTCGGGCGCGGCGGGGCGCAACACCACGATCGTGCGCGCGAACTACAAGACGCCCGAGGGCGCGAGGTTCTACGACGCGTCGCTGAAGCTCTACGAGGGGCTGTCCGCCGACCTGGACTACAACCTCATGTTCAGCCAGCACGGGCACCTCACCCTCGCGCATTCCGACCGCGCGCTCATGGTCATGCGCGAGCGCGCGGAGGCCAACCGGCTGCTGGGCATCGAATCCGAGCTCATCGACGCGGCGGACGTCGCGTCGATGGTGCCGGTCATGGCGCCGCTGCACTCGATGGAGCACCCGGTGCGCGGCGCGCTCTACCACCGGCCCGGCGGGGTCATCCGCCACGACGCCGTCGTGTGGGGCTTCGCGCGCAGCGCCGACCGGGCGGGCGCGGAACTGCACCCCGGCACCGAGGTGACGGGCATCGACGTGCGCGGCGGCCGCGCGGTGGGCGTCCGCACGAACCGCGGGAAGGTCTCTGCGGGCACCGTGATCCTCGCGACCGCCGGCTGGAGTTCGCTGACCGCGAAGCTCGCGGGCGTCGAGCTGCCGATCACGACCCACCTGCTCCAGGCGTTCGTCACCGAGCCGCTGAAGCCGCTGCTCGACACGATCATCGTGTCGGGTGACCTGCACGTGTACGTCAGCCAGACCGACCGCGGCGAGTTCCTCATCGGCAGCGAGATCGAGCCGTGGACGACGTACCGGATGCAGGGCACGCTGAACTTCCTGCAGGACTGCTCGCGGCACGCGCTGGAGCTGTTCCCGTGGCTGGAGCGCGCGCGGATGCTCCGGGCGTGGGCGGGCCTCTGCGATCTGACCCCGGACTACTCGCCGATCCTCGGCGCGTGCGAGGTCGACGGCCTCCTGCTCTCGGCCGGCTGGGGCACGTACGGGTTCAAGGCGGCGCCGATCGTCGGGCACACGCTCGCCGAGCAGGCGGCGACGGGCAGGGTGCCGGAGCTCATCGCGCCGTTCGCCCTCGAGCGCTTCCACCGCGACGAGCTCGTCAGCGAACTGGCGGCGGCGGCGGTCAGCCACTAATACCGTTCGCCCGTGACGATCGACCCGGACAGCGCGCGCCTCGTCGTCTCCTGCCCGGATCGGCCGGGCATCGTTGCCGCTGTCGCGGGGTTCCTGTTCGACGCGGGCGCGAACGTCACGCACTCCGACCAGCACAGCTCAGACCCGGAGGGCGGCCGCTTCTTCCTGCGCATGGAGTTCCATCTGCCCGGCGTCGCCGAGCGGCTCGACGAGCTGCGCGCCGCGTTCTCCGAGGAGGTGGCCGCCGAGTTCGACATGGCGTGGCGGATCGTGTCGGCGACCGCGCCGAAGCGCCTGGCGATCCTCGTCTCGAAGTACGACCACTGCCTGCTCGACCTGCTGTGGCGCGCGCGCCGCGGCGAGCTGCCCTGCGAGGTCCCGGTCGTCATCAGCAACCACCCGGACCTGCGCACCGACGTCGAGAACTTCGGCGTTCCGTTCTTCCATGTGCCGGTCGAGCAGGGCGGCAAGCCGGCCGCCGAGGCGCAGATGCTCGCGCTCCTGCGCGGCCACGCCGACGTCGTGGTCCTCGCCCGGTACATGCAGATCCTCACGGGCGGGTTCCTCGACCAGCTCGGGATCCCGGTCATCAACATCCACCACTCGTTCCTCCCCGCATTCGCGGGAGCGAACCCGTACGGCCGGGCGCGCGAGCGCGGGGTGAAGATCGTGGGCGCCACCGCGCACTACGTGACCGAAGAGCTCGACGCCGGCCCGATCATCGAGCAGGACATCGTGCGGGTCAGCCACCGCCACGACATCGACACGCTCGAGCGGCTCGGCGCGGACGTGGAACGCACCGTGCTGGCCCGGTCGGTGAAGCTGCACCTCGACGACCGGGTGCTCGTGGACGGCGGGACGACCGTCGTGTTCTAGGTCAGCCGCCGGTTGAGCAGCCAGAGCAGCACACCGACCCCGAGCAGGACGCCGGCCCGCGCGAACGTCTCCGCGCTCTTCTGCGTCATCAGCCCCACGCACACGACGATGCCGAGCACGGGCATGACGGTCGGGGCCCGGAAGTGGTCGTGCTCCACGGGCGCGCGCCGCAGCGCGAGCACCGCGACGTTCACCGTGATGAACACGGCGAGCAGCAGGAGCACCGTGGTGTCGGCCAGAGCGGAGAGGTCGCCCGTGACGGCGAGCACGGCAGCGATCGCCGAGGTGAAGATGATCGCCACCCAGGGCGTGCGGCGCGTGGCGTGGACCCGCCCGAAGACGGACGGCACGATGCCCTGCGAGGCCATCCCGTACGTCAGCCGCGAGGCCATGATGAGGTTGATGAGCGCACCATTCGTCACGGCGAGCAGCGCGATCACGGAGAAGACCTCAGTCGGCATCGCCAGCGGCCCGCGCTGGACGACCTCCAGCAGCGGCCCGCTCGAGCCGGCCAGCTCCCCGGTGGGCACCGCCATCGACGCCACACCGGTGACGAGGAGGTAGATCGCGCCCGCGATCGCCAGCCCGCCGAACAGCGCGAGCGGGTAGGCGCGCCGCGGGTCCTGCGTCTCCTCCGCCACGTTCACCGAGTCCTCGAACCCGATGAGCGCATAGAAGGCGAGCGCCGCGCCCGACAGGATCGCCAGCGGGACCGCCTCCCCCGCCTTGAAGGTGAACGCGCGGCCCGGGTCGCCGCCGCCGTCGAGCAGGAACGCCGCGCCGACCACGACCACGAGCAGCAGCCCGGCGCACTCGACCGCGGTGAGCCCGACGTTCAGCCGCACCGACACCTCGATCCCGCGGAAGTTCACCAGCCCGACGACGACGAGGAAGGCGACGGACACCAGCGCGACCGGCAGGCTGACGAACTCCGCGAGGTAGTCCCCGCCGAACGCCCGCGCCAGCGTGGCGGCCGACGTGACGCCGGACATCATCACCGCGAACGCGATCATGAAGGTGACGAACGGGCGCTCGAACGCCTGGTTGGCCCAGACCGCGGCGCCACCGGCGCGCGGGTACTTCGTCACGAGCTCCGCGTAGGCGAACGCGGTGAGCAGCGCGAGCACGAGCGCCAGCAGGAACGCCGCCCAGATCGCGCCCCCGACCCTGCCGGCCACGACGCCCGCAAGCGCGTAGATCCCCGCCCCGAGCACGTCGCCGACGATGAACACCAGCAGCATCGGCCGCGTGATCGCGCGGTGGAGGGTGCGGTCGACGGACGCCACGGCCGCGTACGCTCGCAGACACCGTGGCCGAGTCGTGTACCGACACCCCGCTCCTGACCCCGCGCTTCGACGCGGCGCTGCACCACGCGACCGCCCACCACGCCCGCCAGCTGCGCAAGGGGACGACCGTGCCGTACGCGGCCCACCTGCTCGCCGCTGCGTCGCTCGTGCTGGAGATGGGCGGCGACGAGGACGAGGCCATCGCCGCGCTGCTGCACGACGTCGTCGAGGACGGCGGCGGGCCGGACGCGCTGGCCGAGATCGAGCGGCGGTTCGGCCCGGCGGTGGCCGGACTCGTGCTCGCCAACACGGACGCGGTGCAGCGCACCGATGACGGCGGCCGCGGCTGGTACCACCGCAAGCGCGGGTTCATCGACGCCTTCCCGGAAAAGGCACCCGCCGCGCTGCGGGTGGGCCTCGCCGACAAGCTCCACAACGCGCGGTCGATCCTCACCGACTACCGCACCCACGGCGACGACCTGTGGGCGCGCTTCGGCCAGGGCCAGGGGCTCGCCACGCGGGTCTACTACCGCTCGCTGGCCCGCGCGTTCGAGCAGGAGCGACCCCGGATGGGCGCGCAGGCGGGGCCGTACGTCGAGGAGCTGCGGCGGACCGTCGACGCCATCACCGAGCTGGCAGAGGTGCACCAGGGCCGGGATACGCGGAAGTTTCTGGCCTGACGGACCGTCACTATGCGCAAACGCAACATATTCGGGCGGTCATTTTGGAGATCAGGAGGAGTAAAACCCCGTTCCTGTGGCGATCATGAGCGTATGAACGTCCTCGACGTGGCCGCGTCCCTCACGACGCCGCTGCTGCCGGATGACTACCTGACCTACCTCAATCCGCTGTGGTCGCGACGCGAGCCGCGGGGCCGTGTCGACGCCGTCATGCCCGAGACCGCGGACAGCGCCACGATCTGGCTCACGCCGGGCATCGGCTGGCCGGCGCACACGCCCGGGCAATACGTCCGCGTGGGCACCGACGTCGCCGGGGTGCGCCATTGGCGGACCTACTCGCTGACCTCGGTCCCGAGCCGCCGCGACAAGCGCATCGCGATCACGGTCAAGGCGATCCCCGAAGGGGTCGTCTCCACCCACCTCGTGCGCCACGCGCGCCGCGGCATGATCGTGCGCCTCGCGCCGCCGGCCGGTGAGTTCGTCCTCCCCGCGACGGTCCGCGAGCCGCTGCTGTTCGTCACCGCGGGCAGCGGCGTCACCCCGGTCCTCGGCATGCTCCGCGCGCTGGCCGCCGCCGGGCCGCTGCCCGACATCGCGCACGTCCACCTCGCGCCCTCGCGCGACGAGGTCATCGCCGGGACCGACCTCCGCCGCCTCGCCCAGCGCCATCCCGCCTATCGCCTGCACGAGCACCACGACGACCGGCGCGGGCTGTTCGACGTCGTCGCGCTCGACGCGCTCGTCCCCGACTGGCGCGGCCGGCCGACGTGGGCGTGCGGCCCCGCGCCGCTGCTCGATGCGCTCTCCGCGCGGTTCGATGCCGAGGGCGTCGCCGACCACCTGAACATCGAGCGATTCCGCCCCGTCGTCGCCGCCGACGGCGCGGCCGGCGCGGGCGGCCTCGTCCGCTTCACCGCCTCCGGCCGCGAGGTCGAGGCCGACGGCGCGACCCCGCTGCTCACAGTCGGCGAGGGCGCCGGCGTCCTCATGCCCAGCGGATGCCGCATGGGCATCTGCCACACCTGTGTCGGCGCCCTGTGCGGCGGCAGCGTCCGCGATCTGCGCACCGGCGAGCAGATCGACGGTGACCCCGATGACCCGCCGCACGTCCGAACGTGCGTCTCCGCCGCCGCCGGCCCCGTGGAGATCTCCCTCTAGCGCGAAATGGACCACACAATGAACACCTCAGCGTCTCCGCTCGCCCACCTCACCCCCGAGGACATCGAGGCCATCGGCCGCGAGCTCGACGCCATCCGCGACGAGGTCCACGCCGACCTCGGCGAAGAGGACGCGGCCTACATCCACAACGTCATCGCCGCGCAGCGCGGCCTGGAGATCGCCGGCCGCGGGGCACTGCTCGTCTCGCTCTTCCCGCCCGCCTGGCTGGCCGGGACCACCATGCTCTCCGTCGCGAAGATCCTGGAGAACATGGAGCTCGGGCACAACATCATGCACGGGCAGTGGGACTGGATGCGCGACCCGGAGATCCACTCCACGACGTGGGAGTGGGACAACGTCTCGAGCTCCGACGGGTGGAAGCACTCGCACAACTTCCAGCACCACACGTTCACGAACGTCATCGGCAAGGACCGCGACCTGGGCTACACGCTGCTCCGCATCGATCCCGAGCAGCCGTGGAACCCGCTGCACCTGCTGCAGCCGGTGACGAACACCGTCCTTGCGCTGTTCTTCGAGTGGGGCGTGGCGTTCTACGACCTCGAGATCGACGAGGCGCGCGCCGGCAGACGCCCGTGGAGCAACGTCGCCTCGGACGTCAAGCGCCTGGCGCGCAAGGCGACGAAGCAGCTCACCAAGGACTACGTGCTGTGGCCCGCGCTCTCGGGCCCGTCGTTCATCCCGGCGTTCCTCGGCAACGTCACCGCCAACGCCGCGCGCAACGTGTGGACGCACGGGGTCATCTTCTGCGGCCACTTCCCCGACGGGGTTCAGACGTTCGACTACGACGAGGAGCAGCTTGAAGCCGAGACGCGGGGGGACTGGTACCTGCGCCAGCTCGTCGGGTCGGCCAACATCGACGGCAGCCGGGCGATGCACATCATGACCGGCAACCTGAGCTACCAGATCGAGCACCACCTCTTCCCCGACCTCCCGAGCAACCGCTACGCCGAGGTTGCTCCCCGCGTGAAGGAGATCTGCGCGCGGTATGACCTGCCGTACGTCAGCGGCCCGCTGCCGAAGCAGTACGCGCAGGTCGTGCGCAAGATCGTGCGCATGTCCTTCCCGGGTGGGGGAGGCGCGCCGCCTGCGCCCATGGCCCGGGGGGCGGCCTCCGAGGAGGCAGCCGCCGTGGAGGCGCGGGCGGCGCGCCGTCGCCTGCGGCTCGTCGAGGGCGCCGCGTAGCCGCGCGTCAGCTGTCGCGCTCAAGGTCCGCTGCCCGCAGCGCGACCTCGAGTTCGAGCCGCGCGGCCGGGTCGTCGAGGACGTCCCCGAACGCCTCGCGCAGGCCCGTCAGGCGGTAGCGGACCGTCTGCGGGTGGACGTGGAGCGCCTCGGCCGCCGCGGACACGTCGCCGAATGCGCCCAGCCATGCGCGGAGCGTCTCCTCCGCGCGTGCACGCGCGGAGGGGGACATCGGGTGCAGGGGCGCCAGGCGCCGCTCGATGAGGTCGCGGGCGAGTCGTTCGTCTCCGGTGATCAGCAGCGCGAGCAGGTGCTCGTCGGCGACCGCGAGCGTGTCCGGCCCGAGCCGTCCTGCGGCGTGCAGCGGCCAGCCGGCGAGCGCGCGCCGCGCGGAGTGGTGGGCCTGCTCCCATGCCACGGTCGGGCCGAGCACGGCGGGTCGGCCGCGCAGCCCCCGCCGCAGCTGACGGCAGCGGCCCGGGCCATCCGGGTCGGGGATGAGCAGCACCGCGACCGGCTCGAGCGCGGCGCCGATCGTCCCCTCCGGCAGGCGCCGCGTGAGCGAGACGACATCGGGCACCTGGACGGCGAGCGCCGCGAGGGACGCGGGCAGCGGCCATGCCGCCTGCTCGGCGGCGCGCGCGACGGCGTCGGCGTCGGGCGCGACGCTCGTGGCGAGCAGCTCGACGAGCGCATGGCGCCGCGCGTGGACCGAACCCTCGCGCGCCGCCTGCTCCTGGGCATAGCCGGAGACCGAGGCAGCGGCGAGCCGGTCGATGTAGGCGAAGATCGCCTCGGCAAGCGCGAACAGCGTGCGCGATTCGACGTCGGCGCCGATGCGCTGGACCTCGCGCCACGCGACACGGGCGCCGACGCGGTACGCCGACTGCAGCGCGTCGAGGGTCCGCCCGGCGCGCAGTTCGGCGCGCCCCATCTCCTCGTAGACCCGGACATCGCCGACGTCGCCGGCGCGCCCCAGGAGATCGACGAACTGCTGCAGCGCGGCCGTACTCCCCTCGCTGATCAGGCGCCCGAACTCACCCTCCATCGGCTGGTCGTACTCCGGCACCTCGGTGCGAACGGCGGTGATGATCTCCTCGACGACGCCCCCCAGCGATGGCCGGATGACGTCCGCCATCTCCCGAGGGACGGCGGCCCACGGCGTGGTGTCGGAGGCGGGCACGGCGCCAGCTTCGCACGCCGGGCGGTGGCCATCACTACCGCCCAGTAGGGTTCCGGCCGAACCGTTCGGGAGGAGCAGGGACACATGTCTTCAGGCTGGACCCCAGACCAGATGCCCGATCAGCGCGGGCGGACGGCGATCGTCACCGGCGCGAACAGCGGCCTCGGGCTGGTCAGCGCAACGGAGCTCGCGCGCCACGGCGCGCACGTCGTGATGGCGTGCCGGAGCACCGAGAAGGGTGAACAGGCCGCCGCGAAGATCCGCGTGGACGTGCCCGACGCTTCGCTGGAGGTGCTCGCGCTCGACCTCGCGTCGCTCGCCTCGATTCGCGCCTTCGCCGACGCCGTCGCCGCGAGCCGCCCCTCGTTTGACCTGCTGCTGAACAACGCGGGGATCATGATGCCGCCGCGCACGCTCACCGCGGACGGGTTCGAGCTGCAGTTCGGCACGAACCACCTCGGCCACTTCGCGCTGACCGGGCTGCTCCTGCCCGCCCTCCAGGCCGGCCGCGGCCCGCGCGTGGTGACCGTCAGCAGCATCGAGCACCGTCCAGGGCGCATCGACTTCGACGATCTGCAGCGCGAGAAGTACGGCCCGCGCAGCGCCTACCAGCAGTCCAAGCTCGCCAACGTGCTGTTCGCGCTGGAGCTCGACCGGCGGCTGCGGGCGGCCGGGTCGCCGCTCATCAGCGTCCTCGCGCATCCCGGGTACTCCGACACGAACCTGCAGACCACCGGCCCCACCGGCGTGGTGCGCGGATTCCTCGCGATCAGCAACCGACTCGTCGCGCAGAGCGGCCGTCACGGCGCGCGGCCGCAGCTCTACGCGGCGACGATGCCCGACGTGCGCGGTGGCGAGTTCTTCGGCCCGAAGGGCCCCGGCGAGCTGCGGGGGAAGGTCGGGCGCGTGACGCCCGTCGCCGCGGGCCGGGACGAGGTCACCGCCGCCCGGCTGTGGGACGAGTCCGAACTGCTGACGGGCGTGACCTACGCGCTGCCGTCGCCCGCGCCGGCCTGACGCGGGCGGGCGCCCAGGTCGACGAGGAGCGCCTCCCACGCAGCGGGGCCGGGCGCGCCGGGAACCCCGGGAGGCAGCGGGACGTTCCCGAGCATCCGCGCGCCCGCGCCGCCGGGCACGGCCTCAAGCCGGGCCGCCGCGGCGTCCACGTCGCCGTCCTTGACGACGAGGGTCAGTATCCCGCGCGAGGCCAGCAGCGCCGCGGCCGGCAGCGCGTCGGGGTCGTTGATGACGACCGGTGCGGCGGCTGCTTCGGCGGGGATGAACAACGACGCGGTGACCTCGCCCCGCCAGCGGCGGACCTTCACGCCGTCGGCGAGCAGGTGGCGGGTGATGGTGCGGGCGGCCGAGCGGCCGTCGTCGGTCTCGGCGCGGACCTCGACGCGGACGGGGCGCAGCGAGGCCAGCGCGGCGTGGGGCGCGGCAGGCGTCTTCGCGGGAGTCGACGCGGCGTCGAGCCCTTCGGCGGTCTCGGCGGTCGCCCGCCACACCCGTCCGTCGTCGTCCCGCACCCGCGCGCGCCACGTCAGCCGGGCCTCCGGCCCCGCGCCACGCACGCGCAGCCGCGGCGGTTCGTCGAGGGGCGCGTCGGCGGGTCCGGTGAGTTCCACGGGCACAGCATCGCTCAGCGGGCGGTGACCCGCGTCGCCGTCGCCTTCCACGACGCGGAGACCTGCACCCCCCGCGCGAGACCCAGCTCCGCCACCGCCGCGGCGGTCACCTCGGCGACGACCGGCTGCGCCGCGTCGATCGCCACGCGCACACGCCCGCCGATGTCGGTGACGCTCACCACGCGGCCGGCCACGCGGTTGCGTGCCGAGCCTGCCGGCGCCGCGCCCGGCGGCTCCAGCGTGATGTCCCACGGAGGCACGCTCACCGCGACGGGCCCGCTGGCGAGACCGGTCGCCTGCACCTCCCCACCGCCGTCCAGGAGCACGACGG
>JBPPNC010000182.1:0-2082 GCA_051306365.1 Solirubrobacteraceae bacterium
CACCGAGCGGCGGCAGCGCCGCATGGCTCCTACTCGCGCAGCACCGCTCCGACCCGGGCGGCGGCGAGGGCGACGGCCGCATTCTTGGCCTCGGTGGCCTCGGCTGCGGTCAGGGTGCGGTCGGGTGCACGGAAGCGCAGCGCGTAGGTGAGCGACTTGCTGCCCTCGGGGATGCCTGGTCCGCGGTAGTCGTCGACGAGTACCGCGTGCTCGAGCAGCTCTCCCCCGCCCTCGAGCAGGAGCGCGAGCAGCTCACCGGCGCGCACCGAGGCCGGCACCACGAGCGACACGTCTTGCGTGGCGGCGGGCATCGACGCGATCGGGGTCGCCGCGACATCCATCGCCCCAGCGGCGATGAGCGCGTCGAGGTCGAGTTCGAGCACCGCGACGACGCGCGGCAGGTCGAGCTCGGTCGCCAGCGACGGGAGCAGTTCGCCCGCCCAGCCGATCGTCGCGCCGTTCGAGCGGAGCTCCGCCGTGCGCCCGGGGTGCAGCGCCTGGTGTTGGCCCGTCACGACCTCGAGCGGGGCAGCCACGACGCTCGCGAGGTGCCGGGCGGCGTCGAGGGCGTCGGCGAGCCCCGACGGCACCGCGGGTCGACCGGGGGCCCGGTCGACGGCGTCACCGAGGAAGAGCGCACCGACGTGTCGAGGCTGCGGCGGGATGCTCGCGCGCAGCGCGTCGAGCACCTCGTCTGAGGGCAGGGCGTCGCCGACTGGTAAGGGTCCGCTGCCGTAACGACGTCCCGCTTCGGGCAGGAAGACCGCTCCCACCTCGAAGAGCGCGAGGTCTGTCAGTCCCCGTGACAGGTTGCGGCGCGCGACGGCGATGAGACCGGGGATCAGCGAGGTGCGCAGCCACGCGGCATCCGGGTCCATGGGGTTGGCGAGCTTCATCGCCGGAACGCCACCCGCGACGGGCGAGCCGAACAGGTCGTTCTGCGCGCTCGAGAGGAAGGGGTAGGCGAGCACCTCGGTGAGCCCGGCCGCGGCGAGACCGCCCGAGGCGAGACGGCGCAGGCGCTGCGAACGCGACAGTCCGCGCCCGGGCGGGGCGACCGGCAGCACGGAGGGGATGCGGTCGTAGCCGACGATGCGGGCGACCTCCTCCGCGAGCGTCGCCTGGTCGGTCAGGTCGGGGCGCCAGGTAGGCGGCGTGACCGACCAGCCGTCGCCGCTCGCCTCGACCGTGGCACCGATCTCGGTGAGCGAGGAGACGATCTCCTCGCTCGTGAACGGCACGCCGATGACGGACTCGACGTAGTCACCAGGCAGTTCGATCGCCGGGTGTGGCACCGCGTTGTCGAGCACCGAGCCGAGCGTGTCGGCCATGCCCCCGCCGAGCTCGACCAGCAATTGCACGACGCGCGCCGCAGCGGGGGCCGCGACCGCGGGATCCACGCCGCGCTCGAACCGCCGTGAGGCCTCGCTCGGCAGCTTGTGGCGCCGCGCGCTGCGGGCGATCGACACGGGATCGAAGTTCGCCGCCTCGACGAGCACATCGGTGGACTCCGGGCCGATCTCGGTCGTCGCTCCCCCCATGACGCCGGCGAGCCCGATCGGGCCCGAGTCGTCCGTGATGAGCAGGTCCTCGGGGTCGAGCGTGCGCACCTTGCCGTCGAGGGTCTCGAACTGCTCCCCCGGCTTGGCGCGGCGGATCGTGAGCCCGCCGACGAGCTTGTCGAGGTCGTAGGCGTGGATGGGCTGCCCGAGCTCAAGCATGACGTAGTTGGTGATGTCGACGATAAGGGAGATCGAGCGGATGCCGGCGAGCGTGAGCCGCGCGACCATCCAGGCGGGCGTGGGCCGGGTCGGATCAAGGCCCTGCACCACCCGCGTGACGAAGACGGCGACCGCCTGGCGGCCGCGGATCGGCGCGGAGTCCTCGACCACGACCCGGAACCCCGTGCCCGCCTCGATCGGCACGCTGTCGACCGGGTCGCGGAACGTCGCGCCGGTCGCATGCGCGTACTCGCGCGCGATGCCGCGGATCGAGAAGGCGTAGCCGCGGTCGGGGGTGACGTTGACCTCGACGGCGAAGTCATCGAGCCCCAGCAGGGCGATGGCGTCGGCGCCGACCTCG
>JBPPNC010000208.1:0-4424 GCA_051306365.1 Solirubrobacteraceae bacterium
AGCGGATCACGACGATGATGAAGGAGGTGGAGGTCGGCGATGACTTCCCCAACGCGAAGGTCGTCAAGACGACGACGTTCGGCGCCTTCGTCGAGCTCACGAAGGGCACCGACGGCCTGCTGCACATCTCCCACGGGTCGCCGGGCTACCGCGTCGGCACCGTCGAAGAGGTGCTGCACAAGGGCGACGCGATCCACGTCCGCGTGTTCGAGGTCGACCGCGAGCGCGGCCGCATCGGGCTGCGCCTCGCGACGGACCCGTCCGTGGCAGGCAAGACCCCCGAGGAGATCACCGCGGCCGCCGCCACCGGCGGCAACGGCGGCGGGCGTGACCGCGACCGCGGCGGCGACCGGGGAGGCCGCGGCGGCGACCGCGACAGCCGCGGCTCGGGCCGTCCGCGCCACCGCGGTGGGCGGGACCCTGAGCGCTCCTAGCGTCACCACCCTGCCCTCGGGCGTCCGGATCGTCACGGAGTCGATGGACTCCGTGCGATCCGTGGCGCTCGGGTTCTGGGTGGGCGTCGGATCGGCCTCCGAGGAGTCCTCGGAGGCCGGTCTGTCGCACCTGCTCGAGCACATGCTGTTCCGCGGCACGCGCCGCTACGAGTCGCTCGAGATCGACCAGATGTTCGACGGTATGGGCGCCGAGCTGAACGCCGGCACCGGCAAGGAGTCGACGTCGGTCTACTCCCGGATCATCGACGTCCACCTCACGCGCGCGTTCGACGTGATGCAGGAGATGGTCTTCGCCCCGCGGCTGCTCGAGGAGGATCTCGCCAACGAGCGCGAGATCGTCTGCGAGGAGATCGCGATGTACGAGGACGATCCGCAGGACAAGATCTTCGACCTGCTCGGCGAGGCGGTCTTCGGCGACCATCCGCTGGGCCGCGCGACGATCGGCCGCGAGGAGGTCATCGCGTCGGTGTCCGCCGACGGGCTGCGGACGTTCCACGACGCGCACTACACGCCGGGCGAGATCGTGATCGCCGCGGCCGGGTCGATCGACCACGACGCGCTCGTGTTCCTGGCCGAGGGCCTGGAGATCCCAGCCCGCCCGCGGGCATACGAGGCGTTCGGCCCGCCGGCCCCCGGGACGCCGCGCAGCACGTTCATGGCGAAGGACACCGAGCAGTACCACCTGTGTCTGGGAGGCCGCGCGATCGCACGCGACGACGAGCGCCGCCACGCGCTGCGGGTGCTCGACAACATCCTTGGCGGCACGTCGTCGTCGCGGCTGTTCCAGGAGGTCCGTGAACGCCGGGGCCTCGCGTACAGCGTCTACTCCTTCTCGAGCCTGTTCGCGAACTCGGGCCAGATCGGCCTGTACGTCGGCACCCGCCCGGACAACGTCGACGCCGCGCTGCGCGTCGTGGGCGACGAGCTGCGGCGGTGCGTCGAGGACCCCGCGTCGGTGTCGGAGCTGGAGCGGTCGAAGGAGAACGTGAAGGGCCGGATGGTCCTCGCGCTGGAGTCGACCGCAGCACGGATGAACCGTCTCGGCGCGTCGGTGCTGGCGGGCCTGCCGCTGCTCACGATCGACGAGGCCGTCGCGAAGGTCGAATCGGTCACCATGGAGGACGTGCAGGCGCTCGCGGCGGAGCTGTTCGACCCGGCGCAGCTCAGCGCCGCGGGCATCGGCCCCGACGAGGACGTCTTCCGCCGCGGCATCGAGCACGTGTCGCCCCAGCTGGCGGCGGAGGCCGCGTGATGATCGGGGTGGCGGTGGCCGGCGCAGCGGGCCGGATGGGGCAGACCGTGTGCGAGGCCGTCGAGGGCGCGCCCGACATGGAGCTGGTCGGACGGGCGGACCCGTCGCTCGGCGTGGAGCTGGCCGACGTGCTTGGCGACGCCGACGTCGTGGTCGAGTTCACCCAGCCGCACACGGCGCTCGCCAACGTGCAGGCGTGTCTGGCCGCCGGCGTGCATGTGGTGGTCGGCACGAGCGGCTGGGACGTCGACGCCGTGCGCGGCGTCGAGTCTTCGGCCAACGTCCTCTTCTGCCCGAACTTCGCGATCGGCGCGGTGCTCATGATGCGCTTCGCGGCCGAGGCGTCGAAGCACATGGCGAAGGCCGAGATCATCGAGCTGCATCACGACAAGAAGCTCGACGCACCGTCGGGCACCGCCGCGCGCACCGCCGAGCTGATGGAGGGCGACCCGCCGATCCATTCGGTGCGGCTGCCCGGGGTCGTCGCCAACCAGGAGGTCATCCTGGGCGACGTGGGGCAGACGCTGACGATCCGCCACGACTCGATCGACCGGACGTCGTTCATGCCGGGTGTGCTCACGGCGGTCCGCAAGGTCGGCTCGCTGACCGAGTCGCCCGTCATCGGGCTCGAGCACGTCCTGTTCGACGACCGCTGAGCGGAGATCCACGCTGCGATGGCGACGTCGATCTGCCGTTCGGCGCCGTCAGGGTCCTGCGATGCGCGACGTCGCCACCAGCGCCGTGTCGATCCCGTCGTCGTCGACGTCGAGATGCGTCACCGCGCGGACGGTGGTGGCGTTCAGCGGGGCCATGAGCACGCCGTGCTCCCGCAGCTCGGCGCAGAACGTCTGCGGATCGGCGACGTCGAACCGGACGATGTTCGTCTCCACGGTCGCCGGGTCGATCGTGATGCCCGGGAGCTGGGCGAGGCCCTCGGCGAGCGTCGTCGCGCGGGCGTGATCGTCGGCGAGTCGATCGACGTGCCGCTCGAGCGCATGCAGCGCCCCGGCGGCCACGATGCCGGCCTGGCGCAGCGCCCCTCCCGTCATCTGCTTCACGCGCCACGCCTCGTCGATGACGTCCCGCGAGCCGGCCAGGCACGCGCCCATCGGCGCGCCGAGCCCCTTCGAGAAGTCGAGCCATGCCGTGTCGAACCCGGATGCCCACCGGTCCGCCGGCACTCCTGTCGCGACGACCGCGTTGAGCAGCCGCGCGCCGTCGAGGTGCGTGCGCAGCCCGCTGTCGCGCGCGGCCGCGAGGACGTCGTCGACCCGTTCGAGCGGCCAGATGCGCCCGCCGGGCTCGTTGGTGGTCTGCTCGACGCTCACGAGCTTCGAGCGCGGCGCGTACCGGTTGCCCGGATCATGGACGGCCGCGCGCACGTCGTCGCCGGTGAACGTGCCGTCGTCGCTGTCGAGCGGGCAGACCATCCCCGCCGAGTACGCGGCAGGTTGTCCGCCCTCGTACAGCACGGGATGCGACGTCCGGTGCAGGATCACCTCGCTGCCCGGGCGGTCGAGGTGGAGGCGGAACGAGATCGCGTTGCACATGGTCCCCGAGGGCAGGAACACCGCGGCCTCGTGGCCGAGCATCTCCGCCACCTGCTCACACAGTGCGTTGACCTGCGGATCCTCGAAGCGCTGCTCGTCACCGACCTCGGCGGCCGCCATGGCGGCGCGCATCTGCGGCGTCGGCCGCGTCGCGGTGTCGGAGCGCAGATCGACCATGGTCCGCCAACGTAGAGCATTCTGTGCCTGAAGCCGTCCACACCGCCGTCACCGACACACCGCCGGACGGGGGCGAGGCGGCCCCGGGGTTCGCTGTACGTGGCTGACCTCGTCGACCGCGACGTGCTGTTCGTCTGCCGGCACGACCGCCCTCGCGGGGAGCTGGTTGTGATCACGCTGTGGGAACGCGCGCGCCTGGCCGAACCTCGCGTCGGCCGCGAGTTCACCGACGCGCTGCGCGAACGCCGCCGCCCGCGCCCGTAGCCGCTTGAGCCGGCGCGTGACCGCGCGGTACGGTCTGCGGGAGAGGAGGACGTCATGTCCTGGTCCGAGAGCGTGCTGGTCGTCGCCAACCGGACGGCCGACACCGACGAGCTTTACGAGGCCGTGCGGCGCCGCGCGGCACGCAGCCCGATCCGCGTCACGCTCCTCGTGCCCGCAGCCTGGGAGGTGGGGGACCCGCTCGGGTCCCAGCGAGCGAGCCGCCGGCGTCTCCGCGCCGCCACCACGAGGCTGCGCGAGTCCGGCGTTGCCGTGCAGGGCGTCCTCGGCGACAGCGATCCCCTCGCGGCGGTGCAGGCCGTCTGGGACCCTGACCGCTTCGACGAGGTCATCGTGTGCACCCTGCCCGCCACGGTGTCGCGATGGCTGCGCCTGGATCTGCCGCACCGCGTGGAGCGGCTGACGGACGTGCCCGTCACCCATGTGACCGGGGATGTTGCCGAGCCGATCGGTCACACGTCCGCCTGACCCTTGCGCGTGTCCGCCGCGAGCGGTTGACTGAGTGCGACACCCGACGAGGAGACGACCACCGCCATGGGCTTCATGGACAAGGCGAAGAAGATGGCCGAGCAGGCGCAGGCCAAGATGGATGAGGCGCAGAAGCAGTTCAACGACATGCAGTCGGGGGGCAGCGCACCGCCGGCATCGCAGGGCCCGGTCGTGCAGTACGACGCGCATGGTCGCCCGATCGGCGACCCGCCCGTCGCA
>JBPPNC010000227.1:0-34142 GCA_051306365.1 Solirubrobacteraceae bacterium
GGGGGGCTCCTCGGTCTGCGGAGCGGGCTGCGGCGGGGTCTCGTACGCGTCGTCGTCGAACCCGGCGCCGCCGTTGCCGGTCCCCGTCCCGGTGCCGGCGCCCGTCTCGAAGTCCTGGGCGTCCGCGGCGCCCTCGCGGGTGTCGTACTTCTGGTTGCCCGTACCGCCCTGCTTCTGGTACCTGCCTGAGAAGCTGGAGCCGGCGAACGGTGTCTTGGGCTGGGGGAACTCGCCGCAGAAGTCACGCTTGGCGACGCGCATGTAGTCGCCCCAGATCTCCGCGGGGAACGTGCCGCCGGCGACCGGGCCGCCGAAGTACGTACTCGTCATCTCGATCTGGCGGTCGGGGTAGCCGACCCACGTCGAGGTCGCCAGGCGCGGGGTGTAGCCGACGAACCAGGCGTCGCGGTGGTTGTCGGTGGTGCCGGTCTTGCCGCCCGCCGGGCAGCCGATCTGTGCCTTGCCGCCCGTGCCGCCCGTGATGTTCGCCTCGAGGATCTTCGTGATCTCGTACGTCTCACCGTCGGTGAAGGCCTTGTGGCGGCGCGGCTTGCTCAGGTCGTCGACGTCGCCGTCGGGGAACGTCACTTTCGTGATCGCCTTCGGCTTGTTGCGCCAGCCGCCGGAGGCGAGCGTCGCGTACGCGTTGGCCATCTCCAGCGGGGAGACGCCGTACTCCAGGCCGCCGAGGCCCTCGGCCGGGAATGAGTTGAGCTTGCTCTTGATCCCCATGTCGCGCGCGGCCTGCGTGACGTTCTCCGGGCCGACGTCGAGGTCGAGCTGCATGTAGATCGAGTTGTCCGACGACAGCGTGGCCTTCACGAGGTTCGCGCCGCCGATGTACGAGTTCGAGTACGTCTTGACCTCGATGGGCCCGTAGATCGGGTCGTTGAGCTTCAGCGGCTTGGACGTGTAGCTCGTGCTCTTCGGGTCGATGCCCTTGGCCACCGCGGCCATGAGGACCATGACCTTGAAGGTCGACCCGGGCTGGCGTTTGCCCTGCGCGGCGAGGTTGAACTTGCGGTCCGTGTACTGCGCGCTGGTGGCCATCGCGCGGATGTAGCCGTTGCGCGGGTCGATCGACACGATCGCCGACGACGGCGCATCGGCGAAGTTCAGGCGGCCCGCGATCGCCTTGCGCGCGGCCTGCTGGAGCTTGAGGTCGATGGTCGTCTTGATCGACAGGCCGCCCTGGCGCACCTTCTCGACGCCGTAGCGGTCGATGAGCTCCTGCTTGACGTAGTCGAAGAAGAAGCCCTCACGGCGCTCGGTGTAGTACTTGCTGGGCTTGACGCCGAGCTCCAGGGCCTTCGCGCGTTCGGCGGTCTCGGGCTTGATCATGCCCTGCTCGGCCATGCTGTCGAGCACGTCGTTGCGGCGCGCCAGCGCCTTCTCGGGCGAGCGGAACGGGCTGTAGGCCGAGGGCGCCTGCGGCAGGCCCGCGAGCAACGCGGACTCGTGCAGCTTGAGCTTGCCGGCGGACTTGTCGAAGTACGTGCGCGCCGCGGCCTGGACGCCGACGGCGGTGACGCCGCCCTCGGTCCCGTACGGCACCGAGTTGATGTACTTCGTGAGGATCCACTCCTTGCCCTCTTCGCCAGGGTGGGCGTTCTCGAGCTCCTCGGCGAGCTTGGCCTCGCGGATCTTGCGTTCGAACGTGCGCTCCTTGTCCCGGTACAGCGCCCGGACGAGCTGCATCGTCAGCGTCGACCCGCCCTCGACGGTCTCGCCCGACGTGATGTTCTTCACGCCTGCGCGGACGACGCCCTCGAAGTCGACGCCGGTGTGGTCGTAGAAGCGGCGGTCCTCGATCGCGATCGTCGCGTTCTTCATGTTGTCCGGGATCTCGCGCGCCTTGATCGGCCGGCGCAGGACGCTCGACTCGATGAAGCCCAGGCGCGTGCCGTCGGACGCGTACACCACGCTGGTGGTGCCCGGGTCCTGCGGCTTGAGCTCACGCAGGTCCGGTGCGCTCTGCGCGACGCCGATCACCCACGCGACGGCACCGAGCCCGCTGAGCGCGAGCAGCGTGACGAGCACCCCGAGGACGAGGAAGGCGGGCTTGGAGGCGCCGCCGCGTTGACGGCGGCGGCGCAGGCGGTCACGGCGAGCGGACATGACAGGTGCAAGAACCCGCCGGAGCCCGAAAAGGCCCACGGCGAGCGAAAAAGTCTAGCCAGCCGACTGCTTCGGCCCCGCGGGCTCGGCTCCTGCGCCGCTCTCGGTGAGCAGGCGCGCCGCCCGCAGGCGGTGCAGGCAGCGCGCCCGCAGCTCCCCCTCGACGGTGAGCCGCTGGGCCGGCACGGTGGGCGGACCGCTGACGACGAGCTTCACCGCGCCCTCCAGCACCATCTCGGCGACCCGCACGCTCGCGTGCCCGGCGGTCTCGTCGCGGAGCTCCCGCACGGCGCGGTGGACGTCGGCCTCCGGCGGAAGCCAGATGACGGCCTCGGTGCCGACCTCCGGGGAGACGATCGTGTCGTTGCGGACGATCGAGCCGATCATCTGCTCGTTCGGCACGATGATCCGCGCGTTCGCCGCGGTCCGGATGTACGTGGAGGTCAGGCGGACGTCCTCGACGACGCCCGTCTGCTCGGAGACGGTGATCGCGTCCCCGACACGGACGGGCTGGGCGACGGCGAGCTGCACACCCGCGATCGCGTTGCCGAGGACCTGGCGGCTGGCGAAACCGACGACGGCGGCGACGATCGCCGACGACGCCAGCAGGCTCGTCGCGACCTGGTCCAGCGCGTTGATCTGCGAGATCGCGATGAACCCGCCGAACACCAGGATCGACGCGACGATCAGGCGCCGGATGACGAGGAACCGCGTCTGCAGGACGGGGTCCACGCGGTCGCTCGCCAGCGCGCCCGCGTGATCGAGCATGCGGCGGGTCACAAACGCCAAGATCCCGGCCACCAGCAGGGCGACCGCCGCGGCGATGGCACCATCCACCCAGTCCATGACGCCTGACGGTACCCCAGCGGCGCCACGCCGCCCCGCGCTGCATCGCCTGCGCGCAGCGCTCGACACGCCTGCGTGGCGTGACGCGCTCGTCGCACTGTGGACCTCCAGGCTGCTCGTGCTCGTCGCCGGGATCGTGGCCGCGGCGGCGTTCGGGTTCAGCGCGCGCGCCGAGGACTTCGACCCGGCCGGGTACACGATCGGCCTCGGGTCGGTGGCCGACGCCGTCGTCGCGCCGTTCGCGCGCTGGGACTCGGTGTGGTTCCTGTCGATCGCCGGTGACGGCTACGACGACGGGGCCCGCGCGGCGTTCTTCCCCCTCTACCCGGTGCTGGTGGGCGCGCTCGGGACGGTGCTGGGAAGCGACCTCGTGGCCGGGGTCGTCGTCTCGCTCGTCGCCCTGACCGCGGCGCTCGTGGCGCTGCACCGGCTCACAGCTCTGGACTTCGGCGACGGCATCGCGCGGGGCGCCGTGCTCGCCGTCGCGTTCTTCCCCATGTCGTTCTTCCTGTCGGCGGTCTACAGCGAGGCGCTGTATCTCGCACTGTCGGTGGGCGCGTTCCTCGCCGCGCGCACGGGGCGCTGGGCGTGGGTGGGCGTACTCGGCGGATGCGCTGCCGCGACGCGCAGCGCCGGCGTCGTGCTGCTCCTGCCTCTCGTGATCATCTGGTTCAAGCAGCGCGACCGCCGTCCTGTCGATCTCGCCTGGCTGGCGCTCGTCCCCGCCGGCCTGGCCGTCTACGTCGCGGGGCTGGCGATCGCCGGGCTTGACCCTCTGGCGCCGTTCGACGCCCAGGAGGTCTGGTTCCGCTCGTTCGCCGGGCCGTTCGTCGGCGCGTGGGACGGCGCGGTGGCCGCGTGGCAGGGCGGCCGGCAGCTGCTGTCGGGCGCCCGTGAGCCCGTCTACTTCGTGCAGGCCGGCGGCGACCCGTTCCTCGCCGCGCGGCACAACCTCGAGATGTTCGCCTGGCTCGTCCTGGTCATCCCGGCGGTCATCGGCGTGCTGCGGCGCCTGCCGCTGGAGTACGGCGCGTACGTCGTCGCGGCGCTCGCGCTGCCGCTCTCGTACCCGGTCGCTCCGCAGCCGCTGATGTCGTTCTCGCGCTTCGCCTGCGTGCTGTTCCCGCTCGCGATCTGGGCGGCGCTGTGGTGCGACGGGCGCCGGTGGCGCGGGCGGGTGCTGCTCGGCGCGGGGGCCGTCGGTCTGGCCGTCTACACGGGGATCTTCGCGACGTGGCACTGGACGGCCTGAGGCTCGTCACCTTCGACGCGCTGGGGACGCTCGTGGCGCTGGACGCGCCCTACGAGCGCCTCCGCGTCGCCCTCGCCGCGCGCGGAGTCGAGGTGACGCTCGAGCAGGCGCGCACCGCGCTGCGCGCGGAGATGACGTACTACCGCGCGCACCACGACGACGCGGTCGACGCGGCGTCGCTCGCCGATCTGCGTGCGCGGTGCGCGGGGGTGGTCGGCGCGACGCTGCCACCGACCGGCCTCTTGGACGACGAGCTGCTCGCTGCGCTGCTCGAGGCGATCCGGTTCACCGTCATGCCGGGCGCCGGGCGGCTGCTGCACGCGCTGCGCGACCGCGGGATCGCGCGCGTCGTCGTCAGTAACTGGGACGTCTCGCTGCACGGTGTGCTCGCCGACACGGGGCTCGCGCCGCTGCTCGACCGGGTCATCACGTCCGCCGAGTCCGGCGTCGCCAAGCCGGACCCGGCGATCTTCGCCCCCGCGCTCGCGGGTGTCGATCCGGCCGCGGCACTGCACGTCGGCGACTCCGTTGAGCACGACGTCGCGGGCGCGCTGTCGGCCGGGATGCGCGCGGCGCTCCTGATGGGCGACGGCGTGCCGCCGCCCGTGCCGCCCGGCACCCTCGTCATCCGCCGCCTGGACGAGCTGGCGGGGCCGGAGCAGCCGCTCCCGTACCCTGGTCCGGACCGATGACGAGCCTGCCTCCGGCCTACGTCCACCCCGGCCCCCCGCCGGAGCCGCCCGAGTATCCCGAGGGCCTGCCACCCCTTCGCCAGGGCGCGGACACGTGGAAGTGGTGGACCGGGCTTCTGGTGCTCGCCTTCGCGTTCACCGTGCCGATCGTCCTCGGGATCATCGCCGGCATCGGGATCGCCGCCACGGGCGGCAGCCTCGAGGACGACATGCCGTCCGGTGTGCTCATCGCCCTGACGTTCGCGCAGGACATCGGGTTCATCCTCGCCCCGCTGCTCATGGCGGGGTGGCTGGCCGAGCGACCGAAGGCCGAGGACTTCGGGCTCGCGCCACCGAGCCGGCCCTGGAACGCGCTCCTGGTGCTGATCGGGATCTACTTCACGTTCGTGCTGCTGAGCGGCATCTGGGTCGAAGCGCTCGGCATCGACTCCGAGGACCAGCTGCCCGACGAACTCGGGGTGGACGAGTCGGTGGTCAACCTCGTCCTCGTGCTCTTCCTCGTCACGGTCATGGCACCCGTCGCCGAGGAGCTGCTCTTCCGCGGCTACGTGTACCGCGCGCTGCGCAACGGCACGGGGATCTGGGTCGCCGCGCTGCTCTCCGGGGCGATCTTCGGCGGCATCCACCTCGGCTCGTCCCCGGTCGGCTTCATCGTCCCGCTGTGCATCCTCGGGACCGGGCTGGCACTGCTGTATCAGTGGACCGGCTCGCTCTACGCACCCGTCGCGCTGCACGCGTTCAACAACTCGATCGCGTTCGGCGTCTCGCAGGACTGGGACTGGCAGATCCCCGCATCGATCCTCGGTTCGATCGTCGTGTCGCTCCTCGCGTTGAAGCTCCTCGCCGGGGTGCTCGGGTCGCGGCGGTCGGCCGCGGCGGGCATCGTCACGGCCCCCTGACGGCTTTCACACAGAGTTCACCGCGGGGCAACATCCGCCCACGGACGCGCACATAGCGTCGCGCGCCATGCGTCCCGCCTCATGTCTGACTCTCGCCGCCACGGTGCTCGCCGCCACCGCGGCCCCTGCGTTCGCCGCCCCCGCTGAGGTCGAGCTCACCCCGCTCGGCCGCACGCCGGCCGGCGGTGAAGCCGCCGCGGAGATCGCGGCGTTCCACGCGCCGACGAAGCAGGCGTTCGTCACCGACGCCGCGGCGAACACGATCGACGTCTTCGACCTCACCGACCCGGCGAACCCGGTGGCGCAGCCGAGCATCGACCTCGCGCCGTACGGCGGCGCGCCGAACAGCGTCGCGACGTCGAAGGCGTGCGGCGGCCTCGTCGCCGTCGCGCAGGAGGCGCCGACGCGCACCGACGCCGGCAAGGTCCTGTTCTTCAAGCCCGACGGGACGTTCCTGCGCGCGGTCACCGCGGGAGCCCTGCCCGACATGCTCACGTTCACGCCGAACGGCCGGACGCTGCTCGTCGCCAACGAGGGCGAGCCGGCTGCCGACGGGTCCGTGGATCCGGAGGGCTCGGTGACGATCATCGACCAGCTCAAGGGCTGCAGTACCGCGCCGCGGGTTCGCACCGCCGGCTTCACGGGCAGCTTCCTGAAGAGCGGCCCGATCCGCGTGTTCGGCCCCGACACCACGTTTGCCAAGAACGTCGAGCCGGAGTACATCGACACCGACACGACCGGCAGCGTCGCGTATGTCTCCCTGCAGGAGGCCAACGCGATCGCGCTCGTCAGCGTCGCCACGGCGAAGGTGCTGTCGGTGCGCGGCCTGGGGTACAAGAACCACGGCAGGGTGCCGTTCGACCCGAGCGACCGTGACGGCGGGGCGAACCTGCGCACGTTCAGCAACGTCTTCGGGATGTACCAGCCGGACGCGATCGCGGTCTACAGCGTGCTGGGGCTGCCGTTCGTCGTGACCGCCAATGAGGGCGATGCCCGCGACTACGGCTACTTCGCCGAGGAGTCGCGGGTCTCGGGCCTGACGCTCGACCCCACGGCGTTCCCCGACCCGGCGGTGAAGGGCAACACCCAGCTCGGCCGCCTCACGGTGACGAAGACGCTGGGCGACACCGACAACGACGGCGACTATGACGAGCTCTACGCGTTCGGCGGCCGTTCGATGTCGATCCTCGACCCGCTCGGCGGCATGGTCTGGGATTCGGGCGCCGAGCTCGAGCAGTACATCGCGGCGAACGATCCGACGACGTTCAACGCCGATCACGCGCCGCTGGTCCCCGAGATCGACAACCGCAGCGACAACAAGGGTCCGGAGCCCGAGGGCATCGCGATCGGCAACGTCGCCGGCCGGCCCTACGCGTTCCTCGGCAACGAGCGCCAGGGGGGCATCGTCGCGTACGACCTGCGCTCCAAGGTCGGCCGGGCGGAGCTCGCCGGCTACGTCAACACGCGGCCGGCGGATCGCGGGCCGGAGGGCCTGAGCTTCGTCGCCGCGGACGACAGCCCGAACGGCAGGCCGCTCGTCCTGGTGACGAACGAGATCACCGGCACGGTGAACATCCTGCAGGTCACCCCGAAGTAGACGCGTTCGGCGCGGCAGGCCGGAGACATGGCGGCCTGCCGCCTCGTAGAATCCGCCGTATGCGTCACGGACCGGCGGTCGCCGCCCTCACCACCGCGGCGCTCGCCGCCGCCTTCGCCGCGCCGGCCGGCGCGCAGGAACCCCTCGCTGCTGCGACGACCCCTGCGCCCGCCGCCGAAGCCGCACCCGAGCCCAAGAACGGCAAGCTGACCATCCGCACCACGCAGGACGCCGTGCTCGTCCGCTCGCGGGTGAAGGTCCGCGGCACGCTGCAGCCGTACGTGGCCGGGCAGAACGTCATCGTCCGGTTCTACCGTGGCGAGAGGAAGCTCCGGGTCGTCGAGGTGAAGGTCAGGCGCGACGGCAAGGTCGGCCGGTTCACGGTCGGCTACGCCCCGAAGAAGACGGGCCGGCTGACGGTCCGCGCGGTCCACCGCGAGACAGACGAGCTTCAGTCGATCACCGCGAAGGGCGTCGGCGTCGACGTCCTGCCGCGACGCGTCGGCCCCGGCTCCAAGGGCGCTGCCGTCCGGCTGCTGCAGGCCAAGCTCGACCGCCTCGGCTACGTCGTCGGCAGGCGCGGCGTCTTCGACGCACGTACCGCCCGCGCAGTGCTGGCGTTCCGCAAGGTCACCGGCATGGCCCGCACGAGCGAGGCCAACGAGGCCGTCTTCGACAAGCTCGCCCGGGGCGGCGGCCGCTTCAAGGTCAGGTTCCCCAAGCACGGACGGCACATCGAGGCCGACATCTCACGCCAGGTGCTGGCGCTCATCGGCGCGGGCGGCAGGGTCGAGCGCATCTACCCGACGTCGACGGGCGCGCCCGCGACGCCCACGATCCTCGGCTCGTTCAAGGTCTACCGCAAGGACCTCGGCACGAACGCGCTGGGCATGGTGCACTCCGCGTACTTCATCCGGGGCTACGCGATCCACGGGTACAAGAGCGTGCCGACCTACAACGCCAGCCACGGCTGCCTGCGCGTCCCGATCCCGGACGCGATGAACATCTTCCGCTGGGTGCGTTACGGCACGCGAGTCGACACGTATCGCTGACGCCGCGGGCGGCTCACGGCCTTCGCGACCGCGCTGAGCCCCACGCCCCAGACCAGGAGCGCGAGGAACGCGGGAACCAGCTCTCGGGTCCAGGCGTCGGCGGACTCCGGCACGGCGCTCTGGAACGGGCCGCGGAGGATCTCGTTGGCGTCGGTGACGATCGTCTCGAAGCGGCTCGGCGGGTCCTCGGCTGCGGGCGTGCCCGCAGCGGTGGGGACGTAGGCGATGGCGTCGTCCATCCGCGCACGTGTCTCGTTCGTGACGCCGTGCATGGTGTCGAGCGCGAACAGCAGCACCCCGAGCAGAACGAGGATGCTGCTCGCCATCGCGACAGCGTGAAGGGGCCTCCCAGCCATGCGGATTAGAGTACGCACGCCATGACGGCCACCCAACGGTTGATCGAGGAACTCCATACCCACGCCTTGGTGGTCGGCGAGGTGGTGTTGACGAGCGGCGCGACCGCGCAGTACTACGTCGACGCCAAGCGGGCGATCCTCCGGCCGGCCGGTTTCCGCGCCCTCGGGCAGCTGCTCTCCGAGCACGCGGTGGAGCTGCGCGCGACCGCCGTGGGCGGGATGACGATGGGCGCGGACCCCGTCGCCTGCGCCGCGCTGGCGGGGGGTGCGGACTGCAAGGCGTTCTTCGTGCGCAAGGAGTCCAAGGCGCACGGGTTGCAGCGCCGCGTCGAGGGCCCGCCGCTTGACGAGCACGACCGCTGTCTCGTCGTCGAGGACGTCGTCACGACCGGCGGCTCGACCGTGCGGGCCATCGAGGCGCTGCAGGCCGAGGGGCGCACGATCGTCGGGGTCGTCAGCGTGCTGGACCGCCTCGCGGGCGGCGGTGAGCGGATCGAGGCCGCGGCCGGCGCGCCGTACCGCGCGCTGACCACCATCGACGACGTCTACCCGGACCGTCCCGATCGCGCCTGACCGGCGGGGTCAGTGGCGCCGGACGTCCTCGCAGTTGCGGACGACGTCGCCGCGGTCGACGTCCGCGCGGTCGCGCCCCGGGCCGCAGTCGACCTCGTCGACGCGGCCGCCGACCGCGACGAGCCTGTCGTTGCCGGGCCCGCCCCGGAGGACGTCCTCGTCGAAGCCGCCGTTGAGCCTGTCGTCGCCCGAGCCGCCGTCGAGCGTGTCGCTGCCGCGCCCGCCCTCGAGTTCGTCGTTGCCGTTCTCACCGTGGATGTCGTCGTCGCCGAACCGGCCGAAGAGCCGGTCGCGGCCGTCGCCGCCGCGCAGCTCGTCGTCGTCATCGCCGCCGTCGAGGTCGTCGTTGCCGCCCACGCCGTTCATCAGGTCGTTGCCCGCGTTGCCGTTCATGAGGTCCCGCTCGTCGTTGCCGGTCATCTCGTCGTCGCCGGCGGTGCCGATGGGGCGGTCTGCGCGGGGGACGTCGCCGAGCGCCGAGCCGCGCTTCGTCGCGAGCACGCCGCCGCGGGCCAGGCCGCGGTTGGCGACAAGCGCGACCGGGTCGTAGACCCCGTCGCGCGACGGGTCGCCCTCCACGACGTGTTCGCAGTCGTCGGACCGGTCGGCTTCGCTGTCGCTGTCGACGTGGATCCAGTCCTCGCCCGGTCCGCAGTCGAAGTGGTCGGCGCCTGTGGAGCCGTAGAGGACGTCGTCGCCGGGACCGGCCTCGAGCATGTCGTTTCCGCGTCCGCCGACGACGATGTCGTTGCCCGACGCGCCGCGGATCGCGGGGTCCTCACCGCCGCCGCCGTCGACGACGTCGTCGCCCGGGCCGCCCTCGACGGTGTCGCTGCCGGGGCCTCCGAGCACGATGTCGTCGCCCGCGCCGCCGCGCACGAGCCGGTCGTTGCCGCGGTTGCCGTCGACGTAGTCGCCGCCGGGCCCGCCGTCGAGGAGCTTGTCGTCGCCGAAGCGTGACTCGACGAGATAGTCGTCGCCTGCGCCGCCGCGCAGCGTGTCGTCGCCGTCGAACCCTTCGAGGATGTCGTCGCCCGGGCCGCCGTCGAGCCTGTCGTTGCCGGTGCCGCCGTCGAGGCGGTCGGCGTCGCCGGCGCCGCGCAGCGTGTCGTCCCCGGACGCGCCGCGCAGCGTGTCGTCCCCGGTGCCGCCATCGAGCCGGTCGTTGCCGAAGTTGCCGCTGAGGTCGTCGTGGCCGGTGCCGCCGCTGGCCCGGTCGTTGCCGCCGCCGCCCACGAGCCGGTCGTCCCCGGCGGCGCCGAGCAGCCGGTCGCTGCTGCCGCGACCGGAGAGCCGGTCGTCGCCGCGCCCGCCGCGCAACTGCTCGGCGAGCTGGGTTCCGGTCCGCTTGACGCCGGTGCGGGCACGCCGGACCGGCAGCGCGATCGCCACGGGGTCCGACGCCGCGAGCGTGGTCGCCCAGGCCGCGGGGGTGACAGCGCGGGAGCCGGCGCCCGCGCGGGCCAGCGTGCGCAGTGTGCGCCGGGCTGCAGGGGCGAGGGCGAGGGTGACCTGTCCGGGTCCGGTCGCGGGCGTGGCGCCGAGGACGCGCGACCCGGCGCGCAGCTCCACCGTCCCGCTGCAGCTCGCCGCGCGGCGAGGCAGGCAGAAGGTCGGCAGCGTCGTGCTCGGCTTCGCCAGGTCGAGGGGGCGCCGCTCGACGCCCAGCAGGGGGGCCGACAGCGTGGCGGGAAGACCGGGCACCGGCTTGGGCGGGATCGGCGGCGGCGCGGTGATCTTCACCGTCAGCGTGACCGGCGGGGAGCTCAGCGTGCCGTCGGAGGCCGTCACCCCGATGCTCAGCGTGGTCGCCTCCCCGCTGCGCGGGTTCACCGTGACGCGGTCGCCCGACAGCGCGACGGCGCTGCCCTTCGGCACGGACGGCAGGCGCAGCGTCAGCGGGTCGCCGTCGGGATCGGTGCAGACAGGTGTGAGCGTGATGGCCCGGTCCCAGGTCGTCTCGGCGCCGGCCGCGGTGCAGCTCGGCGCGCGGTTGAGGCGGTGGGCGAGGACGACGTCCGAGGTCTCCGCGGCGGTGACGGGCCGGCCCGCGCTGTCGACCGCCACCCCGCGTGCGCCGTCGAGCCCGCCGCGGGTGGCGCACCCGCTGCCACCGCGGTCGGAGACGCAGCCGGTGGTGTCGGCGCCCTGGGCGAAGCCGGAGGCGGAGAGGTCGAGGACGGCCACCGTGTCGTTCGAGGTCGCTGCGGCGTAGGCGGTGCGGCCGTCTGGAGTGACCGCCACGGCGGCGGCCCCGTCGAGCGCGCGCCCGTCGAGGCACTGTCCCGAGAGCCCGGTCTCGCTCACGCACCCCGCGGCGCCGCCGGCCTGCGTGAGCGTGGCGCCCAGGCCGATGCGGGCGATCGCGTCGCTCGTGCCGGCCGTGACCAGCGCCGCGGTGCCGTCGGGCGTGATCGTGACGTCGCTGGCGCCCGCGAGCGCCCGTCCGTCGGGACAGCTGCCCGTGCCGGTGTCACGGATGCACCCGGCCGCGCCGCTGGGCTGGCTCAGCGCGCCGGCGTTGAGGCTCAGACGGACGAGGGACCCGCTCGTCGAGGTCGCGACGAGCACGCCCCCCGCGGGCAGCGCCGCCACGCTGCCGGGTGCGAAGAGGGACCAGCCGTCGCCGCACAGGCCGGAGGTTCCCGTCTCGCTGACGCAGCCCGCCCCGCCTGCGGGCTGGCTCGTGATGCCGACGGCGGGGTCGGTGGCGAGCGCGGCGACGGCGTTCGCGGTCTGCGCGGCGACGTAGAGTCGGGTCCCGTCGGCGCTGAAGGCGACGTCGCGCGCGCCGCTGAGTGCCCGCCCGTCCAGGCAGGTGCCGCTGTCCCCCGTCTCGGTGGCGCAGCCGGGAGCGCCCGCGGGCTGGGTGAGCAGGCCGGTGGTGGTGTCGCGCAGGAACACCGCGACGCCGTTGGCGCCGGGGGCGGCGACGGCGACGAGCCGTCCGTCGCGGGAGACGTCCACCGCGGTCGCGCCCGTGACGGCCCGAGCCGTGGTGCACCCCGGGGTTCCGGCGGCCAGGCACGAGGTCAGGTTCAGGCGCCCGGCGGTGTCGCGCCCGAGCACGGTGACCGCGTTCGCGTCGCGGCCGGCGACGTAGCCGGTGCGCCCGTCGGGGCTCAGCGCGACCGCGGCCGCGCCGTTCAGCGACGGTGCCGCGGTGCACCCGGCGAGCGCGGCGCCGCCGAGGCACCCGATCCCGTCGACGGGCGGTGCGAGGGCGGGCGCCGCTCCGGCCGCGGGCGCCGCCCCGAGGGCGAGCGCCATCGTCCCGAGCACGACGGGCACCACGCGGCGCGTGCGCCGCAGGCGGAACTGTGAGACGGTGAGCATGGGCGGGAGGGCCGTCGAGGCAGGCGACGGCGCGGTCCTTCCCCTCGGCGATCGGCGGCCCCGGGCGCGGGTGAAGACGGCGTGGACGAACGACCCGCGGGCGTGGTGCCCGGTTCGCGGGGGCGAGCGCAGATGGAGGTTTGGCGCAGGTTCGCGCGGGAAGGCACCATGAACCGCGCAGTTCCGGGCAACAGACCAGATTTCATGACAGGGTGGGACCCCGCGCTCACCCCGCGGGAACGGACCTCCTTGCCCCGGTTTTCCCGACGCCAGAACGACGATCCGACGCGCCCCGGCGGCGAGCTTCGCCGCGCCCTGACTGACGCCGCCGGTCTGACGGCGCGCTTTCGCTACCGCAGCGCCGTGGCCGACCCGTTCGGCGACGGTGACGGCCTGAGCGGGTGGGAGGACGTCGGGTTCGTCGACTTCCCGGGACAGGTGGCGTGGTACCGCCGCGCGTGGACGGCGCCGTCGCGTGACGAGACCGTGGGGATCCTCCGCCCGGACGCGCTGGTGACGCTGGGGGAGGACGGTGCGGTGCGCGAGGTGCCCGGCGCGCTGTACCTCCTCAACGCGACCTCGAACCCGCTCGGCATGCTCCGCCTGCTCGACCCGGGGTTCACCTCGGCCGCGCCGGCCGGTGCGGGCAGGTGGCGGATACAGATCGACTACGCCGCCGCGCGGCGGGCCCTCGGCATCGCCGCGCTCGGCCCCGTCGCGGCCTTCCGCGAGCCGACGGTCGCCGCGACCGCGGAGCTGCAGGACGGGCTCCCGGCGGTCATCGCCGTGCAGGTCGGGGTGTGGGGCGAGCCGCACGCTTGGGCGGCGGTGCGGTTCAGCGACTGGGGCGTACCGTTGCCGGCCGAACTCGCCGAGCTGGCTGCGGAGCACGCGGACTTCCGGCGGCTTCGGGCTGCGCTGACGTGGTAGCAGCAGCAGCAGTAGCAGAGCCAGCAGCAGCAGCGCCCCGAGCAGGATTCGAACCTGCGGCCTTCCCCTTAGGAGGGGGACGCTCTATCCAGCTGAGCTATCGGGGCTCGGCGATGCAGCGTACCGGCGGTTCCCCTCTGGCACCGCCGACGCGCCAGCTCACGCGCGGCGCGAACCGATCCGGCGGCGCCCCACGCAACAGCGGGTCGACACGAGGCACGTCCACCCGTCCACAGGAGCCCTACCCATGTCCGTTCGCCCGCTCATCGCTGCACTGCTCGCCGTCGCAGCGACCTTCGCCGTTGCCGTTGCGCCCGCCCAAGCTGCGGACCCGATCCCCGTCACCGGCGTCGACACGCGCCTGGCGCTCGACCCGGCCGCCGGCGCGGCCCTGACGTCGCTCGGTGTGCAGGTCCGCCCGTCGACCTCCGCGACCGTTGACGAGACGGGCCGCATCGTCTTCCCCGTCACCGGCGGTTCGCTGACGCCCGAGCTGCAGGGCACCGTCACGCACTCCGGCGGCCTGTTCCTGCGCAAGGGCCGCTTCGGGCTCCCGATCAACGTGCAGCGCTTCACGATCGACCTGACCGGCGAGCCCAAGCTCACCGCCGAGCTGCGCTACGTCGGCCTGCGCTCCGACCTCGCGAAGCTCACGAACATCTCGGTCGCCGCCGGTGCCGGCGGCGCCACGGTCGTCACCGCGGACGTCGAGCTGACCGGCTTCGCCGCCAGCGTCCTGAACCTCGCGTTCCAGACGAAGGCGCTCGGCGCGGGCTTCAAGCTCGGCACCGCCACCGCGACCGTCACGCTCGGCGCGGCGTCGTAGGGATCACCGCGCCGCTCGGGGCCCGGCCGCGCGCCGGGCCCCGACCCGCTCAGGCGGGCTCGGCCACCGGCAGCACCTCGGGCGCCACGTCGCCGGCGGCCTGCGGGCTGGCAGGCGAGCGCGTCGAGGCCGCGATGTCCGCCTCGGTGACGTGCAGCGGGTAGTGGCATGCCGCCGCGTGCCCGCCGTCGTACTCCGTGAGCCGTGGAATCTCCACGCGGCACCGGTCCTGCGCCCGCGGGCAGCGCGGATGGAACACGCAGCCCGACGGCGGATCGATCGGGGACGGCGGCTCGCCGCCGACCACCGGCCGCATGCGCCGCGTGACCCGCGGGTCGGGGACCGGAATCGCCTGCAGCAGCGCGTCCGTGTACGGATGGATCGGCCGCGTGTACAGCTCTTCCGACGGGGACATCTCGACGATCCGCCCGAGATACATCACCGCGATCCGGTCGGACACGTGCCGGACGACCGCGAGATCGTGCGCGACGAACAGGTAGCTCAGGCCGAGCTCCTCCTGCAGGTCGTCGAGCAGGTTGACGATCTGCGCCTGGATGGACACGTCGAGCGCGCTCACCGGCTCGTCGAGCACCACGAGCTTCGGCTGCACCGCGAGCGCGCGGGCGATCCCGATGCGCTGGCGCTGCCCGCCGCTGAACTCGTGGGGGTAGCGCACCCGCGCAGACGCGGGCAGGCCCACGAGTTGCAGCAGCTCCTCGACCCGCGCGCGGCGCGCCGCCCGGCCCACACCCTGGCGTGCCAGCGGCGCCGCGACGATGTTCCCGATGCTGCGCCGCGGGTTCAGCGACGAGTACGGGTCCTGGAAGACGAGCTGCGCGTCACGCCGCAGCGGCTTCAGCGCACGGCGGTTCGCGCTCGTGATGTCCTGGCCGGCGAACACGATCCGGCCGTCTGTCGGCTTGAGCAGCCGCAGCACGGTCCGGGCGAGGGTCGTCTTCCCGCAGCCGGACTCGCCGACGAGGCCCAGCGTCTCTCCCGTCGCGAGCGAGAAGCTCACATCGTCCACCGCACGCACATGGCCGACCGTGCGGTCGAAGACGAGCCCCGAGCGCAGCGGGAACCACTGGCGGACGTGCTCGACCTGCAGCAGCGGCTCGCCGGTCATGTCGCGGCCTCCTCCGGCGCGGCGAGTCCGATGGCACCGTCGGCGCCGACCACCCGCCGCGTGCGCTTGGCCTCCAGCGCCAGCGCGCAGCGGTCGGGGTGACCGGGGCGGTCCGGGTCCGCGTCCGCCAGCGGCGGTTCGGTGGCACACGCATCGAAGCGGTGCGGGCACCGCGGCGCGAACGTGCACGCCGTGCCCAGCGCGGTGAGCGACGGCGGGCTGCCGCCGATCGACGGCAGGCGCTCGGGCCGCGGCCGGTCGACCCGGGTGATCGAACCGAGCAGACCCCACGTGTACGGGTGGCGCGGGTCGGCGAAGAGCTCGTCGACCGTGCCCTGCTCGACGATCCGCCCCGCGTACATCACCGCGACACGGTCGGCCAGCTCGGCCACCACGCCAAGGTCGTGCGTGACGAGGAGGACGGCCAGGCCCGTCTGGTCCTTCAACCCGCGGATGAGGTCGAGGATCTGCGCCTGGATCGTCACGTCCAGCGCGGTGGTGGGCTCGTCGGCGATGAGGACCTTCGGTTTGCACGACAGCGCCATGGCGATCATCACGCGCTGGCGCATGCCCCCCGACAGCTCGTGCGGGAACGCGTCGATCCGCGTGTCGGCCTGCGGGATGCCGACCCGCTTGAGCAGTTCGAGCACGCGGTCGCGGGCCTGGTCGCGGTCGAGGTCTTCGTGGACGAGGATCTGCTCAGCGATCTGCCTGCCGATCCGCTGGACAGGGTTCAGCGAGCTCAGCGGATCCTGGAACACGATCGCGAGCTCCGCGCCCCGGATGCGCCGCAGCCGGTCGTCGGGCGCGGCGATCAGGTCTTCGCCGTGCAGTCGGGCGGCGCCCTCGATCTCGGTGTTCGGGCCGCGCGTCAGCCCCATGAGCGTGAGCGCGGTGACCGACTTGCCCGACCCGGACTCGCCGACGACTGCGAGTACCTCGCCGGCGCGCAGGTCCAGGGAGACGCCGTCGACGGCGCGCACGATGCCGCCCTCGGTGCGGAAGCGCACCCGCAGGTCGTCGACGGAGAGCAGGGGGACGGCCGACTCGGTCACGACAGCCGGATCCTCGGGTCGAGCGCCGCGTACAGGATGTCCACGATCGTGTTCAGCACGACGATGAACACCGCGCCGATGATCGTGACCGCCATCACCGGCGGCACGTCGAGCTGGCTCACGGACTCGGCGTAGTACTGGCCGACGCCCTGGAGGTCGAACACCGCTTCGGTGAGGATCGCGCCGCCGCCGATCACGATGCCGAAGTCCAGCCCCCACAGCGTGATGATGGGGATGAGCGAGGTGCGCAGGACGTGGCGGCGCATGACCTGCTGCTCCGACAGGCCCTTCGCGCGGGCGGTGCGGACGAAGTCCTCGTTCTGCGTCTCGAGGATCGTGCCGCGCAGCACCCGGGAGTACACGCCGATGAACAGCAGCGCGAGCACCGTCCAGGGCATGAACAGGTGGTAGGCCCACTCCCACAGCCCGCCCTCGCCGATCTCCACGTACCCGCCGTTCGGGAACCACCCCAGCTTGTAGCCCAGGTAGTAGTTCACGAGCGCGCCGAGCCAGAACACCGGCACCGAGATCCCGATGAGCGCGAGCACGTTGATGGCGAAGTCCGTCTTCCCGCCTGCGCGGGTCGCGCTGTAGACGCCGAGCGCCACCCCGGCGGCCATCCACAGGATCGCGGCGCCGATCGCGAGCGACAGCGTGTGCGGCAGGCCCTGCTTGATCTCGTCGAAGACGTTGCGCTGCTGCTGGTAGCTGACGAGGTCGCCGGTGGCGAGCTTCTCCATCATCTTCAGGTACTGGGTGGTCACGGGCTTGTCGAAGCCCCACTCCCGGCGGATCGCCTCGATCTGCTGCGGGGTCGACTGCTTGCCCGCCATACGGTTCTCCGGCGCGCCGTTCGGGATGACGTTGAAGATCGCGAAGACGATCACCGACACGGCGAACAGCACGATGACCATGCCGATGAGGCGGCGGATGATGAAGCGGCCCATCGCGCTACTGCTCCAGCATCACGCGGGCACGCGGGTCGATGGCCTTGCGCACGGCCTCGCCGACGACGTTCAGCGACAGCACGCAGAGGACGAGCATGATGCCGGGGGCGATCGTCAGCGCGGGCTGGGTGATGAGGACGTTGATGCCTTCGTCGATCATCGTCCCCCAGGACGCCTCGGGGGGCTGCACGCCAGCGCCGAGGAACGACAGCGACGCCTCGAGCAGCACCGCGTTGGCGAAGAGCAGTGGGAAGAAGACGAGCACCGTGCTCAGCACGTTGGGCAGCAGTTCGCTGAACATGATGCGCGGCCCGCTGGCGCCCTGCGCCCGCGCGGCCTCGACGAACTCCTGCTCGCGCAGCCGCAGGATCTCGCCGCGCAGCGGGCGCGCGAGGTAGACGACGCTCACGACGCCGATGATGATCGCGGGGATCCACAGCGACCCCGCGTCGAGCGTCAGCGGGCCGAGTTGCACGCCGCCGAGGGTGAGCGCCACGCCGAGCGCGACGCCGAGGAGCAGCACCGGCACCGCCCACAGCACGTCCATCGCGCGGGAGATGATCCAGTCGACCGGGCCGCGGTAGTAGCCCGCCACGATGCCGAACACGATCGCCAGCAGCGTGGTGATGAGCGCGCCGGTCAACCCGATGAACATCGAGTTCCGGGCCGCGTACAGCAGCCGCACCGCGACGTCGCGCCCGTTGATGTCCGCGCCGAGCAGGTACTCGCTGCCCCACGTCGGCCCGACCGGGATGCCGTCGGGCGTGACGATGTCGACCTCCTCGCCGTCGACCACCACGGTCCCGGTGAGGTTCTGCTTGTCCGGCGCGGTGTTCGCGATGTGCTCGGCGTACAGCGGCGCGGCGAGCGCCATCACGACGAGCAGCAGGAAGACTCCGGAGAACACGAGCGCCAGCCGGTCCCGCCGCAGGCGGCGCCAGGCCAGTCGCCAAGGCGACCGGCCGGCACCGCCGACATCGGTGCCTGCCTCGGGATCGGGCAGGCGCTCATAGCTCTGGGCTACTTCAGTGCGAATGACGTGTAATCGGCCGCGTAGAGCGGGTGCCAGACGATCTCGTCGAACGCCAGGCGGTCGGAGGTCACCAGGGTGAGCTTGCGGTTGCCGTACGGGGCGATGTACGCCTCGTCGACGATCCGCTTGTCCAGCTCCGCGTACTGCGACGCGACCGCGTCGAGGTTCGCGTTCTGGTTGATCTCCGCCAGCGTGTCGTTGATCGTCGGGTCATCCACGTTGGAGAAGTTCTGGTTGTTCGTCTCCTGGATCGTGGACCCGTCCATCAGGAACATGAAGTTCGCCGGGTGCGGGAAGTCGGCGAACCAGTTGGCGAAGCCGGCCTGGGCCTTCGTCTTCTGGTTGCCGATGGTCTGGAAGTAGACCGAGCCCTCCACGATCTTCGGGGAGGCGTCCAGGCCGATGGCCTTCATCTGGTCGGCGAGCGCCAGGGTGACCTCGCGGGTCTCCGGCTCGTCGTTGCCCCAGACGGTGACCTTCGCGCCCTCGGCGCCCGCGTCCTTGATGAGCTGGCGCGCCTTCGCGAGATCCGGCTCGCCGTTCGGGTCGCCGTACGGGCAGGGGTCGAGCTTCTCGTAGCCCTGCATGTTCGGCGGCAGGTAGTTGCAGCTCGGCTCGAGCAGGCCGCTGAACTGGCGGGCCAGCGCCGGCTTGTTCAGGCCGAAGTTCACCGCCTGGCGGACCTCCTTCTTGTCGAAGGGGGCCTCGCGCTGGTTCAGGAACGCGTAGTACGTCGAGATCGTCGTGAACTCCTTGAAGCGGTCCGGCAGCTCGGTGCGCACCTCGCGCAGCTGCTCGCGCACCGGCGGGTCGATGATGAAGTCGACCTTGTTGTCGATGACGTCCTGGCCCTGGCGGCGGGCGTCCTTCACCACGGTGATCTTCAGGCTGTCGAGCTTCGCCCTCGGCACACCCTCGAAGCCGGAGAACGCGGCGTTCTTCGCGAGCGTGAAGCCGCGGGTGCCGTCGACCTCGCTGATCTTGAACGGGCCGACGCCCGGGGGCGGGGTCTTCGTCTGGTTCGAGAACGGCGTGTCACTCGGCACGGGCGTCGCGAACAGCTGCGCGAGGACGAACGGGAACTGGCCGTCGGGGTCGACGAGCTTGATCGTGATCTCGCCGGTCGCGTCATCGGTGGTGATGCCGCTGATGTCGCCCTTGGCCCTGCCCGCCTCGAGGTAGTCCTCGGCGCCGACGATGCCCTGGTAGAAGCCGCTGCCGCCGGACTCGAGGTTGAGCACGCGCTTGATGGCGTGCTCGAAGTCCGATGCCTTCACCGGCGTGCCGTCGCTGTACTCCAGGCCCTCGCGCAGGACGAGGGTGTAGGTCCTGCCGTCCTCGCTGATCTCCGGCATCGCCTCGGCGAGGCCGGGGACGAGCTTGGATCCCGCGGCGCCCTCGGCGTGGTCGTACGTGAGGAGCGGGGTGTAGACGGTCCACAGTGCCTGCCAGCCCTCGACGGTGTACGAGAGCGCGGGATCGAGGTAGTCCGGGAAGGACGTGTAATACGCCGTCGCGCCGCCGCCGGTCTTGCCCGCTGACTCACCCCCTGAGTCGCCGTCGTCGTCGCTGCCGCAGCCGGCGAGGCCGAGCAGGGCGGCGGCAGCCAGCACGCCGGCGAGCCGTGGGGGGATCCTTCGCATGGGGGTGGTGCCTCCTTGTCCGAGAACGCCCGCGAGGGTGGACGCAAGCGTACCCCCGACATCGGCAGTAGGACGGCGCGTCGAAGCCGTGCAGGATCTCGGTCAACCGCGCCGCAGAACGGTTCGGTCGTACCCTGGCCCGGTGCGGTCGAATCGTCCAGCGCACGGCGGCCCGTGGCGGGTGCTTGCCGCGGCGGCCCTCGTCGCGGCCGTGCCGGCCGGGTGCGGTTCTGGGTCCGGCGGCCCGAAACCGGCGGAGAACGAGCGCCCGGGCCGGGGCGGTGAGCTCACCGTGCTCGCGCCGGCCTCTCCGTCGATCGATCCGCATCGCGTGCGCGATGCCGCGAGCGATATGGCCCACGGCGTCGCGTTCCGGCAGCTGTACGTCCACGTCCCGGGTCGCGCCGAGGCGGTGCCGGACCTCGCGGCGGGCGGGGCGGAGGTCTCCGAGGATCGCCTGACGATCACGGTCCCCGTGCGCCGGACGGGTCGGTTCGGTCCGGTCGACGGCCGCCGGATCACCGCGCGGGATGTCGAGCACGGCATGGAGCGCGCGCTGGCCGATCCGGTGGCCGGCCCTCCTGCGCGGCGACTGCTCGGGGCGATCGACGGGCTCGGCCCGGTGGGGCTCTGGCGCGATGTGGACGGCATCAGCGCGGACGACGATGATCGCCTGGTGCTGCGCCTGCGCGCGCCCGCTCCTGAGACGGTGCTCGAGGGGCTCGCGACCACGGCCAGCACGCCGCTCCCGACGGAGGTGCCCCGGACCGGCGGAGAACTCCCCGCGGACGTTCCGATCTTCAGCGGCCCGTACGCGCCGTCGCTCGATCGGCCCGCGCCGCTGGCTCCCGGCACCGTGCGGTTCGACCGCAACCCGGCGTGGCGTCGGGACAGCGATCCCCGCCCCGCCTATCCCGGCCGCATCACGTTCCAGCGGGAGGCGCGCGCGCAGGCCGCATGGCGCGTGCTCACGGGCGCGGGGCTCGTGCTCGCACCCGCGGCTCCGCCGGAGGTCGCGCGCATCGCACGTCGGCGCGACAGCAGCCAGCTCGCGGTCTCGCCGCTGCCGGTCACGCGCTACGTCGCCCTGAACCCGCGGGCCCCCGCGCTGCGCGACGTGCACGCCCGGCGGGCGCTCATCGCCGGACTCGATCGCGAGCTGATGCTGCGCGCGGCCGGCGGCGGGGGCGCGATCGCATCGCACTATCTGCCCCCGAGCGTCCCCGGGCATGACGAGTCCGGCGGCGTGGACGGCACGGGCGCGCCCGAGCTGCGCGAGCCGTCCGGCGATCCGCGACGCGCGGCCTCCGAGCTGCGCCGGGCCGGCAACGAGAGCGGGCGCTACGACGGTCCGCCGCTGCTCGCCGTGCGCGGTGATTCCGGCGCCGATGCCGCCGTCGCGCGCGCTGCGCGCGAGTCGTGGCGTGAGATGGGCGTGCGACTGCGCGTCGACGTCCTGCGCGGCGCCGCGCTGCGGCAGGCGTGCACGTCGCGGACCTCGCGCTACGCGGTGTGTCTCAGCGCGTCGGCGGGGACCGCGGCCGCCGATCCGGAGGTTCTGCTGCGGCCCGCCGTCCGCGGTCGGGCCGGCGCACGCGTCGACGCCGCGATGGCGGCGAGCGCGGAGCTGCTGGCCGGCGAGCTGCGCTCACGCGCCTGGGCGGGTATCAACCGGGCGGCCGTTGAGATGGCGATCGGCGCTCCGTGGCGCTGGGACGAGCGGCCGCTGCTCGTCTCCCGTGACGTCGTCGGTGCGGTCGACGAGCGCGCGGGGACCTGGGACCTCGCGTTCACGTCGCTCGACGCGCGGGCGCGCCGGGCCGCGCGCTGACGGTCACTCGCGGCCGATCGCATCCGCGGCGTCGTTCTCGGCTTCCTCGTCGCCCTCGGCGTACAGCGACTCCCGGGCGAGCTCGTGGCCCTTGCCGTCGTAGAGCACGATCTCGAGGGTGTCGCTGCGGTAGGCGTCGGGCGCGATGAGGGTGAAGCGGTCCTCGGCGAGCGCGCACTGGTCGACGGTGATCCCGCCGAGCTCCGCGCACGCCGTCACGCCGCCGCGCACGAGCGGGACGCCCCACACGAGCGTCATGTCGGCCACGTTGCCGAGCTCACCGCGCCAGTCGCCGACGACGTGGTCGGAGACGTCGATCCGCCAGTCGGGGTTGTCCTCGGCCAGGATGTCCGTGGCCTCGGCGTGCGCCTCGAACTCGTCGGCCTCCTCGTCGGCGGTCGCCGGCCGGAACGACACGTGACCGAACAGCTCCACGCCCGTCGTGGTGCGCGTCGACGCGGGGATCCACGTGCGCGCCTCCCATGTGCGGTCGGGGAACCACGTGATGTCCGTGGCCTCACCCACGTCGAGGTCATCGCCCTCCTCTTCGGCGGCACGCAGGCACGCGGCGAGGAATTCGGCCCGCAGCGTCTCGGCCCAGCGGCCGTAGGGGAAGCCCTCCTGCGGCGGCTCGGCGGCGAAGCGGGGGACGAGGCGGTCGGTCGGCGGCATGCGGCCGATCCTAGTCCCCCTGCGGGGGCACCTCGATCATGACCGTGACCGGCCCGTCGTTGACCAGTTCGATCTCCATCATCGCCCCGAACACGCCCCGCTGGGCGCGCAGCGCAGCGCAGACCCGTTCGTACAGCGGCTCGGCGACCTCGGGCCGCGCGGCGGCCCCGTACGACGGCCGCGTCCCCTTACGGGTGTCCCCGTAGAGGGTGAACTGCGAGACGCACAGCACGCCGCGGTCGCCGAGCGGCTCGTTCATCCGCCCGTCCGCGTCGGGGAACACCCGCAGCGCGCGGACCTTCTCGGCCACGCGGTCCGCGATCGCCCCGGTGTCGTCGTGCGTCACGCCGAGCAGCACGAGCAACCCCGCGTCGATCTCGCCGACCACCTCACTGTCCACGCGCACCTCCGCACGGGACACGCGCTGCACGAGCGCCCTCACCCCGCGGGGTGCTCCTTGGCCCAGCGGGCGATGGTGCCCGACCCGTTGATGACCTCGCCGTCGTCAAGCACGAGCACCGGCACGTCGGTCTGCCCGGAGATCCTCTTGATCTCGTCGCGGGCGTTCCCCATCCGTGTCCAGAACAGGAGCTTGTAGCCGGGCGCCGTTTCGATCTCGAAGTCGTGGCCGGCATCCTTCAGCGCGTTGACCGCCTTCGCGCACGGGTGCATCGCCGCAGGCCCGTTGCCCTTCTGACCACACGTGTAGAGCTTCATACGCGCAGTCTCTACAGGAACGGAGCCATGATCGCGACCTCCACAGCGAAGATCGCGGTCGTCCACGCGATCGCCGATGACGTGAGCCGCAGGTCCAACCCGTAGACGTGGGCGACGATGAGCGCGTTGATCCCCGAGGGCATCGCGGCCTGCAGGTGGTATGCCTCGGGCACCGAGACCGCCGCGGCGGCGATGCCCAGCAGCAGCAGCGGCGCGGCGGCGAGTCGCAGGCCGAGCACCGTGGCGACGGGGGCGGTCATCGGCGGCGGGAAGCGGAACCTGCCGTGCTCGCCCTCGGCCGACAGCTGGACACCGACCATGAAGAAGCCGAGCGGCAGCAGCGACGACGCCAGCAGCTTCATCGCGTCGAACAGCCAGTCCGGGATCGCCGCGTCGGGCAGCAGGAACCCGATGAGGATCGCCCACGGGATGGGGTTCTTCGTGAAGAAGCTCAGGATGCGCGCGCGGACATCGCGCGCGCCGTGGTCGCCGAACGCCGCACCGATCGCGAACGCGATCACGAACGCCATCGGGTACGAGATGAGGCTGTCCCAGACGATCGCGTAGCCCACCTGGTCCCCTCCCAGCAGGACGAGGATCAGGGGGATGCCGAGGTACCCCGTGTTCGCCAGGATCGACGTGACGATGAGCGCGCCGGTCGAGGCACGCGGGAGGTGCAGCACCCGCGAGCCGAGAAGCCAGGCGAGCAGGCCGACGGTGGCGATGACGAGGTAGCCGTAGAGGATCCCGACGCCCACCCCCGAGCTGAACTGGAGCCGTGCCGTGATGACGATGACGATGGGCGGGATCAGCCCCCACAGCGCGATCCGCACCGCGCGCTGGACGCCGTGCTGCGCGCTCTCGCCGTAGCGGCGCTCGGCCCGGACTCCCGCCCAGATGGACAGGACGATCGCGACGACGACCGCGAGGATCACGCGTCGCGCAGCTCGGCCGCGGCCTGCTCCGGGGCCACGATGTTCAGGTGCACGCCCGTGCCCAGCTCCAGACCGGCGAGGTGCGTGAGCCGCGGGACGATGTCGATCCGCCAGCAGAAGTGCTCGGCGCCCGACGGGGCGGTGCGGACCCACAGGTTCAGCGGCGGGCTGCAGCCGAAGCGGCGCTGCAGGCGGGTGAGCGCGTCGTGGAGCAGCGCCGCGCCGAGCGGGCCGTCGTCTTCGAATCGCGGACGTGTGTCCCGCGGGACGAGCATGAGCTGGAACGGCATGCGCGACCCGTACGGCGCCATGACGACGGCCTCGTCGTCGTACGCGACGAGGCGTACGCGCTGGCGGACCTCGTGCTGGACCAGGTCGGCGAGCAGGTTGCCGCCCATCGTGCGCGTGGCGTACGCGCCGAAGCGCTCGCGTTCGCGGGCGATCGCGGCGGGGACGAAGTCCAGCGCGTACAGCTGCGCGTGGGTGTGCGGCAGGGACGCACCGCCCTCGCGCCGCTCGTTGACGATGAGGTGCCGGCACGCTGCGGTCGCGTGCGTGCGCACGCGCTCACGCCAGACGCCCATCGCCACGGCGACCTCGTCGGCTGACAGGTCGGCGAGGCTGAGCACGGGCTTCGGGCTGTTGATGACGACCTCGTGCGCGCCGGTGGCGGGGAACGCCTGGAAGAGGTCCGGCTCCGCGTGGGGCTCGGGCTGCGGCGAGTCCGCATCGAGTGCCGGATAGAGATTCGGCACGACGCGCACGGTCCACCCGGGCGTGTCGGCCGCGCCGCCGCCCGCCCGGACGGCGAACACCTCCGGCGGCGTCTGGTCCTCGTGCCCTTCGGCGAAGGGGTCCGTCGTCGGATCGATCGGAGCGGCCGGCGTGGCGGACAGCCCGCCGCCGGGCCGGGTCGCGCGGTCCCGCGCGACGATGGTCCGCAGCCCCGTGAGCGGGTCGACGCGGACCTCAGGCAAGCTCGCGCTCCATGCTGATGTGCTCGATCCCGGCGTCCTGGTACGTGCCACCGAAGGCGACGTACCCGGCGTCCTCGTAGAGCTGTACGGCGTAGGTCTGGGCGCTCAGCACGAGGCGGTGCGCACGCAGCTCCCGCGCGCGCCGTTCGGCCTCCTCGAGCATCGCCGCCGCGATCCCGCGCCGGCGCGCCGACTGCGCCACGACGAGCCGGCCGAACTTCACGGTGTCGCCCACGCGCAGCAGCCGGCACGTCGCAACCACGTCACCGTCCTCGACGGCGACGAGGTGCAGCGCGTCGGCGTCGTACTCGTCGAGCTCGAGTTCCAGCGGCACGCCCTGCTCGTCGCAGAAGACGTCGAACCGCAGATCGAAGGCGGCGCGCAGCTCGGCGCCGCTCGCGGGCTCGCGGATCTCCACCGTCATCCGCTCACCGCGTAGCGCTCGATGTCCTCGCGCAGCTTGGCCGCGCTGGTGTACGCGCCCTGGTGCAGGTACTCGAGCTTGCCGTCGGCCGTGTAGAACGCCGTAGCCGGCAGGCCCTGCGTGCCGAGCTCGGCGCGGATCTTCGTGCGCGGGTCCTCGATCGACGGGTACGGCATGAAGAACTCGGCGGCCGTCTTCTCCGCCTCCTCGCGGTTGTCGCCGACGTCGACGCCGAGGAACGCGATCTCGCGTCCCTGCTGTGACGAGACCTCCTGGATGAACGGCAGCTCGAAGCGGCACGGCCCGCACCACGAGGCCCACAGGTTCACGACGACGGGCAACCCGCGCAGCTCGCGCAGCTGCTCCTCGTACACCGGCAGCGCGCCCGGGATGAGCTCGCTGCCCTGCGCGTGCAGCGCGGCCAGGCGCGGGGGCACGGGGGGCGGCGGCTGGAGCGGTTCGAGGACCTCTTCGCGGGTCATCGCGGCGCCCGGTTCGTCCTCGCCGCGGTCCTCTCCCGCCTGGCGCAGGCCGACGACGAGCACGACGATGAGCAGGAGGGCTCCGGCCGTGATGAGCAGCATGCGACGCACCCCGTGAGCATCGCACGCGCGCACACGGGCTCCATCCTGCCCGGTGCGATATGCTGCGCATGAACCCGCAGGGGGGGCCGCTGTCTCGCACCCCTCGCACACGTTCCGGTTCCGGCCGGGAATCTCTGAGGGGTCAAAGCGCCGAAGAGCGGCGCCCGTCTACACGCACAAGGATGCCTTCTGGTGGCTGAGTCCACGCCAGTGGCCGATCCGGCCACGACCGTGCCGAGCGATGAGGAGATCGCCCGGGCGGAGAAGTTCTCGCATGAGACGTTTGTTCACGCCGGGGAAGACCCGGCGGAGGCCCTTGCGGCCGGGAGCGCCCGTCGCCGTGCGCTGGACTGGGCGCTGTACGAACTGAACGACGGCCGCAAGGTTCCGTCGGAGAAGTGGCGGCGCAAGTGGTCGCTGCTGCTCGGGCTCGAGCGCGTGCTCTCCGAGGACGAGCCGAAGCTCGCCGATGGCACGACGCTGAACCCGCACCAGGTCGACGCGCTCTCCGGCACGCTCGCCGCGCTGCTGACCGAGGCCCAGAAGGGCACGGAGACGGTCGACGAGCAGCACGAGTCAGAGGCCGCTCCCGTGCTGGCCGTCGAGGAGGAGCTCGTCCTCGAGGACGACCCCGAGCTGGCGGACATCGAGGATCTCGAGGAGCTCGACGACGACGAACCGGAGCCCGACGAGGACGAAGACGAAGACGACGTCGATCCCGCGGCCGCCGCCGACGAGGAGCAGCTCGAGGAGCAGGCCGAGGACCCCAACGCCCACAAGCGCTTCTGGTTCGAGCACGCCACGGGCGCCGGCAAGACGGTCGCCGCGATGGGCTTCGTCGACGCGTCACGCACCGGCGGCGTCCTGATCCTCACCCACCGCCGCAACCTCGTCGACCAGTTCAACGACGAGCTGAAGACCCGCGGGTACAGCAAGCGCATCAGCCGCCCGCTGCTGGAGGGCGAACCGGACAAGGCGAACGGCCCGGTGACGGTCGAGACCTACCAGTGGTTCGTGCGCAACGCGGGCAGGATCAGCTCCGCGTACACCGTCGTCATCTGCGACGAGGCGCACACCGCGCTGGGCGAGAAGACGGCGGGCGCGATCCGCGAGTGGACGGGCCCCGTCTTCATCGGCATGACCGCGACGGGCGCGCTCATCGCCCGCCACGTCACCGACCTCTTCCCCACGCAGACGTCGCGCTTCGATCTCGCGCAGGCCGCGCGCCGCGGCGTCATCGCGCCGCTGCGCTGCGTCCGCATCCCGCCCGGCCCGGGCGTGCGCACGATCGCCAAGGTGCCGCTGCGCCGCGGCGAGGTCGACGTCGAGTTCGATCAGGAGATGCTGGCCGAGCTGCTCGATCAGCTGCCGTTCAACCTCGCGATCGCCGACCTCTACAAGACGCGTTTCGGCGGCGTGCCGGGCGTCGTCTACGCCGCGGGCGTGCGCCACGCGTACAACGTCGCCGAGGCGTTCCGCGATGTCGGCCTGAAGGCCATGGCCGTCTCCGGCGAGACGCCCAAGCGCGAGCTGGCGAAGATCCTCGCTGACTACGAGAAGGGCAAGATCGACGTGCTGGTCAACGCCCAGCTCCTGGCCGAGGGCTGGAACTCGCCGCGCGCCACCGTCTGCATGCACCTGGCGCCGACGGCGTCCAAGCGCATCTACCAGCAGCGCGTCGGCCGCGTGACCCGTCGCCAGCCGGGCAAGGAGGCGGGCATCGTCGTCGACTTCGTCCACCCCGCGACGAAGCACGACGACCCCGCGATCACCCTGCACTCGCTGCTCGACCGCGACGTCTACCGCGGCGGCGCGATCGTCGTCGGCCCGGTGCGCCGCGGCCGTGGCCGCCGCGTCCGCGTGGAGCGCCGCGTGGTGCCGGTCACCGCAGACGAGGATCGGCGGATCGAGGTCTTCGAGCGCGAGCTGTGGCGGATCGCCGTCGAGCATCTCGACTACGGCGAGCAGGTCCAGTGGGCGGCGCTCGCGGGCGCCCGCGTCGCGCCGAGCGGCTGGCGCCGTGCGCGCGCGATGCTGCACTTCGACCGTCAGGGCGAACTCAAGCGCGCGTTCCTGCTCACCGCGGTGCGCCGCAACAAGAACCCGCAGCTGCGCATCCGGGCCCTGCAGGAGATCGCCGCGTCCCGTGACGCCGAGGCGTTCAGCCTCGCCATCGACGTCGTCGGCTCCTGGGCGCGAGACGAGCGCCGCGAGGGCACGAAGGTCATGCTCCAGGCGCTCGCCGAGAAGCGCATCGGCCGCCGCGACCAGGCCAACCAGTGGATCTGGCAGCTCGCCTCCTACACGAGCGAACTGCACGAGGAGTACGCCGTCCAGCGCTGGCCCGAGACCAAGCGGCTGCTCGGCCTGCTCGTGAACTCCAGCGGCCAGGCGCACGCCCGTAACGCGCGCCGGCTGGTGCACGCGTCGCGTACGCAGGACCGCCGGCTGTCCGCCGCGATCCTGGCCGCCGCCCGGGCGCACACGCCCGAGGCCGAAGAGGTCCTGCGCGGGGCCCGCACGCGCCTGGCCCGCAAGCCGGGCGCGCTGTCGCGCGAGCTGCTGCGGAACTTCCCCAAGCGCGGCCGGCGCGGCAAGCGCAAGCGCGGCGGCAAGAAGGGCGTCGGCGAGGCTCAGGCCGCCGCGGCGAACACCGAGGCGGTGGCGGCGACCGCCGAAGCGGTCGCGGAGGGCGCGGAGGCCACCGAGAACGGTGATGGCCCGCAGCAGCCGCGCAGCAAGCGCAGCCGCTCGCGCAACCGCCGGTCCCGGGCCAAGCGCGCAGCGGAGGCTGCGGCCCAGGGTGGCGAGGTCACGGTCGAGACGGCGCCGGCTGAGGATCTGCCGCCGTCGGTGAAGCGCTCACGCCGCCCGCGGGTGAAGGCCAAGGTCGAGTCCGACGCCACGGACGCCGTGGCCGAGCCCACCGACGCGCCCGCCGAGAAGCCGAAGCCCGCGCGCAAGCCGCGGACCCGCAAGCCCGCCGCGCCGAAGGCCGAGGGCGACGCGCCCGCTGCGAAGAAGAAGCCCGCCACGCGCAGCCGCGCGAAGAAGAAGCCCGTCGATGACGAGGCCGCGGTCGCCGCGGTCGCCGCCGCGGCAGGTCTCCTTCACGGCTCGCGCCCCGAAGGTCCCGACGACGACGGGGGATCCTCCGGCGTCGTCAGCCTGCCCGACGCGCCGAGTGGCGCGGACGAGCAGCTCGCGAGTTGAGCCGGAGCGCCGCCGTGGCGTCCAGTCCACGGCGACACTCCTGAGGCCCAACGTGGGCCCTCGACTGCCCTGTTGCCCTGCGGCTGCTCGGCGATGAGCGGGGATTCCGCGACCGCGGAGCCGACGATCGCTTCGGGCTTGCAGTTCCCCGTGTTGTCGTCCGCGATCGGGCACGAGCGCGCGACTGCGCACCTCCCGGGTCGTTCCGGGACTACGGAAGTGATAGCCGAGGCTGCGAAGCAGAAAGTCAGCTCGGGGTCGCGGAGGCGATCTGCGACTAAGCTCTGTGGGCCGTGAGCACGCGTTCGTACGACCAGTACTGCGGCGCCGCACGCGCGCTCGACGTCGTGGGCGAGCGCTGGGCGCTGCTCGTCGTCCGGGATCTCCTGCTGGGCCCGAAGCGGTACACCGACCTGCAGGCCGGCCTTCCGGGCATCGGCCCGAACGTCCTGAGCGCCCGGCTGCGCGGCCTGCTGGCCGCCGGTGTCGTCGAGCGCAAGGCGCTCCCGCCACCCTCCGCCGCCACGGTCTACGAGCTCACGCCGCTCGGCGAGGAGCTGCGCCCCGTGGTCCGCGAGCTCGTGCGCTGGGGCCGCAACCTGCTCGGCGAGCCGCCGCCCGGCGAGCAGCTGCAGCTCGGGTGGCTCGTGGTCGCGCTGGAGGCGAGTTTCCGCCCGGAACTCGCAGAGGGCCTGAGCGAGAGCTACGAGTACCGCATCGATGGTGAGGTCTTCCACGTCGATATCGAGGACGGCACCATCGCCGCCCGCGAAGGCGAGGCGGCGGACCCGAGCTTCGTCGTCGTCAGCGACGTCGAGACGTTCCTCGCCGTCGCCTCGCAGCAGCTGTCTCCGGAGGAGGCCGTGGCGCAGGAGCGCATGACGCTGTCCGGTGATCTCGAGGCCGGCCGGCGGTCCGTCGCGATCCTCGGCGTGCCGGTCGATGCGTCGGGCGACGCGTCGGGCGGGCTCCTGGGCACGGTGCGGGCGTCGTTCGCCGCGTCGCACGCCGCGGGGGTGCGCGGCACGCTGTTGTTCATCGTCGACGGCCGGGCGATCCACCTGCGCTTCGGCGACGACGATCTCGAGGTGTCCAAGGGCGAGATCGCCGATCCCGACGTCACGGTCACCTGCGACCTCGACACGTTCCTCGCGATGGGCACGGGTCGCGACCGCCCCGTCACCGCGCTGCGGGAGGGCCGTATCCGAGTCGAGGGTGACGCCACGATGGCGATGATGTTCGCCGCCGCGCAGGGCGGCGGCCTCGCCGCGCGGACTACCACACCGTGAGCAGCCGGCGCGGGTTATCGACGAGGAATCCATCGACCGCCGAGCCGGGAACGCCTGCCTCCCGCAGATGCGTGCGGAACGTGCGCATCACGTGGCCGTACCCGACCCCGCCGAACCGGCGCAGGTCCGTCTTGTGGCACACGTCCTGGGAGAGCAGGATCCGATCGGCGTAGCCGTCCGCGCAGAGCTGCGCGATGGCGATCGCGCGCTCCTGGTCGGAGGCGAACCAGAACGGCGGGTCGCCGATCGCGCTCGGGCTGTAGCTCGCGTTCCCGCAGGTGTCGTATTCGAGGAAGCAGCCGCGCGCGGCGATCGAACGCTGGTAGTCCAGCGCGCGCCCGAGGTCGCCGCGGAAGCGCGTGAGGTTGATGTCGAGATGATCGGCGACGACGCGGCGCAGGTCCGCTCCCTCGGCTTCGAGGAGGTCCAGCACCTCGTGCGCGTTGTCGGAGTTCGGGCTGAGGTGGACGGTGATCGCGACCCCGGTGTCTGCGTGGGCGCGCGCGGCGGCGCGCAGGACCTTCGCCTCAGTCGGGTGCAGCGCTGCGGACACGCCGATCTCGCCGATGATCCCGGGACGCACCTCGCTGTCGCCGATGCCGTCGGTCAGCTCGGAGACGAGCCGTGCGTGGATCGACTCCAGCGGTTCGTCGTCGAGCCCGGCGCGGTGGGAAAGATGGACGTAGTGGCCGCACCCGGCGATGACGTGCAGGCCGGTCTCCTCGGCGGCACGGCGCAGGACGAGCGGGTCGCGCCCGATGTCCTGAAGGGTCACGTCGACCACGGCCCCCCCGCCCTCCTCGGCGTGAGCGCGCAGCTCCTCGATCGCGAGGTCCGGATCGGTGAGCAGCACGTTGTCGCGCACCCCGTTGATATCGACCCTGATGCGGTGCAGGGCCTCGAGGGTGACCGGCGCCTCGGCGAACGCGTCGAGCGATGGGTCCCCCGGCGGCGGGAAGTAGCACGTCATGTCGATGAGCAGGTGCTCGTGGGTGATCGTCGCGCCGAGTTCCTCGGGGGCGATGGGGCCGGTGACCGTCATGACGTGCGGCACGGCGGGTCCTTCCGCTGGGTGGAAACTCGTTGCGCGTACAACGACCGGGATCGGAGCGTACACTCACCAGGGTGAGCCTGCACCGCGGCATCGACGGGCCGTCGCCGCTGGAACCCGAGCCCGCGAACGGTCCTCCGGGGTTGCACGAGGAGCGCCTGGCACGAAAGTCCACGCGCCTGGCGGCCGGGTCACTGGCCTGCCCCGACTGCGACGCGCCCCCGCTGGCGCCGGGCGCGCCCGTCTCCGTATCCGCCTCACTCGCGTGCGGGTACTGCGGGCGAACCGGTCCGGTCCGCGATTTCCTCATCCTGGGGGAGCCGACCCGACCGACCCGGGTGGTCGTGCACGTCAGGGCGTCTGCGCGCGCAGGTGGACTTCGCCGGCGCTGAGCGCCACCACGGTGTCGTCCTCGCGCCGCACGAGCAGCTCGCCGGCGTCATCGATGCCCTCGGCGACGCCCCGGCCGTCCTTCCATGAGATCTCACGCCCGCGCAGCACATCGCGCGCGCGCCAGGCGTCGAGCAACGCTGGGACAGGCCGGGCGAGCCAGTGTTGAAGCTGAGCGAGGATCGCGGCGAGGACGGGCTCGACATCTCCCGGGGTGCGACCCAGGGTCCCCGCGGTCTCGTGGAGCTCGGGCGGCAGGTCGTCGACCCGCACGGCCACGTTGATCCCTGCGCCGAGCACCGCCCAGCCCTCCGCGGGCCGGCCCTCGGCGAGGATGCCGCAGACCTTGCGCCCGTCGCGGTGCAGGTCGTTCGGCCACTTGATCTGAATGTCCGGCCCCAGCGCCTGCGCGATCGCGACGGCGCCGACGAGCGGCAGCAGCCGCGGCGGGTCGCGCACGATGACGGTCATGAGCAGCGCGTGGCCGGGCGGCGCGCTCCACGTGCGCCCCTGGCGTCCCCGGCCGGCGGACTGGTGCGAAGCGGTCACGACGGTCCCGTGCGGCGCGCCGGCCATGGCGAGCTGCCGCGCGCGGTCGTTCGTCGAGGTCGTCTCGCGCAGGTGCAGGCGGGGGCTGCCAAACGGGGCGTTCACGCCGGGGCGACCCGGAGCTCGTCGTCGAGATCCAGGGCCAGCAGGTCACGCGCACTCCCGCGGTTGACCGCCAGCGCGAGGGTCCGGTACGCGTCCTCGTAGACGAGCAGGGCGCCGGGAGCGACGTCGGCGAACGTCAACCCGTACGTCGCCGGGTGGCCGTTGACGGTGAGCGCGCGGCCGATCTTCAGCCCGTGCTCGATGAGCCAGTCGTGGCTGATCTCCAGCGTGACGTTGCCGTAGCGGTCGAAGCCCAGCGCGTGGGCGAGCAGGGTGGCCCCGTCGCGCCGCGGCGCGGGGAGATCGAGCGTGGCGAGGCTCTCGGTCTCCACCCAGGAGCCCGCGTCGCCGAGTGGTGCGCCGGCGGCGAGCGCGGCCGCCACGGGCGCGAACAGATCACGCCCGTGGAAGGTGGCGGACACGGGCTCGAGGCGGTGCGGCGACCGGCCGACGTCGACCGCTTCGTACGCGCCGCCGAACCGCTCGGCGGCGAGCGCGAGCAGCCCGTTGTCGGGGCCGACGAGGAGCCGGTCCTCCTTCGCGCAGCGGATGGCGACGGCCCGCCGAGCGCCGCCGACGCCGGGGTCGACCACCGCGAGGTGCACGCCCGGCGGCGCGTAGGGCACCGCGCGGCGCAGGACCAGCGCGCCGGTGCGTACGTCGTGTCGCGGCACGCCGTGCGTGATGTCGACGACCCGCGCGTCCGGTGCGCCGCGCGCGATCACCGCGTGGCAGACGCCGACGAAGTCATCGTCGTGGCCGTAGTCGGAGAGGAACGTGATCGGGCGCACCGGCCCGACAGTGTCGCGCAGCGGGCCGTCAGACCTTCGGGGCCCGCGCTGCGGAGTTCTTCGGCGCGCACGTGCGGTACGTCCGGCTCCCGGTGATGACGCGGCCGTCGATGAGCACCACGCTGATGGAGACGGTGAATGTCCCCTTGGGCAGTCCGCGCAGGTCGATCGGGGCGGTCACGCGCGTGCCCCTGCGGGTCGCCACGGTCTTGCCGCGCAGCTTCACGGTGGCCGAGGCGATCTTTGCGCCCTTCGGCGAGCGCAGCCGGATGCGGAACCTCCGGCGGCTCACGCACCGCTTCGTCGACGGCAGCGTCGCGACGCTCTTCAGCG
>JBPPNC010000229.1:0-21882 GCA_051306365.1 Solirubrobacteraceae bacterium
GCTCCTGGGTGTCTGCCGGCGCAGCAGGTGCCGGCTGCGGCGCGGGGGCAGCCTCCGGGTCGCTCGACGCAACCGGCTCCGGGGTCGCCTCGGCCACGGAAGGCTCGGCGGGGGTGTCCGTCGCGGGCGGAGCAGGGGTCTCGGTCGCGACGGGCGCCGACGGCGCGGGTTCGAGGGCCGGCTCGGGGTCGGGGGTCACGCTGACTTCGACGGTGACCGTCGGCGCCTCGGTGCCCTCCTCGGCCGGTGCGGCCGGTGCGATGGCACTGCCCTCCGACGACGTCGTCCCGCCGAGGTCCAGCAGCAGTTCGCTCGTGGGCGCCTCAGGCGTCGGGTCGGTCGGGTCGCCGGGCGTCTCGCCCGTGTCGTCGTCGCCGGGGGTCATCGGGACCGAGATGTCGAGGACGTTGCTCGACCCCGAGTCGCCGCCCTCGGTCGCCGTGGTCTCGCCGCCCGTCGTGTCCTCGATGACGGCGATCCGGACCCGCAGCTTCGGGTCGATGTCGCCCTCGCCGGTCACGACGTCGAGCGAGACCTTCACGGCCTGACCTTCCTTCGTGCTGGCCGCGGGGGGCTTCAGCGCGATGGTGACGGTGGAGGCCGGGGAGTTCGGTCCCGGGTCGATCGACACGCGCACGCGGATCTGGTCGTTGGTGCGGTCTACGCCGACGACCCGCAGCGTGAAGCGCCGGGGGCCGACCTCCGGCGTGGCCGGCCCGCTGGGCAGGTCGACGACGGCGGTGCCGGGCGCCGCGAGTGCCGGCCCGATCGGCGGGTCGCCGGGGCGCGCCGCGACGCTGCTGCCGCCCCCGGCCAGTCCGCCCTCTTCGCGGGCCAGGTTGTCACCGGGGCCGGTGGGGGCGCGGGTCTCGCGGAGGTCGTCGCCGGCCGGGGCCGCCGTCGGGATGGTCGGGCCGCCCACGGCGGGCAGCGTGACGGTCCCGCCCGAGACGGGCAGGCCGGGGAGCGCGGCGGCGAGGAAGCCGGCCTCGACGGTGTCGTCATCACCTGCGCCCGCGCGCGGCAGCGCAAGTGGTGCGCGCTCGCGCATGGCGGGGGAGAGGGTCACGGTTTCGGACCCGCCGGAGAGGCTCCGCCCTGTCGGCTGAGGACCCTGCAGGAGGGGGCTCACCACCGAACCCATGGCGAACACCGCGGCGCAGGTCGTCGCACAGCCGATGAGGGGAGCCACGATGTGGCTCGGCAGCGACATACTGGCTTCATACATATCGGCTTTTCGCGCTCATGACTTGATGGGTCAGCGAATGTCCGGCATGTCGGGAGATCTCCGCGCCGACCGTGCTAAGCTCCTTCGTCGCGCTTGTCGCGGACCCTGCGGTCCTGCGCGCGCTGCCTCCCCTCCTCTCCGAAAGGCCCCTGTGAAGGTACGACCGTCGGTCAAGCCGATGTGCGAGAAGTGCAAGATCATCCGCCGCCATGGTGCGGTGCTGGTCATCTGCAGCAACCCCCGACACAAGCAGCGGCAGGGGTAGCGCAATGGCACGTATCGCCGGCATCAACATTCCGCTGAACAAGCGCGCAGAGATCGGGCTGACGTACATCTACGGCATCGGTCGGTCGACGGCCAACGAGATCCTCGCGACGACGGGCGTCGAGCCCGATCGCAAGGTCCGGGACCTCACCGAAGAGGAAGTCTCCAAGCTTCGCGACGCCGTCGACGACCTCACGGTCGAGGGTGATCTGCGGCGCGAGCGCTCGCAGAACATCAAGCGCCTCATGGAGATCGGCAGCTACCGCGGCCTGCGTCACCGCCGCGGTCTTCCCGTTCGCGGGCAGAAGACGAAGACGAATGCGCGTACGCGCAAGGGTCCGAAGCGCATGAGCGTCGCGGGCAAGAAGAAGGCCGGAAAGAAGTAAGGAACCGAGAACCTAGATGCCCGCTCCCAAGCGCCCTTCGCGCGGCCGCCGCAAGCCGAAGAAGAACATTCCGGTCGGCCAGGCCCACATCAAGACCAGCTTCAACAACACGATCGTCTCGCTGACCGACCGCGAGGGGAACGTCATCGCGTGGGAGTCCGCCGGCGGGGCCGGTTTCAAGGGCTCGCGCAAGTCGACGCCGTTCGCCGCCCAGGTCACCGCCGACGCCGCCGCCCGCAAGGGCATCGAGCAAGGGCTCCAGAAGGTCGACGTCTTTGTGAAGGGCCCGGGTTCGGGCCGCGAGACGGCGATCCGCTCCCTGCAGGCCGCGGGCCTTGAGGTCACCAGCGTGAAGGACGTCACCCCGCAAGCCCACAACGGCTGCCGCCCCCGCAAGCGGCGCCGCGTCTAGGACCGAACTGATGGCCCGTAACACGTCTCCCGCCTGCAAGCAGTGCCGCCGCGAAGGCCAGAAGCTCTTCCTGAAGGGCGAGCGCTGCCTGACCGACAAGTGCGGCGTCGAGCGCCGCGCGTACCCGCCGGGTGACCACGGCCGTGGTCGCCAGAAGCAGAGCGAGTACCGCGTGCAGCTGCGCGAGAAGCAGAAGGCCCGCCGCTACTACGGCGTCCTGGAAAAGCAGTTCCGTATCTACTACGACAAGGCGTCGCGCCAGGAGGGCATCACGGGTGAGAACCTCCTCGCGCTGCTCGAGTCGCGCCTGGACAACGTCCTCGTCCGCCTGGGCTTTGCCGCGTCTCGCCGCCAGTCCCGGCAGCTCATTCGGCACGGCCACTGGCAGGTCAACGGCCGCCGGGTCGACATCCCGAGCTACCAGGTACGCGAGGGCGACATCATCTCGGTGAAGGCGAACACGCCGGCCGAGCCGCTCATCCGTGACGCCACGGAGCTCACCGCGCAGGTCCCGGCCTGGCTGCAGGCCGACCACGACGCGCTCACCGCCAAGGTGCTGCGCAAGCCGGATCGCCGCGAGATCGCCGCGCCGGTCCAGGAGCAGCTCATCGTCGAGCTGTACTCCAAGTAGTACCCGCTTCCCCCAAAGCAGCGCCGGCGCGGCTCCCGCCCTCCGCGCCAGAGCGCCCCCGAATCCCACGACACCAGGACCTTTGATGCTCGACTTCCAGATCCCCCGGATCACCAGCGAAACCGTCGAGGAGAACCGCGGCTCGTTCGTCATCGAGCCCCTCGACCGTGGCTTCGGCTACACGTTCGGGAACTCCCTGCGCCGCGTGCTGCTCTCCTCGCTGGCCGGCGCCGCGGTCACGAGCGTCCGGATCGAGGGTGTCGCGCACGAGTTCTCCACGATCAAGGGCGTCACCGAGGACGTCACGGACATCGTCCTGAACCTCAAGGGCATCGTCTGCCGGATGCACTCGGACGCCACGGAGATCGAGGCCCCGCTCGTCGTGACGGGCCCGGGTGAGATCACCGCGAAGGACATCGACCTGCCCGCGGGCGTCGAGATCCTCAACCCGGACGTCCACATCGCGACGATCGAGAAGAAGACGAAGCTCGAGCTGTACCTGACGATCGGCCGCGGCCGCGGCTACCGCCCGGCGGAGGAGAACAAGTCGCCGGACCAGCCGATCGGCGTCATCCCGATCGACTCGATCTTCTCGCCGGTCAGGCGCGTCGCCTACGCCGTCGAGCAGGCCCGCGTCGGTCAGAAGACGGACTTCGACAAGCTCACGCTCGACATCGAGACCGACTCGTCGATCGACCCGCAGAGCGCGCTGCGCGAGGCGGCCGAGATCCTCATCCAGCAGCTGGCGATCTTCACCGACGCCGACCGCATCGAGGAGCTCCGCGCCGGCCCGGCCGGTGCCCTCGAAGGCGCGAACGGCGCGGCAGCTGCCGGCGGTGGCGCGGCGGCCGGTGCGGCGGGGGGCCCGATGCACGACATCCTCATCGAGGAGCTCGAGCTGGGCGTGCGTTCCTACAACTGCCTCAAGAGGGCGGGCATCCAGACCGTGGGCGACCTCATCAGCAAGTCCGAGGGCGAGCTCAACGCGATCCCGAACTTCGGCAAGAAGTCGATCGACGAGGTCATCGAGACGCTCCACGCGCGTGGCCTGAATCTCCGAGACGACTGATGCGTCACCAGAAGACCCGCCACAAGCTCAGCCGCGACAGCGCGCACCGTAAGGCGCTGCTGCGCAACCTCTGCAAGGAGGTCATCGAGCACGAGCGCATCCAGACCAGTGAGGCGAAGGCGAAGGCCGTCAAGCCCGAGGTCGAGAAGCTCATCACGCTCGCCAAGCGCGGCGACCTGCACGCGCGTCGTCAGGCCCTGTCCGCGCTCGGCCAGGACAAGTTCGCCGTCCACAAGCTGTTCGACGAGATCGCCCCGCGCTACGCGGAGCGTCCCGGTGGCTACACCCGGATCCTGAAGCTCGGCCCGCGCCGCAGCGACTCGACGGAGATGGTGTTCATCGAACTCGTGTGATTCGGCAGAGCCGAATACCATGGGGAGAACTCGCCGCGCCCCTGCTCCCCGGTCTTGCTCTTCTCCCTCGGCCGCCCTTCCGGGCGGCCGTTGGCGTTTCAGGGGAGCATGATCCCGATGTCGATCGAGACGATCGAGATGAGGTCCGCGGCGTGCGCGCCGACGTCGCTGCCAGGAGCACGGTGGCGAGGACGTGGCGCTGCACGTCACGAGCATCCCGACCGAGCAGCCGGCATCAAGCTCCGCAGCAGTGGTTGACTTCGCGGCCGCATGCACTCCCGGCTCCTCCTCGAGTACGACGGGACCGCGTTCAACGGCTGGGCCGTGCAGCCCGGCCTGCGCACGGTCCAGGGCGAACTGGAGCGCGCGCTGGCGCTCATCCTCCGCGAGGACGCCGTGCCCGTCACGGTCGCCGGGCGCACGGACCGCGGCGTGCACGCCTGGGGCCAGGTCTGCTCCTACGCGCACGAAGCGGTTGACCCGATGCGCCTCAACGCGGTGCTGCCCGACGATGTGGCCGTCCTCGACAGTCGCCCCGCCCCGGGGTTCGACGCGCGCGGCGACGCCGTGTCGCGGACGTATTGCTACCGCATCTTGAACCGCCGCACACGATCGGTCTGGCTGCGCACCCGGGCGCTCTGGTGCACTCGCGGGATCGACCGCGACGCGCTGCGCGCCTGCGCCGCGGCGCTCGTCGGCACCCACGACTTCACGGCGTTCACGCCCACCCAGACCGAGCACGTGCGGTTCGAGCGCGAGGTGTTCTCCGCGGAATGGCGGGAGGACGACGACCTGCTCGAGTTCTGGATCACCGCCGACACGTTCATGCGGCACATGAACCGGGTGCTCGTCGGGACGATGCTCGAGGTCGCGTCCGGCCAGCGGTCGCTCGAGGACTTCACCCGGCTGCTCGCGGGCGCCCCCCGCAGCGCCGCCGGGGTGACGGCGGCGCCGCACGGGCTCGCGCTCGCGAGCGTGGCCTACCCGCGCGAGACGTAGATCGTCACCTTCGGCGCCGGCCTCGACCTTCGTCTTCGCCTTCTTGGACCGCCGCACGACGAGGCCCTTGCGCACCGTCTGTAGCGGACCGTCTTCGTCCGGGTCGGGCAGCCGGCCTTCAGCCGTGCGCGAGCGGTGGCGAGCTTCGTCCCGCGGGTGCGCCGGCACACCAATTGGTGCGTCGGCGCGGAGGCGTTGTGACGACTTCGCGCACGGGACGGGCGGCGCCCGCGTTGGACCGTAGACTGGCTGACGGGTCATGCGCGTTCTCCTCACCAACGACGACGGCATCGAGGCCGAGGGTCTCCAGGTGCTGCGCCGCCAGCTGGCTGCGATCCCTGGGATCGACCTCCAGACGATCGCGCCGGACGGCAACCGCTCGGCCATCGGCCGCGGCATCACGACCCGGCGCCCGCTCGTCGTCGGCGAGGTCGCGTTCGAGGACGGCACGGTCGGCTACGCGACCGACGGCACGCCGGTCGACTGTGTGCGCCTCGCCAAGCTCGGGCTCGTCGACGGGTTCATGCCCGAGCTCGTGGTCGCGGGCATCAACCACGGCGCGAACCTCGGCGACGACATCACGTACTCCGGCACCGTCGCCGCCGCGCTGGAGGGCGTGCTGCTCGGCCTTCCCGCCATCGCGATCTCGCAGCAGTCCACCGCGCGCGAGATGGACTTTCGCCTGGGCGATCGCTTCGACTTCGACGAGGGCGCGCGGTTCTGCGCGCGGCTCGTCGAGGAGCTCGACCACATCCCGCTTCCCGGCGGCACGCTGCTGAACGTCAACGTCCCGGCCGGGGATGCGCTCGGCGTGGTCGCTGCCCGCCTCGGCAAGCGGATCTATCGCGACGAGCTGAAGTTCTCCGGTGAGGAGGATGAGGGCGGGCGGCGCAAGTACTGGATCTACGGGGACGATCCCGGCTACCAGGAGATCGAGGGCACGGACCTCGCCGCGGTCGCGGCCGGGTACGTCGCAGTCACCCCGATCCACCTCGACCTCACGTATGAGGCGGGCCTGCAGGATCTCTCCGAGCACGACTTCCAGCGGCTGCTCGAGCCAGCCGCCCGGGAGGTCGAGTGACGGTCGATCTCGCGGCGCGAGCTGAGGAGCTGCGCCGCCACATCGCCCACCACAACCAGCGGTACTACGTCTTCGACGACCCGGAGATCGGCGACGACGACTACGACGCGCTCCTGGATGAGCTGCGCGCGATCGAGCGCGACCATCCCGAGCTCGTCACCCCCGATTCGCCCACCCAGCGGGTGGGTGCCGAGCCGGTCAGCGCGCTGGAGAAGGTCACCCATGCGCTCCCCATGCGCTCGCTGGCCAACGCGCGGTCGGCCGACGAGCTGCGCGCGTGGGTGGACCGCATGCGCAACCACCTCGCGCGCGAGGGGATCGAGGACCCCGAGTTCGCGTACGTGTGTGAGCCGAAGGTCGACGGCCTGGCGATCTCGCTGCGCTATGAGGACGGCATGTTCGTCCGCGGTGCGACGCGCGGCAACGGCGAGGTCGGAGAGGACGTCACCCACAACCTGCGAACCATCCCTTCGATCCCGCTGCGCATCGACGGGGCACCGCCGGTGCTCGAGGTGCGCGGGGAGGTCTACATGTCGCTGCCGGACTTCCAGGCGCTGAACGAGCGCCGCGCCGAGCAGGGGCTCTCGACGTTCATGAACCCGCGCAACAGCGCTGCGGGCACCATCCGGCAGCTCGACCCCAAGCTTGCGGCCGAGCGCCCGCTGTCGTTGTGGGCCTACGGCCTGGGCGTCATCGACGGCCTGCGCTTCGAGCGCCACAGCGAGGGCCTGGACTGGCTGCGCGACCACGGGTTCCCCGTGAACAAGGACATCGTCCGGCTGGAATCCGCGGAGGACGTCGTCGCGCAGTGCCTGGACTGGCAGGAGCGCCGCGGCTCGCTGGAGTTCGAGATCGACGGCGTGGTGGTGAAGGTCGACGACCTGGAGCTGCAGCGGCGCCTGGGCGTGGTCGGCCGCGACCCCCGCTGGGCGATCGCGTGGAAGTTCCCGCCCACGACCAAGGTCACGACGCTGCTCAGCGTCGAGTGGAACGTCGGGAAGTTCGGGGACCTGCGGCCGTTCGCCGTGCTCGAGCCCGTGCAGGTCGGCGGCGTCACGGTGAAGCTCGCCACGCTGCACAACGAGGAGGACATCGAGCGCAAGGACCTGCGCGTCGGCGAGGAGGTCATCGTCCTGCGGGCCGGCGACGTCATCCCGCAGGTCGTCTCGCCCGCGCCGCACGTCGCTGAGCAGGTCGATCGCCCCCCGATCCCGCGCCCGCCGGAGTTCTGCCCGCGCTGCGGCACCCCGACCGAGAAGCGGCCCGATCACATCTACACGATGTGCCCGAACCGCGTGTGCCCCGGGCGCTCGTGGCAGCTGCTCAAGCACTTCGTCTCGCGCGGCGCGATGGACATCGACGGGCTGGGTGAGAAGCAGGTCGCGCAGCTCATGGACGTCGGGCTCGTGAAGACCGCGGCGGACTTCTACCGGCTGACCGCCGAACAGCTCGTCGAGCTGGAGGGCTACGCGGAGATCAGCGCGCAGCGGGTTGTCGACGCGATCGCCGCCTCGAAGGAGCGGCCGTTCGGCCGGGTGCTGTTCGCGATCGGCATCGAGGAGGTCGGGGAGGTCACCGGCCGCAATCTCGCCCAGCAGTTCCGCACCATCGACGCGCTCATGGGCGCGACACCCGAGCAGGTGGCCGAGACGCCGGGCGTCGGCGAGAAGATGGCCCACACGATCCTGACCCAGCTCAACGACGAGCACATGGCCGCGCTCATCGCCGACCTGCGCGGGCAGGGCATCCAGTTCGAGCTCGAGGGGCCGCCGCCGGGCGAGGGGCATCTCGCGGGCACGACGTTCGTCCTCACGGGCACCCTCCCGGACCTGACGCGGGAGGAGGCGACGGAGCGGATCCTCGCGGCAGGCGGCCGGGTGACGTCGAGCGTCTCGAAGAAGACGGACTACGTCGTGGCGGGGGACTCGCCGGGGTCGAAACTCGCGAAGGCCGAGCGGCTCGAGGTGCCGGTCCTCGACGAGCCGGCACTGCTCGAGCTGCTCGACCCCGACGCGAGGTAGGCGCTCCTCGGCGTGCGCTTGGGCTTCGCCTTCTTCTTCTTTGCCTTCGTGATCGCGGCGGGGTCCCATACGGTGGTCGACGCGGTCGGTGCCCGAGCGGCGGCCCAACGGCGGCGAGATCGAGAGCGGGCCGAAGGAGTACTACGCCGTGTTCCTCGACGACCCCGACGGGATCAAGCTCGAGATCATCCACCGGCCGGTCGAGCGGGACCTGGTGACGGCGGTGCAGGAGCTCACGGCGCGGGTCGCGGAGCTGGAGTCGCGTCTGCGGTGAGTCAGCCGTCCCAGCGCGCGATCGCCGCCGCCATCCGGTCCTGCGCCCCATGTGCGGTGAACAGCCCGACCCGGCTCATGAGGATCGCGAACGCCACGTCCCCGCCGTCCCGGGCCTCGCAGTAGCCGGCCAGCGCACTCACGCCGTTCAGCGTGCCCGTCTTGGCCCGGCAGTTCCCGGCCGCCGCGGTCCCGCGCATGCGCCGCTGGATTGTCCCGGTGCTCCCCGCCAGCGCCATCGATGTGCGAAACGCCGTCCCGCTCTCCTGCGACGCCATCCGCTCGAGCAGGCGGACCACCTGGCGCGGCGTCGTCCGGTTGGCACGGGACAGGCCGGACCCGTCGACGATCCGCGGGCGGATGCCGAAGTCGTCGAGCGTGTCGCGTGCCACCGCTGCCCCGGCGCCTGTGGTGCCGAGCACGCCGAAGCGGTCGCCGAGGCCCTTGAGCAGCATCTCGGCGATGTAGTTGTCCGACGGCACGTTGGTCGCCCGCGTGAGGTCGCGCAGCGGCGCTGACTGCACCCGTGCGAGCTCGACCGCGTTCTCGGGCGCCGCCGCCCGCGTCCCGACCCTGCCCACCTTCACCCCGGCGGTACGCAGCGCCGCGGCGAGCTTCTTCGCGGCGTAGCCCGCCGGGCTGGTCTGCAGGCGCCGGCCGTCCCACCCGCGGTTGACCGACAGCGCGCGCAGCTGCCCGCCGAGCCACCGGTCGTAGCCGAAGTTCGAGTCCGGGCCGCCGATGCGCTCGTCCCACGCGTCGTCGTCGCCGTGCACCGCGTCCACCCGGGTGACGCCCGCCGCCGCGACGGCGCGCGCGAGGCGCTGGAGCCCGTCCGTCGTCAGCGTCGGGTCCCCGGAACCGATGACGTAGAGATCCCCGTCGATGACCCCGTTCTCGTCGGCCGCGACGTCGGCCGCGGCGACGGTCGGGAACGTGAACGCGGGCCCGTCGCGCAGCAGCGAACTCGCGGTCGTATACAGCTTCTCGACGGAAGCGGGGACCCTGGGAGCGTCCGCGCGCCAGCTGAAGAGGGGACGCCCGGTCTCGACGTCACGCACATACGCGCCCGACAGGCCGCCGGCAAACCGCATCTCCTTGGCCAGTTTGGCCTTCAGGGTCGCCGTGGACGTGGCGAACGCCGGTGCGGAACCGGCCAACAAGGCCACGAAAAGGGTGATCAAGAACGCAAGGCGACGCACGATCACCTAGAACACCATAGGAGTCCGACGAGATGCGGTCTGCGGCTCTGTACGTCTGCCGGGCACCTACACTGAATTCGGAGCGTGATGGGCAAGGTCGTCAACCTCGAGCCGGGCAACGGAGGCCAGCGCAGCAGGCGCCGGCCGAAGCGTTCCAAGACGGCCCTGGTCCTCGGCGGAGGCGGATTCACGGGCGGCGTCTACGAGATCGGCGCGCTGCGCGCGCTCGACCTCCTCTCCGTCAACCGGACGGTCAACGAGTTCGACGTCTACGTCGGCACCTCGGCGGGCTCGTTCGTCGCGTCGCTCGCGGCGAACGGCATCACGCCCGAGGAGATGATGCGGGTCGTCAACAACCAGGTGCCCAGCCCGTTCCGCGACGTCTCCCTCGCGAACCTCCTGCGGCCGAACCTCGTCGAGTTCGCGAAGAAGGGCGTCGCGCTGCCGTGGCAGACGGCGAAGGTGCTGCGCCAGATGGCCGGCGACCTCGGTCAGGTCTCCGCGATCGACTTCATCCTCGGCATCGCCGAGGGCCTGCCTTCTGGCGCCTACTCCGGCAGCGGCATCGAGCACTACCTGCGCACCGTGCTCTCAGACCCGGACCGCACGAACGACTTCCGCGAACTCGGCCCGGAGCTCTACCTTGCCGCGACCGACCTCGACACATGCGAGCGCATCGTGTTCGGCACGGAGGAGTGGAGCGACGTCCCGATCTCCAAGGCCGTGAGCGCGTCGACCGCGCTGCCGATGGTCTACAAGCCCGTCGAGGTCCGCGGGCGTGAGCTTGTCGACGGCGGCATCGTGTCGACGACCAACCTGGACATCGCCGTCGAGGCGGGCGCGAAGTTCGTCGTCGTCGTCAACCCGCTCGTCCCGTACGTCAACGACTTCTCCAAGCCGCACCGCACGGTGTTCGGCACGCGGCCGCGCCACGTCAGCGACATGGGCTTCCCGCAGATCGGCTACCAGACGTTCAAGCTGCTGGCCTACCAGCGCCTGCACGAGATGGCGCGCCAGTGGGAGCAGCGCTACCCGGGCGTCGACATCGTGCTCATCGAGCCCGAGCCCGACGACGACCTGATGTTCGAGACGTCGATCATGAACTACGCCAAGCGGGTCGATGTCGCCCGCCACGGATTCCAGTCCGTCACGCTGCGCCTGGCCGAGGAGTACGACTCGTTCCACGAGATCTGCGCGCGGCACGGCATCGAGATCTCCGCCACGCGGGTCCGCAAGGTGGTGCGCCACTTCGCCGAGGAGGGGGAGCGCACGCGCGCCTGGCGCAAGATCCTCGAGCAGACGACGGGCACGCTGCTGCGGCAGTCCGCGGCGGACTGACGCAGCAGCGCGGCGCGGGGCTCAGCCCGCGTACAACCCGTCGATCACGCCGGCGAACTTCTCGTTGACCACGTTGCGCTTGACCTTGAGTGTCGGGGTCAGCTCGCCGGTCTCCTGCGAGAGATCGTGCGGCAGGATCGCGAACTTCTTGACCTGCTCGGCCTGGGCGTACTTCGCGTTGGCCTTGTCGACCTCGGCCTGGATCATCTCTCGCACCGTGGGGTGCACGGACAGCTCGGCGAGGGTCGTCGGCATGCCTTCCTGCTGCTGCGCCCAGGGAATGATCTCCTCCTCGTCGAGCGTCACGAGCACGATCGGGTAGGGCCGGCGATCGCCGTGCATGACGGCCTGGCTGATGAAACGCGTCGACTTCAGGTCGTTCTCGAGGTTCGCGGGCGTGAGGTTCTTGCCGCCCGCGGTGATGATGATGTCCTTCTTGCGGCCCGTGATCGTGAGGTAGCCCTCTTCGTCGATCTGCCCGATGTCGCCGGTGTGCAGCCAGCCGTCCTGAAGGGTCTCGGACGACGCTTCGGCGTTCTTGTAGTAGCCCTCGAAGATGTTCGGGCCCTTGACGAGCAGCTCGCCGTCCTCGGCGATCTTCAGCTCCACTCGGGGCAGCGGCTTGCCGACCGTCCCGAACTTGAAGTTCTCGATCGTGCCCGCCGTGGCGACGGTGGCGGTCTCGGTCATGCCGTAGCCCTCCATGACCGGCACGCCGCACGCGTAGAAGAATTCGAGGATCTCCTTCTGGATCGGGGCGGCGCCCGTGACCGCGTGGCGGAGGTTGCCGCCGAACGCCGCGCGGACGTTCTTGAACAGGCGCTCCTCGGCGCGGTCGTAGCCCTCCTGCAGCTCCGGCGGGATCGGCTGGCCGTCCGCCTCGAGCTGCTTGACCATGAGGCCGGCGCTGACGGCCTTCTTGATGAGCTCCGGGTCGGCGTTGGCGCTGACCAGCGTGTAGATCTTCTCGAAGATGCGCGGCACCGACGGCAGGTACGTCGGCTTGACCTCGGCGAGCTCGCCGATGATCGCCTTCGTGTCGCCGCCGAAGTACGCGAGCTCGTTGCCCGTCTCGAACGACAGCAGCTGCACGAGGAGCGCGAAGCTGTGCGCGAGCGGAAGGAAGAGGTACGTGACCTCGCGCTCGTCGGTGTAGACGCCGGTGTCGATGCACATCTGCACCACCGAGCGGTAGTTGCCGTGCGAGAGCACGCAGCCCTTGGGCGGGCCGGTGGTGCCCGACGTGTAGACGATCGTGAAGATGTCGTCAGGCGAGACGGCGTCGGTGCGCGCCTGCAGCTCGCTGACGTCGTGCTCGCGGCCACGCGCGCGCAGGTCGTCGAGGGAGATGGCATCGCCGATGTCGCCGTCGGCGACCATCACGACGATGTGCTGCAGGTGCGGGAGGCGGCTCTGGACCTCACGGACCTTCGCCAGCTGGGACGTGTCCTCACAGACAACGGCAACGCACTCCGCGTCGCCCAGCACCCACTCGCACTCCTCGGGGGAGTTCGTCTGGTAGATCGGGACGAGCGCCGTACCGGCCTGCGTCGCGGCGAAGTCGACGTAGGTCCACTCGACGCGGGTGTTGGCGAGGATCGCGACGCGGTCCCCTGGTGCGATGCCCAGATCGATGAAGCCTCGGCCGATCTCGGAGGCGATGTCGCCGACCTCCTCGAACGTCTGCTCCTGCCAGCCATCCGCGGTCTTGAACCTCACCGCCGGGCGATCTGCGTATTTCTCGAACGCGACGGCCGCCAATCCGGCGATCGTCGTACTTTCAGTGGTCGAAACAGCGCCCGTTCCGGCTTCCATTTCGTCGCTCCTCCCCGCGATCGAAGTGACGTTCGCCGTGATCGTACCGCGGGGTGGAGTCCGGCGTGCGCCGCGTCAGAGCGCGCGGCAGTCGTCAGACCTTCAGGGCCGCGTGCTCTTCGCGCTGGGAGGCATCCAGCGAGGAGAGGAAGAGCGTCTTGTCAATCTTCCCGTCGAAGATCGGGACGCCGAGCTCGAGACACTTCGTGATCACCTGGCGGCGGTGGAGGCCGGACTCCTTGGCGAGCTCGGTCGGCGTGAGGTGCACGGACATCGGACTGGTCCTCCTGTGTAGCTGCCTTCCTGCCTGTCGGCGACTGTAACGGGGTGTGCGGATCGACACAATCGGTCAGCCGTCCGGAGTGCCGATGGACTTAGATCGGGTTCGGCACGTCCACGAAGACGTGGCGTACGCCGAACCGCTCGGCGAGCAGATCGCCGAGCCGGCGGATCCCGCGGACCTCGGTCGCGTAGTGGCCCGCCGCGAGGACGTGGATGCCCTCTTCCCGCGCCTGCGCCATCACCCGTTCCGCGGGCTCTCCGGTGAGGAACGCGTCGAGCCCCGAGGCGACGGCGTCGCCGATGTAGTCGATCGCCGCCCCCGACACGATCCCGATCCGCCGGACGCGCTCGGGGCCTTCCAGGAACGCGAGCGGCTCGCGGCCGAAGCACGCCTCGCGCACGCGGGAGACGAGGACAGTTGGCGCGATGCCGTCCTCGCCGAAGTCGCCGACGACCCCGATCGGCTGGCCCTCGTGGTGCGCGAACGGCGCGTGCAACGTGCAGCCGAGGGCGTCGGCCAGGAGCGCGTTGTTGCCGATCTCCGGGTGGCCGTCCAGCGGTAGGTGATAGGCCGCGAGCGCCATGTCACTGTCGAACAGCAGCTGGAGGCGGCGCTTGAACGTGGGGCTGATCGCCTGGGGCTGGCCGCGCCAGAAGATGCCGTGGTGGGCGAGGACGAGATCGGCGTCCTCCGCGGCGGCGGCCTCGAACAGCTCGGCGTGGGCGCTCACGCCGGTCACAACCGTGTGCACCTGCTCGGGCCCGGGGACCTGCAGCCCGTTCGGGGCGTAGTCGAGGTAGCGGTCGGGCTCGAGGAGCCGATCGCAGAACGCGATGATCTCGGCCGTCGTGGTCGGGGCGTCGGACACCGGTGCGAACGGTACAGTCGGCGCACCATGGCCGACGCCGAGCCGATGCTCCCCGACTACACCGATTCGAGCCTCTACTCGCTCGGCGCGTACTTCGCCGACCGCCACCCGGACCTCCTCGACGACGTCATCGCGCAGAGCGAGGACATCGAGCGTGTCGGCCTGACGGGTTACGCCGCGCGCGAGAACGTCAGCGTCGAGCAGACGTTCCAGACGCTCGTGACCGGGCTGGCAGTCCGGTACTTCAAGGCCGTCGCAGGCTCAGGCTGAGGCGCACGGCGGCGCGGAACGCCCAGCGGGTATCCTCGATGGTCCTTCGGGGCGTGGCGCAGCCTGGTAGCGCGCGCCGTTCGGGTCGGCGAGGTCCCCGGTTCAAATCCGGGCGCCCCGATTGAAACAGGCAGGATCAAGACCGGCCCGCACCCGACGGGCCGGTCTCGTTCTGGGGGTCGCTGCCGCAGGTGCCAGCTGCCCGGACAGGACGCCTGACAGCGCGCGGTCCCGCGGTGGCGCAGCTCGAGCAGCGTCGGGGTGATCGGGAAGATGTGGCCTCGTGCGGGTGAGGTGTAGGCGAGCAGCCGGGCCCATGGTCACGCCTCCCGGAGGACGCCGTTGATCATGCCGCCGAGCGCGTACTCGGTCTCGCGGCGGCTGAATCCGAGGTCTCGGCGCAGCGCCTTCCAGACGTAGACGTCGCATGCCGCGATGAGCTGGCCGCGGCGGCCACGAGCCCCTCGTTCGACCCGAACCGCCGGATGACCGTCTGGCTCGACACGCCTGCCGCCGCCGCGATGCCGGCGAGCGCGACCTGGTCGTACAGCCGCTCGGAGAACAGCTCGAGCGCCGCGTCGATGATGCGGCGCTCCGTCTCGGCGGCCGCGCCGGCGCGGGCGCGCATCGTGTACGGACGCCGGCCCTACTTCATGTTGATACCACGAACGCGAGATTCCGCCGCCAGTCAAGCCGCAGCCGTGACTACGGTGTCGCGCATGGATTACGAGCACACGATCTCCGAGGTCGTGAAGGTCGTCGAGGCGGTGGGCGCGGGGATCATGGTCCTCGGGGGGCTCTGGGCCCTCGTGCTCTTCGTCCCGCGCGCGTTGAAGGCGGACGGCATCGAGCGGCCCTACGACGAGCTGCGCCGCAACCTCGGGCGCGCGATCCTGCTCGGCCTCGAGGTCCTCATCGTCGCGGACATCGTGCGCACGATCATCGTCGACCCCACCCTGGAGAGCGTCGCCGTGCTCGGCGGCATCGTGATCATCCGGATCCTCCTGAGCTTCTCGCTCGAGGTGGAGATGGACGGCGTCTGGCCGTGGCGCCGGTGGCAGCTCACCGGCGGGCGGTCCCGACCTGGCGCGGAGACACAGAACCGGTCCTGAGCGCGGTCGCGTACCAGCACGCACCACGCACCGAACGAAAGGACCACCCCATGCGCTCTTCACGCCTCGCCGTGTTCGCCGCGCTTCCCGTCCTCGCCTTCGGCGTCGCCGCCTGCGGTGACGACGACGAGGAGAGCGCGGGCAGCACCGCCGCGCCGGCGGAGACCCAGACCGCCGAGATGGCCGCGAGCGAGGACATCGTCGCACTCGCGTCCGGCAACGAGGACCTCTCGACGCTCGTGACCGCCGTCACGACCGCGGAGCTCGTCGAGACGCTCCAGGGTGATGGTCCGTTCACCGTGTTCGCGCCGACGGACGCCGCCTTCGAGGCGCTGCCGGAGGGCACGCTCGACGATCTGCTCAAGCCGGAGAACAAGGAGCAGCTCGCCGACATCCTCACGTACCATGTGGTCCCGGACGAGGCGATGGCCGCCGACCTCACCGACGGCCAGAAGCTCACCACGGTGCAGGGCGAGGAGCTCGAGGTCGGCGTCGCCGACGACGGCACCGTCACGATCAACGGCGCCGAGGTCACGACCCCGGACGTGGACGCCTCCAACGGCGTCGTGCACGTCATCGACGAGGCGCTCACACCCCCGAGCTCCTGAGCGGATCAGCCGCCCGCGTGCGACCCGGCCGGGTGACCGGCCGGGTCGAGTTCGAACAGCGTCATCGGCACGCCATAGTCGCGCTCGGTGCGCTCCATGAGCTGCCAGTCGCGATGCCGCGCGCTCCCGACGGCGCACACGATGTGGTCGGGGTGCAGCCGACGGATCGCGTCACCCATCGCCACCAGCGGCATGTCTGCGCCGACCTCGCCCATCGCGGGGACGCCCGCCGAGCGCAGCGTTCCGAGGATCGAGGCCAGGCGCTCGTCCGCCACGTGGCGCGCGTCGTCGACATCCGAGAACAGCCAGCGCAACCTGCCGGGCTTCGTGGGCGAGAGGACGAAGACCTCGCCGGCCTCGTGGAGGAGTGTCGACACTCCAGGCGGCAGCTCCTCGACGTTGGCCAGGTCCTCTCCGGCGAGGACCAACAGTCGCTGGATGTGCATGGTCCGACCTCCTCGGTCAGTGGGTCCGGCGAACCCTGCTCCTGTCCTCGACGATACGCCTGTCGCGCGCGGTTCGCGCTGGACGGACGGTCCCCCGCCGAACGGGGGGTTCGGCGTGGTGTCCTCTCGTCGCCGTCCGTGGATGTCGGCAGGCTTGCGGCATCGCGCTGCTTGATGACACCGCCCGCTTCCGCGTCGACGACCCGGACGATCTCGTCGCCGCGTCGTTCGCCTGCCCCGCGTGTCTCGGCAGCCAGGTCGAGGTCGTCGTCGCGGGCGACTACGACGAGCACACCGCGCGGTGCTCGTGCCGCATGTGCGGCACGGACTGGAACGTCGCGCTGACGACGTGGCAGGTCGTCCGCCTCCGCGTGCACCCGCCCGGTCGGGCTGCGGTCCACGGCCCTGGCCTGCGCGTGCGCGAGCTCTCCGACGGCGCGCGGTAGCGCCCGGCCGGATTGTCGTCTGGCGGGCGCGGCCCCCGATTCGGGTGTGCCCACGCCGCACCACGTTTGAGGCCTGGGCGCGGAGGATCGTCGCCGCCCCGTCGCCGCAGTCCGCACCTCCCCGGAAGCGGCCGAGATCCTGCCGGCCACCGGCACGCTGGCCGATGGTGGCCGCGAAGGCGGGGACGGACGGCCGTGGTGTCACCAAGGAACTGACCTTCGCCTCCGACGCCGCCGATGGAGCTCTACGGGACCGCGACATAACGTCAAGTCTCTGACGCAATGCCCGCATGGAGCGCGGTACTTCTGCTTAGAGCTTGACATTTACCGGGCGCGGGAGCAGGATCCGCGGCATGGGAGGAGCCGGAGGAGCACTGCGCAGCCTGCGTGAGCTCAATCGCGGGCTGGTCGTTGACGCGCTGCGTCGCCGGGGCGCCGCCAGCCGCGCCGACCTCGCCCGTGCGACGGGGCTCTCCCGCGCCACCATCTCGACGCTCACGAGCGAACTCATGAAGGACGGGCTCGTGGTTGAGCGCGAGGGCGAGCGCGACACCGAGAGCGCCCGCGCGGGCCGCCCGCCGGTGCTGCTGGCGCTCGACCCGCGCGCGGGCACGGTGATCGGGATCGACTTCGGCCACCGCCATGTGCGCGTCGCCGTGGCGGACCTGTCCTCCCGCGTCCTGGCCGAGCACCACGCGGAGTTCGACGTGGACCGGTCCGCGGCGAAGGCGCTCGACGCCGCCGCCGACATGGCGAGCGCCGTGCTCGTGGAGGCAGGCGTCCCCGCGGACGGCGTCTTCGGCTGCGGCGTCGGCATCCCGGGGCCGATCGACCAGCGCACCGGCACCGTCGGCTCGGGCCCGATCCTGCCGGGGTGGACGGGGCTCCCCGCCGCCGCGGAGCTGGCCACCCGTCTGGGCCTCGAGGTCGACGTGGACAACGACGCCACGCTCGGCGCGCTCGGCGAGGCCACCCACGGCGCCGCGCGGGGGGTGCAGGACGTCATCTACGTCAAGCTCGCGACCGGCATCGGCTCGGGCCTGCTGCTCGGTGGCCGCCTGCACCGCGGGTCGACGGGGATCGCGGGCGAGATCGGGCACGTCCTGTACAACCCCAACGGCAAACTCTGCCGCTGCGGCAGCCGTGGCTGTCTGGAGACCGCGGCGGGCGCCCCCGCCATCGCCGCCCTGCTGCAGGAGGCCTACGGCGGCGAGCTGACGACGACCGACGTCGTGCGGCTCGCCGACGAAGGAGACGTCGGGGCCGCGCGCCTGGTGCGCGATGCGGGCCGCGCCGTCGGCCGCGTGCTCGCCGACATGGTGAACGTTCTCAACCCTGCGCTGATCGTCCTCGGAGGCGAGCTCGCCGCCGTCGGCGAGCCCCTGCGCGAGGGCGTCAACGAATCGCTCGAGCGCTACGCGCTGCCGGCCGCGTCCGCAGCCGTGCGAGTCGAGCTCGGCGTGCTCGGCGACCGCGCGGAGGTCCTCGGCGCGCTCTCGCTCGTCACCCACGGCCACACCGGCCGCCCGGCGGCCTCGACCGCGCTGCACGCCGCACCGGCGCAGGTTCTTTCGACTTCCCCCATCATCCGATGAGTCCCACCAGGAGGAGAGGTCCATGTCCCCCAGCACCCTGAGGCGCGCCGCCGTGGCGGCCGCCCTGGCGCTCGCCGTCGGCGGCCTGGCCGCATGCGGCGACGATGACGACGACGGCGGTTCCAGCACGTCGTCGAGCAGCGGCGACGCGAAGCAGATCGCCCTGCTGCTGCCGGAGTCGAAGACCACCCGCTACGAGGCGAAGGACCGCCCGGCATTCGAGGCGAAGGTCAAGGAGATCTGCGAGAACTGCGAGATCATCTACAGCAACGCCGACCAGGACGCCGCCAAGCAGCAGCAGCAGGCCGAGGCCGCGATCACGAAGGGCGCCGACGTCATGGTGCTCGACCCGGTGGACTCCGCGTCGGCCAGCGCCATCGTCAACCGCGCCAAGCAGTCCGACATCCCGGTCATCTCCTACGACCGTCTCGTCACGGACGCCGAGATCGACTACTACATCTCGTTCGACAACGAGGAAGTCGGCAAGCTGCAGGGAACGAGTCTGCTCGAGGCCCTCGACGGCGGTGACGGCAAGTCGATCGTGATGATCAACGGCTCGCCGACGGACAACAACGCCAAGCTGTTCAAGGCCGGCGCGCACTCCGTGCTCGACGACTCGGGCGTGAAGATCGAGAAGGAGTACGACACGCCGGACTGGTCGCCCGACAAGGCCCAGCAGCAGATGGACCAGGCCATCACGTCGGTCGGCAAGGACAGCATCGACGGCGTCTACGCCGCGAACGACGGCACGGCGGGCGGCGCGATCGCCGCGATGAAGGGCGCCGGCATGAACGTCACGGAGATCCCGACGACCGGCCAGGACGCCGAGCTCGCCGCGATCCAGCGGATCCTCGCCGGTGAGCAGTTCATGACGGTGTACAAGGCGATCACGCCGGAGGCCGAGGCGGCCGCCGAGCTGGCCGTCGCCATCGCGCAGGGCGAGGAGCCGCCGTCCGGGCTCGTCACCGGCGAGGTGGACAACGGCAGCGGGATGATCCCGTCCGTGCTCCTGAAGCCGGTCGCGGTGACGAAGGAGAACGTCAACGACACCGTCGTCAAGGACGAGTTCGTCGAGGTCTCCGAGCTGTGCGCCGGGGAGTATGCGGCGGACTGCAAGGCGGCGGGGATCGAGTAGGGGCCATGTCCGCCCAGACGCAGGCCGGCGCCGCGACGGCGCCGGCCCCCGTCGCCCCGCTGCTCCGGCTGCGTGGGCTGACGAAGTCGTTCGGCGCCGTGCAGGCCATGCGCGGCGCCGACCTCGACGTGGCTGCCGGGGAGGTCGTCGCGCTCGTGGGCGACAACGGTGCCGGCAAGTCCACGCTCATCAAGGCCGTGACCGGGGTGCAGCCCGCCGACGGCGGGACCATCGAGATGGACGGCGTTCCGGTCTCCATCAAGGCGCCGCAGGACTCTGCGGCGCTGGGAATCTCCGCCGTCTACCAGGACCTCGCGCTCTGCGACAACCTCGATGTCGTGGCGAACCTGTTCCTCGGGCAGGAGTCGCAGCGCAACGGCAGGGTGCTCGACGAGATCGCGATGGAGAAGGAGTCCCGCCGGCTGCTGGATCGCCTCGCGGTCAAGACGCTGCGGTCGGTGCGCAGCGAGGTCGGGGCGCTGTCCGGCGGGCAGCGTCAGACCGTCGCCATCGCGCGTTCGATGCTCGGTGATCCGAAGCTCGTCATCCTCGACGAGCCGACCGCGGCCCTGGGTGTGTCGCAGACCGCGCAGGTCCTCGAGCTCGTGAAGCGACTGCGCAGCGAGGGCATCGGCGTGATCATCATCAGTCACAACCTGGCGGACGTGTTCCAGGTCGCGGACCGGATCGTCGTCCTGCGCCTCGGCGCGGTGACGGGCGAGTGGACGGCCGCCCCGGAGAACCGGCAGGCGGTCGTCGGCGCCATCACCGGCGCGGACATCGAGAACGGCGACGAGGTGACGCCATGAGCACCGCTCCGGTCAGTCCTGCGCCCGCGTTCGGGCCCGGCGACGACACCAGGGAGGAGCACCACCGGCCGAGCCTCGCCGACGCCGGCCGCAAGCTCCTCGAGGGGGAGATGGGGTCCCTGCGGGTCATCATCGTCCTGGCGATCATCTGGACGATCTTCGCCCTGGCGAACGACCGTTTCCTCACGGCGGTCAACCTGTCGAACCTCGCGCTGCAGATCGCGGCGGTGGGCACGATCTCGGTCGGCGTGGTCCTCGTCCTGCTCCTCGGCGAGATCGACCTGTCGGTCGGTGCCGTCAGCGGCCTCGCGGCGTCGGTGATGGCCGTGCTGAGTGTGAAGAACGGGTGGAACCCGTATCTCGCGATCCTCGCGGCGCTCGGCGTCGGCATGGCGATCGGGATCTTCCAGGGCACGATGAGCACCCGCCTGGTCATCCCGTCCTTCGTCGTGACCCTCGCGGGTCTGCTCATGTGGCAGGGGGCCCAGTTGAGGGTCCTCGGTGACACCGGCACCGTGAACCTGTCGGAGCCGGCCATCACGAACATCGCGGGCACGTTCCTCGCGCCCTGGGTCGGGTGGCTCGTCGCCGTCGCGGCGATCGCAGGGATCGCGGGGTCGGCGCTGCTGAACCTCCGGCGGCGGCGTGCGGCGGGTTTGGAGGCCGAGTCGATGCTCGGCCTGGTCATCCGCACCGGTGCGGCGACGGTGGCCATCATCGTGGCGGTGGTCGTGCTGAACAGCGACCGCGGCGTCCCGCTCGCACTCACGATCCTCGTGGGCATCGTCGTCGTCATGAACGTCGTGCTCACGAAGACTCGGTTCGGGCGGCACATCTACGCGGTCGGCGGCGATGCCGAGGCGGCACGCCGCGCCGGCGTCCGCGTTGCCGCGCTGCGCACCACGGTCTTCGCGCTGGCGTCGACCTTCGCCGCGCTGGGCGGCATCATCGCCGCGTCTCGCCTGCTCGCCGTCAACCAGTCATCCGGCGGCAGCGACCTGCTGCTGCTCTCGATCGCGGGGCCGGTCGTCGCGGGCGTCAGCCTGTTCGGCGGCCGCGGCACCGTCTGGGCCGCCCTGCTGGGGGCGCTGGTCATCGGCTCGATCTCGAACGGCATGGACCTGCTCGCACTGCAGTCGTCCGTGAAGTTCATGGTCACCGGCGGCGTGCTCCTGCTCGCCGTGTCACTCGATGCGGTCGCGCGACAGCGACGCCAGGCCCGCGGAAGGGTGTAGAGG
>JBPPNC010000233.1:0-49146 GCA_051306365.1 Solirubrobacteraceae bacterium
GCGGTACGGCCCGCCGCTGCTCCGTCCGCCGCCGGTCCGACCGAGGGCGGGCCGTACCGCGTGCCGCCCATGTCGCGTGCCCCTGCCCTCGTGCAGACGATCCGCTTCGGCCGGCGCCCGCTGACGTCGACGCTCGCGCTGCACCGCCGGCTCGGCGACGTGTTCCGGCTGCCCCTCCTCGGCCGCGCCCCGTTCGTCGTGACGAACCACCCCGACCACGTCCGCTCGCTCTTCACCGCCAAGCCGGCCGACGCGCCGTCGGCCACCTCGCAGTCGCCGCTGCGCCCCATCCTCGGCCCGAACTCCGTCCTCACGCTCATCGGCGACCGCCACATGCGCCAGCGCAAGCTCCTGCTGCCTCCGTTCCACGGGGACGCGATCGCCCAGTACGCCGATGTCGTGGCGAGCGCCATCGACCGCCAGGTCGACACGTGGCCCGTCGACGAGGCCTTCGCGCTCGCACCGCGGATGTCCGCCGTCACGCTCGACGTCATCATGGCCGGCGTCTTCGGCATCGACCACGAGCCCGAACCCGGCTCCACCGAGCACCGCGTGCGCGAGGCGACCCGCTCGCTCATGCAGCGGACGCTGCACCCCGCATGGCCGATCGTCGACGTGTCGAACATCGGCCGCGAGGAACCGAACCGGCTGCTCGCCCGCGCGATGCGGGAGCTGGACGCCTCCTACCGCGCGATCATCCGGGAGCGGCAGGCGTCCGGCGGCGCGGAACGGGTCGATGTCCTCTCCGTGCTGCTGTGCAGCCGAGACGAGGACGGAGTCGCGCTCACCGAGGACGAACTCCGCGACGAGCTCGTCACCCTTCTGCTCGCCGGGCACGAGACCACGGCCAATCAGCTCGCGTGGACGTTCGAGCGCCTGCTCCGCGCGCCGCACGCGTACGCCGCGCTGCGCGAGGTCGCCCGGGCGGGGGACGACCCCGACGGGTACGTCGACGCGGTCATCCACGAGAGCATGCGCGTGCGGCCGGTCATCCCGATCGTCGTGCGGTCCCTGCAGCGGCCTTGGCGCTTCGGGGAGTACACGCTGCCCGCACAGACGCTCGCCGCGGTGAGCATCATCGGCCTGCACCACCGCGAGGACGTGTACCCCGACCCGCTGCGGTTCCTCCCCGAGCGCTGGCTCGGCGTCAAGCCCGGCACGTACACGTGGGTCCCGTTCGGGGGCGGCATCCGGCGCTGCCTCGGCGCGTCCCTCGCGATGGTCGAACAGCGCATCGTGCTCGAGACGATCGCGCGGCGGACCGATCTCGCGGCGCCGCGCCAGCGCGCCGAGACGGCGGTTCAGCGCAACGTCACGATGATCCCGAAGCGCGGCGGCGAGGTGGTCGTGCGCGCGAAGCAGTGACGGTCAGCGCAGGATCGTGGACCGCGCGGTCCGTGCCGCCGACAGGCGCCCGGCCCCGTCCACGGCGACCGCTCGCAGTCGGGAGGAGCCCGCAGGCAGCTTCCTGCCCGCCAGCCGCTGGCGTTGCTGGCACGCACGCGCACCTGCGGCCACGTGCCCTCGTCGCCGGATGCGAGCTCGTAGGTGCGTGCGTTGGCGCCGACGATGTCCTTGACCTCGCACTCCTTCGCCGCTGTCCTCCTCGCCGCCCCGGCAGCGCTGCCCCTGGTACTCGTAGGGCTGCAGGAGGGCGGCGCCGCAGCTCGTGCTGTCCGGCCGCCTTCCGGGTCCTCGCGATCAGTCCCTGATCACGCCGCCACGCGATCGGACGGCGCGCTCGCGCGGGCCGGCGTCCCGCCGAACACGAGGCCGCCGTCGTCGTCGACCTCGCCGCGCCGCAGCGCGACCACGTCGTGCGCGTAGCTCATGCGCATCTTCCACGGCGTCTTCGAACCCTGGTACGGGAACTGGCCGACGGCGCGCAGGACGTACCCGGCGTTGAAGTCCAGCAGCGGTGTCTTGACGATGTCCGGGTCGGAGTTCTCGGGCCGGCACCAGGTCTGGCGGTGTGCGTCCATGTAGTCGAGCAGACGGCACAGGTACGCCGAGGTGAGGTCGCACTTCAGCGTCCACGACGCGTTCGTGTACCCGATCGCGAACGCGAGGTTCGGCACGCCCTCGAGCATCATGCCCTTGTAGGCCATGTGCTTGGAGACGTCGATCTCCTCCCCGTCGACAGTCAAGCCGATGCCGCCGAAGACGAGCAGGTTCAGGCCCGTCGCGGTCACGATGATGTCGGCCTCGATCTCGGCGCCGGACTCGAGCTGGATGCCGCGCTCGGTGAACGTCGCGATCCGGTCGGTCACGACGGATGCCGTCTCCCGGCGGATCGCCCGGAACAGGTCGGCGTCGGGAACGAGGCAGAGCCGCTGGTCCCACGGGTTGTACGGCGGGGTGAAGTGCGTGTCGACGTCGTAGCCCTTGGGCAGGCGCATCTTCACGCCGAACTTCAGCAGTCGCTTCATGACCCCCGGCGCGCGGCGGGAGAACTGGTAGCTCACCGTCTGCAGCATCACGTTCTTCCAGCGGACGATGCCGTACGCGGTCTTCGCCGGCAGCACGCGGCGCAGCACGTTGGCGACCGGGTCCTCGGCCGGCAGGGACACGACGTACGTGGGGGTGCGCTGGAGCATCGTCACGTGCGCGGCCCCGCCCTCCGCCATCGCGGGGACGAGCGTCATCGCGGTCGCGCCGCTGCCGATGACGACCACGCGCTTGCCGGCGTAGTCGAGGTCCTCCGGCCAGTGCTGCGGGTGGACGACGGTGCCACCGAACCGCTCGATGCCCGGGAAGTCCGGGGTGTAGCCCTCGTCGTAGCGGTAGTAGCCGCTGCAGAGGTACAGAAAGCCGCATGTGAACGGGACGCGCTCGCCGGTGTCGGTGCGCTCGGCCTCGACGGTCCAGCGCGCGTCGGCCGTCGACCAGCTCGCCGAGACGACGCGGTGGCCGAAGCGCACGTGCTCCTCGACACGCTCCTCGCGGGCGGTGTCCTGGACGTAGCGCAGGATCGACGGGCCGTCGGCGATCGCCTTGGCCTCCGTCCACGGGCGGAAGTCGTAGCCCAGCGTGTGCATGTCCGAATCGGAGCGGATGCCCGGGTAGCGGAACAGGTCCCAGGTGCCGCCGATGCTGTCGCGGGACTCGAGGATGGCGTACGTGGTGCCGGGCCGGCGGTGCTGCAGGTGGACGCCGGCGCCGATGCCGGAGAGACCTGCGCCGACGATCAGCACATCGAGGTGCTCGGTGGTCATGCCGCGATGTTACCGACTGGTAGCTTCCGGCGCGAGGCCCTACGGCCCCACCCCTCTCGTGACCTCCCCTGCGATGTCGGCCACACGGCTCCCCGCCGAGCGCGCCGCGCCACGCAACCGCACGTGCGCCTCGTCTGCGGATATGCCGTGCCGCTCCATCAGGACGCCCTTCGCCTGCTCGATCGTCGCCCGGCGATCGAGCGCCCGGGTCAGGGTCGCGACCCGGGCTTCCAGCGCGGCCCGCTGCGCGTGCAGCCGGACACCCACCTCCAAGGCACCCTGCAGTTCCTCCTGGTCGGAGGAGGTCGCAAACGCCGTCACCCCGCGGTCCGCGGCGGCGACCAGGAAGCGAGCAGGCGGCGGATCGACGAGCACGACGACGGGACCGTCGAGCACCGCCCCGAGTTCCTCGACCAGATCCAGGGCGTGCCGGTCGTCATCGTGCCGGACGACGATGACCAGCTCGGGATCGGACGCGGCGATGCGCTCGATCCCCTCCGCGACGGAGAGTGCCAGGCCGGTGACGTCGTGGCCGAGTTCCTCCAGCCGACCGGCGAGCCGGCGCAGGGCCTCCTCGTCCTCGTCCGCGAGCGTGATGCGAAACGTCGCGGGCTCGGGCCCGATGGCTCCCGCGCTCACCGTGTATCCCCGTCAACACGGCGACGAACCGGAAGCACGAACCAGAGCGCGACGTACAGCAGCCCCATTGCTGCACCCGTCACCAGCGCGGCGGCCCCTCCGACCAGGACGTCGGAGATCAGCAGCACCGCGCCGGTCATCGCGACCGCCAGCGTCACGAGCCCCGCAATCGCCATCCGGGTCGCGAAGAACACGAGTTGCTCCTTCTCGCCCTGCCGGAAGAGCAGCCGGTGGTACGCCGTCGGCGCGATGAAACAGGCCGTCGCGGCGGCGGAGCAGAGCAGCGTCACGAAGTAGACACCGCGCTGGAACCCGGTGGCCTCCCCGAATCGTGCCTGGAACGGGACGGCGAGGAGGAAGCCGAAGAGCACCTGCACGCCGGGCATCGCGACCCGGATCTCGTTCAGCAGATCCGCGAGGTTGCGATTCAGCCGTTCATGCTCAGGCTCGTCGCCGACACGGCCGTTCGGCGCGGCTGCCCGAGCCGTCGTCATCGTGCGCCCCGTGGTTCAGTCCGACCGGTGCGAGCCGGGTATGCGCCGGCTGCAGCGCGTCGGCGCCGGAGCGCACCGTCAGCACGCCGGCCCCAACCCGCTCGAGGAGCATGTCGCGACGCGTCCACGGTCACGCAGACGGAGGCGGCGCGTACGGCTCCGTGGGGGTCTCGGGATCCCGGTCGGGCAGCTCCGGCTCGGGCCCCTCGGGCGCCGGCTCGTAGTCGGGCTCCGGCGCGGGCGCGGACGGCACATCAGGGTCAGGCCCGCGACCGGGCGCGACCTCCGGCGTCTCGGGACCCTGGGGCGCCTCGCGCTCGGGGAGGGGATCCGGAATCTCGGCGAGCGGGGTCAGCGGCGGCATGGCGTCTCCTCGTCAGGGGCTGTGGTCATCCAGTTCCCGCCCCGCCGCCGGTCATCCATCAGCGGTCCGGGGCACCTGCGCTGATGTCCGCCAGCGCGGAGGTGGGGTCACGTTCGATGGCGAGGTCTCCGATCGAGATGACCCCCACGACGCGTTGATCCTGCACGACCGGAATCCGGCGGACGTCGGCTTCGCGCATCTGGCGCACGATCGTGGAGACGTCGTCGCCCGGCGCGGCCGTCACCGCCGCGGCCGTGCAGATGTCGCCGGCGGCACATTCCTCCGCGTCGCGGCCCTCGGCCAGCGCACGGATGACGATGTCCCGGTCGGTCACCACACCACGGAGCCGCTCGCCCTCGACGATCGGCACCATGCCGGTGTCCGCGTCGCGCATGAGGGCGGCGACCTCGGTCAGGGGCGCCTCCGGCGCGACGGTCTCCGGGTCACGGATCATGATGTCCTGTGCGGTCTGCACCACCGGTCCTCCTTCGGTTGCGGTCGCTCAGACCGTACCCGCGCGGTACGGGGCGAAACACGTGTCACTCGGGAACGACGACCGCCCGCGCGACCTGGTGGGCACAGACCTCCAGCAGCTCGCGCTCTCCGTTTCCCAAGCCGAGCGGGGCTTCGCTTGCAAGGGCGACGACCGCACGCCGGCCGCCGGTCATCGGCGCCCCGACGAGCGTCGCGCCGTGACCCCGTGGCGCGCCGAGAGCACCTGCCGCACCGGGCGGGACCCAGACGTGCCGGTTCACTTCCCGGAACCGGGCGTGGACATGCGGAACGCTCGCGTCGCCGACGGCGGCGAAGTTGCCGCGCACGCTGGTGAGCAGGTACGTCTGGCCGTCGCCCTGGATGTACAATGCGGCGTCGCCGGCGTCCACACGCCGGCGCAGCGCATGGAGAGCACCCCGGACCGCCCGCATGCCGGGCTGCACCGTGAGTTCGGCGACTTCACGGGAAGTCGCGCACCAGCGCTGGAGCTCCTCGGTCGCGGCGTGCAGGCGGACGCGCTCCTGACGCAGGCGGGCCCGTTCCACGCCGGCCTGGCGCTGCGCGCCCGCGTCCAGGCTCATGAGCGCCACGAGCGGCCTGCTGCGCACGGTCTGCGGCACCCGGACGGCCAGGGAATGGGCGGTGCGGCTGAGCCCCGAGGTCCAGTCGGGGTGCGCGCACCGGGTCAGACGTGCGTCCCCGCTGAACACGCTGCGCAGATCCTCCGCCTCCTCGTCGCTGAACCACGGAGCGATGTCCTCGAGCACATCACCGGGGCGGGGTCCGTCGGGCCGCTCGCGCAGTGTCGCGTTGACGTACTCGATGGCCAGCGGCAGCGGGCCTGACAGCACGACCAGCGGGAGCGGCAGCTCGTCGACCAGACTGCGCCACGTCGAGGCGGCGATGGACCCAGCCGGAGGGTCTGACTGCTCGGTGATCGCCCGGTCGAGCGGCATGCCGCCCTCGTGCAGCCGGCGGACGGCGACGACACGCTGAGCGTCCTCGGCCCGGTAGCGGCGCGGACCGCCGGCCGCCCGCTCAGGGCACGGCCACCCGAATCGGCGTTCCCACGTTCGCAGGCGGTCGCGGGTCATACCCGTGACCATTGCGAACTCGGATGCGGTCAGGGTCGGTCCGGGCATGTCACCTGAGGTGCTGCCCTGCGTGGCGGCGCGACAAACGCCACCGCGGAGCCGTCAGGACGTGGGTGTGGCGTTCGCGTCGTCCTCTTCTCGGAGGGCGGCAATCGCGTCCTCGACAGCTGGAAAGCGCCGGAGCAACGTGCCCAGCCCGGTCTGGTCGAGCGCAGAGGCGACCGGTGCCCGTGCCCCGGCGAGCACGAACCCGCCACCACGGTCGCGGAGCTCACGCCGCGCCCTCAGCAGCACGGCGAGCGCCGTGCTGTCGACGAAGGGAACGCCGCTGAGATCCACGCAGATCGCGTGTTCGCCGGTCAGCAGCGGATCCAGCGTCGCTCGCACGTCAGGCGCCACGAACATGTCGATCTCGCCGGTGAGCTCGACAACCACCACCCCCGTCGCGGGGCGGTGCACGTCGACCGAGAGTCCTGTGGAGTCGGCAGCATCCATCGGCGTCAGCGGGTTGTACCGCAGTTCTACCCGGCGCCACGGCCATTGTCCACCCTTGTTCACATTGCCTGTGCCGACGAGGCGCGTGAGCCTCTCCGCATGGCTGTCATGCGTTGTGCAGAAGCAGAGCTCCTGCGTCGGTACCACGAGACGCGTGAGCCCGTGCTTCGCGAGGAACTTGCGGAGCGGCTGCTGCCGCTCGTCCGGTCGATCGCCCGGCGATACGCTCGCCGCGGAGAACCGCTCGACGACCTCGTCCAGGTCGGCAGCATCGGGCTCCTGAAGGCCATCGACCGGTTCGACCCGAACCATGGGGCGCCGTTCAGTGCGTACGCCGCACCGACGATCTCCGGCGAGATCCGCCGGTACTTCCGCGACGCGGGGTGGCTGGTCCGCCCGCCGCGCGACCTGCAGGAACTCGTCCTCGCGCTCGGCACCGCGACCGAGCACCTGGCAGCGGAGTGCGGCCGGGCCCCCACCGTGACCGAACTGGCCGAGGCCACGAACAGCACCGTGGAGAACGTGGCCGAGGCCCTGCACGCCGGGGCGGGTTATGCCGCGACGTCGCTCGACGCGCCGCTCGGGGAGGACGGGCTGAGCCTCAGCGCGTCCCTCGGTGCTCGCGACGCGGAATTCGACGGGGTCGAGGCACGACACGACGTCGGGGTGGGGCTGGCCTCGCTCCGTCCACGCGAGCGCCAGATCGTCGCGCTGCGATTCTGGGCCGGGCTGTCGCAGCGCGAGATCGCCGACGAGGTGGGGTTGTCCCAGATGCACGTCTCGCGGCTCCTGCGTGCTGCGATCCAGAAGATGCGCGCGGCCATCGACGGCGGAGCCAGCGCCGGCCTGCAGACGCTGGGCGTGTGATCGTGGCTGGGCGTGGGTAGCAGCGCGACATGAGTTCCCCGACGCGCGAGGCGCCCGGCCCGAAGGGCCGGTCCGGAGCGGCCACCGCTGGGTCGTACTGGCTGTCCTCCACTCCGGACGCCCGCCGGCGACCGCCCTTGAAGCGCGGTGCCCGGGTGGACGTCGCTGTGGTGGGCGGAGGCATCGTCGGCGTCACCTGCGCGCTGCTGCTCGCACGATCCGGCGCGCGAGTCGCGCTGCTGGAGGCCGAGGTTCTCGGTGGCGGGACGAGCGGGGCGACGACCGCCAAGGTCACGTCCGCCCACGGGCTGGTGTACGACGAGCTGCGCCGGCGCGTCGGCGATGACCGCGCGGCCGCGTACGGGCACGCCAATGAAGCGGCGCTCGCCTGGATGCGCGACCTGGTCGCGAGCGAGGACATCGCGTGCGACTGGCGGGGACGGGACGCATACACGTACACCACGGACGAGCGGCGCACGAGGAAGATCGAGGCCGAGGCGCAGACTGCGCGCGTCCTCGGGCTGCCCGCGACGCTGACGGACGACGTTCCCGGCCCAGCCTCCGCGCTGGCGGCGGTGCGGATGTCGGCGCAGGCCGAGATGCACCCACGGCGGTACATCCTCGAGCTTGCCGACCGCGCCGAGGCCGCGGGCTGCCTGATCGCCGAGCACACGCGCGTGACCGGCGTCGATGCCGCGCAGAGATGCGTCATCGTCCGCACCGACCGCGCGACGCTCGAGACCGACCGGGTCGTGCTCGCGACGCAGTACCCGATCCTCGACCGGTCCCTGCATTTCGCGCGGATGCACGTCACGCGCTCGTACATCGTCGGGGTGCGCACCGCCGAGCCGGTGCCCGCCATGCTCTACAGCGCCGACAGCCCGGGCCGGAGCCTGCGTTCGACGCCGCTGCCCGGCGGTGGTGAACTCACGATGGTCGGCGGCGAGGGCCACGCCACCGGCCGGGAGACCGACACCGAAGCGCGCTACGCCGCCCTGGCAGCCACCGCGCGCGACTGGTTCGGCGACGCGCCGCTGACGCACCGCTGGTCTGCGCAGGACATGACGAGCGCGGACGAACTCCCGTACGCCGAGACCATCCTGGCCTCCGGCGGGCGCATCTGGGCGGTGACCGGCCTGCGCAAGTGGGGCATGACCCTCGGCACCGCCGCAGCGCACCACGTCTTCGCGTGCCTCGCGGACCGTCTGTCGCCGCACGCCCTCGCGTTCGACCATCCTCGGGTTCCACCCGTTCCGGCGCTCGCGCAGGCCGCGCAGGAGAACGCCGGCAACGGCTGGCGCTTCACCACCGGCCGGCTGCGCCCCGGTCCCTCTCCGGACGACATCGAGCCCGGTGAGGGCGCCGTGCACGGCCCTCCTCACCGCCGGGTCGCGGCGTACCGCGACGACGCGGGAGCCCTGCACCGCCTGTCCGCCGTCTGCACCCATCTGGGCTGCGAAGTGCGCTTCAACCCCGCAGAGCGCAGCTGGGACTGCCCCTGTCACGCGTCGCGGTTCGACGCGTGCACCGGCCGCGTTCTCGACGGGCCCGCCGTGCGCGGGCTTCCCCCCGCCGACCGATAGGAACCACGAACATGGCCGAGAACAGCGCCTGGGTCCCCACGATTCCGCATGACGCCTGGAGCATCGTCGCCGACGCGCGCGGCTACGCCTTCTGGGTGATCGGCGCCGACGACATCGAAGGCTTCGACGGCGACTGGCCGGAGGTCGGCGCCACCTTCCGTCACGCGCAGGGCGTCAAGCCCCTGCGGCTGCATGACACCACGAGCGTCGTCGCGGCCGACCCGCCGCACCGGCTGCAACTCGAGGTCCGCGCCCGCCCGCTATTCATCGGCATCGTCACCCTGACGTTCACGCCCGCCGACGGGGGGACCGTCATCTCGATCGACGAGCGCGCCACCGGCGGCGTCACCGGGGCCCTCCCGGGGTTCGCGACAGCGCCGCTCATCCAGATGCGCAACGCCGAGAGTGTGCGGCGGCTCGCCGCTATGGCCTGGGCAAGGGCCACCGCATGAGCCGCCGCGACGACCCCGTGACCATCACGCCGTACCGCGACGGTCCGCTCCTCGTGCGCGGACCGTTCACCATCCTGGACCAGCACGGCGGCGAGATCGAGATCGACCGTGAGACGGTGGCGCTCTGCCGCTGTGGACACTCCCGCCAGCGCCCCTTCTGCGACGGCACCCATCGCATCACGCGGTTCTCCGCACCGGGCGCCGCCGAACATCGCGAGCGCGCCGCCGGAGCGTCAGGCTGAGAGGGCTGCATCGTCGGGAATCGGCGCGCGCAGCGACGACAGCCCGGCCGCGAACGCGTCGAGCAGTTCGCCCTCCCAGAGGTCTTCGAGCGCGACGAGCGCGGCCGCGCCCCACAGCACGTCGGCGGTGAGCTCCGGCTGCTGAGCCGCCAGGCCTCCGGCGAGATCGACCGCCGCGATACTTTCGTGCACCGCGTCGGCGACGACGTGCTCGTCGAAGAACGCCGTGGCATCCTCGCTGGAGTACCCGAGGCGGCGCAGCCCCGCGGCGTAGCGGGCGTTCGGGACCGAGGACGTCATCTCGAACACGGCGAGATGGCCGACCAGGGCGCCGCGCAGCCGACGGTGCAGGCCGAACAGCGACATGACGTTCACCGTCGCGAGCGTCCGAGCCGGCAGGAGGTCGAGATACGCGCCGTAGCGGTCGTCGAGCCCATGGGCGCGCAGCGCGCGAGCGAAGAGCTCGGCGTGGATACGATCCGCGCGGCCACCGCCGTACTCGTCGGCCTGGATCTCGACCAGTGCGGCCTTGGGCCGCCCCCACAGGCGGGGCAGCGCCCAGGAGTGGGGATCGGCCTCCTTCAGCTGGTAGGCCGATCGATGCACGAGAAACTCGCGCACCTGCTCGGGGGTGGACTCGCGCTCGATGAAACGCGACAACGACACTCCGCCGCCGCCCGGGTCGGCGATCTCGCGCAGGGCGACGTCGACGTCGGCGGGCGCCACCGCCGCCCGGCGCGGAACCGCGCGGGTGATCGCCTCCTCGAAGGCCCGCTCGAGCGTGGCGCGCAGGGCGAGCAGCCCGGGATCCCACTCCCAACGCGGATCGACCTCGTCGAAGCCGCGGTAGTGCAGCTCGTACGCGGTGTAGAGCGCGAGCTGGAGGTCGTCGTCGGCGAGCGGGTCCTCGGGCAGCGCGAGCACGGGCAAGGTGGGCAGGGACCCCGCGGGAACCCTGAGTGCGTGGAGGAGCAACTCGGAGATCGGGCCGCGAGGTGCAGGGAGAAAGGACACGCCCGGCCGATACCCGCGTGTCGCCCACGCGAACCGCGACCCGTCAGACGGTCTCGTCTCCGAAGCGGTCGGCGAGCCGGGCGGGCAGCTCGCCGATGCCGGTTGCCGCCGCTTGACTGCGTTGCCACGCCGCCCCACCTCCGGTGTCGAGCAGGTCGAGGACCCCGCCGAGCGCGCGGGCACACCCCAACCGCTCCGCCGCGGGCGTGACGTCGGCGACGAGCCCCCGCAGGCGATCGGCGACGGGGGTGCGCTCGCCGGTGTACACGTCGGCGAAGGTCGCACCCAGCCCGTCACGGCACGCCGCCCAGCGGTTCTGCTCGATGCGCCAGGTGGGCGCAACCGGCAGCGACCCCTCCGTCTCGAGCCGCGCCGAGAGCGTCGCGACGAGCGCATGCACCAACGCGACGACCGCCGTGGTCTGCCCGAGCGTGGTCTGCGTGTCGGCCACCCGGATCTCGAGAGTGCCGTGGACCGGGTGCGGGCGCAGCTCCCACCACCAGAGCGTGGGGTCGCCGAGCGCGCCGGACCGAGCGCCCCATGCCAGCTCGTCGTCGAAGGCCACGGGGTCACCGAGCACCGGCGGGACGCCCTGGCGGGGCAGCAGGCGGCAGAGCAGCGGCCGGATCGAGGCGAAGCCTGTGTCGCACCCCTCGTACATCGGCCCGTTGGCCGCGAGCGCCGCGATGTCGGGCAGGTACGTGCGCAGCGCGTCGTGGACGGCGATCGTCCGCGTACGGTCACCGACCGCGACGTGCACCTGGAGCGCGCAGACCTGCTGGCGCTCGGCGAGCCGGCCGAACTCGGCACGGAGTCGCTCATACCGTGCGCCGCGGTTCAGGGGCGCGGTTCCCGGGGCGCCGGGGTGGACCGCCGACCCAGCGGGCCGTGCGAGTCCGTGCAGCGCCTCCGCAAGGTCGCGCCGCGCTGCACGCAGACCGGCCACGGCCTCGAGCGCGGACGCCGCGGGCGGAAGCCGGATCTCCAGCTGGCCAGCGGGAAGCTCTGCGACGAAACGCGGGTCACCGCCGAGGCGCCGCAGGGCGGCGTCGGCGACCGGAGCCAGGGCGTGCGACTCCGGGTCGAGGAGCAGCACCTCCTCCTCGATCCCGACGGTCATCGCCTTCGCCCGGGTCGACGCCGGACACGGCTGTGAGGCGAGATGCGGCACCGTCATCACGAGCCCGTTGCCCGCCCACCCGCGGTCCGAACCGCACGATTCACCGCTGGGGGAACCGGGCACGCGCCGCGCATGCCTCCGTCCGACTCCCGGTGGTCTTTTCACCCGGTCCGCGAGGTGGATCTCCGGATCGAGCACCTCCACCATCGCGGCCGCCCGGCACGGCGCCCGCGCGACCGCCGTCGACACACGACGAGGGTGAATGCGATCTCGCGCCAGGCTCACGGGCGGCGGCGGCGCGCACCGACGGTGAGGACGCGTCAGGCCGGCGTGGGCACCGGGGCCGGCTCCGCGCTGCGCACCCGGCGTGCGACGACGGCCCGTCCCCCGCGGTTCGGCGCCATGGCGACCCCGCGGAAGCGCCAGCCCTCATCCGGGTCGTCGGTCGGGGTGAACGTCACATGCTGGAGCAGGACCCGGAGCACCACGTCCATCTCCATGTGCGCGAACGTCGCGCCGATACAGCGCCGCATGCCGCCGCCGAAAGGGATCCAGCTGTAGGTGTCCGGCAGCCGGTCGAGGAATCGATCCGGATGGAAGCGTCCGGCGTCCTCGAACAGCTCGGGGTCGAAGTGCGTGAGCGCCGCAGCCAGCCCGACCCGCGTGCCCTTCGGCAGGACGTAGCCGCCGAGCTCATACGGCTCCATGCAGTAGCGGCCGGCGAAGAAGATGACCGGGCGGGTGCGCTGCACTTCGCGGATGGTTGCTTCGCGCAACGCCCCGCCACCCTCGTCGGCCTCCTCGACGAGGCGTGCGAGCACGTCCGGGTGCCGGCGCAGCCGCTCGACCGCCCAGCTGAGCTGGTGTGCCGTCGTCTCGTGGCCTGCGGCCATCATCGTGACGAGCTGGTCGCGGATCTCGTCGTTGGCCATCGGCGTGCCGTCGGTGTGCGTCGCCTGGACGAGCAGCGCGAGCACGTCGGGCCGCTCATCGAGCTCCGGGTCGGCCTTCGCCATCGCGATGAGACGGTCGAGGACGGCATCGATCTTCGCGCGGCTGCGCAGGAACCGCGCCCACGGGCTCCAGGGCCCGAGGTCGTGCTGGAGGTACGCGGCGGTCGCCAGCCGCGAGCCCTGCTCGGTGTGGGGGGGCATGAGCGCTTCGAGCTCGCGCAGCTCGTCTCCGCTCGCGCCGAAGATCGCACGCAGGATCGCGCGCAGCGTGATGCGCTGCATCGAGCCGGCGACGGAGAACTCGCGACCCGCCGGCCAGTCGGTGATCTCCGCGAGCGTGATCTCCTCGATCAGGGTCTCGTAGCCCTGGATCCGCTGCCCCTTGAACGGCGGCAGCAGCAGCCGGCGCTGCTCGAGGTGGCGCTCCTCGTCGATGCCGAGGAGCGAGTGGCGGCCCAGGATGCTGCGCAGCGGGCTGTGATCACCCGCGTGCAGGACCTTCGGGTCGGCGGTGAAGACCTGCTTGACCAGCGCCGGGTCGGCGACGATGACGAAGCGCCCGAAGCCGGCCACGCGGACGGTGAACATGTTCCCGTACCGGCGGCGGACGCGCTCGAGCTGCGGCCGCTGACGCGTCACCATCGCGAGTGTCTGGGCGGCCGTCGGCACACGCGGGCCTGGCGGCAGGCCGGGGAGAGGACCTGTTGACATGAGGCGACGTTACATCATTTGCCGTCACGCGGTCCAGCGGTACGCTCTCGCACCGTGTCAACGCCCGACGCCCGGCTCACCATCGAGCAGCTCTCCGCCGAGACGGACATGACCGTCCGCAACATCCGCTCGTACCGCACCTTCGGCCTCCTGCCGCCCCCGGAGGTGCGCGACGGCGTCGGCTACTACGGTGACGAGCACGTGCGCCGCCTGCGCCTTGTCCGCGAACTCCAGGCCGACGGCTTCAACCTCAAGGGGATCAAGCAGCTGCTCGACGCGACCCACGACTCGAGCGTGCTGCTGCGCCTGCGCCGCCTCATGCACGTGCCATGGACCGGCGAGACAACCCAGGTCGTTACGCGCGGCGAACTGGAGCACCTCATCGGCCCCGACGAGGAGCCCGGCCTGCTGCAGGACGCCGTCGACACCGGCGTCCTCGTGCCGCTCGAAAACGGCAGCTTCGAGGTGCCGAACCCGCTGACGCTGCGCATCGCCGCGGAGAACATCAAGTACGGGATCCCACTCGGCGCGGCGCTCGCCGCGCACCGGCACGTGCGCGAGCTCTGCGAGCAGATCGCCCAGTCGAACGTCGACGTGTTCGTCGAGCACGTCTGGCGTCCGTTCGAGCGCGACGGGTACCCGGAGGAGCGCTGGACGCAGATCGCCGAGGCGATCGAGGAGCTACGGCCGCTCTCGGCCGAGGGCGTCATGGCGCTGTACGGGCCGGCAATGGCCGACGCCGTCGAGCGCACGCTGGGCGACGAGCTGCGCCGGCTCTCCGACGCCGGTCAGTGACCGCTACGCCGGCGGCTCGCCGACCGCGTCGGTGAGCGGACCGGGCCGGCCGAGCAGGTAGCCCTGCGCGTCGTCGCACCCGAGGCCCTTGAGGATCGCGAGATGGCCCTCGTGCTCCACGCCCTCAGCGGTGACCGGGCGGGCCATGCCGTGCGCCATGCCGATGACCGCATCGACGATCGCGGCGTCACCGGCGTCGGCGCCGAGGCCGGCGACGAACATCCGGTCGATCTTCAGCGCGTGCACCGGGTGCTCCTTGAGCGTGGCCAGGGAGGAGTAGCCCGTGGTCGTGGTCCGCTCCGTCGAGGCGTCGCAGGACTGCCAGCCGCGCGCGAGACGACAACGTCGCGGACAGGTGGTGCGAGTCGAAGGGGTCGGCGGATGGAAGAACGGCCACGGCGGTCTGACGCATGCCCACGTCTCATCGACGAAACGCACGACGGCTCGATCGCAGAAGCCGGGGAAACGCATTGTGGGGAGGGCGCGTGTCCACCCAGCCGACACCCAGGAACCTCCAAGGTGGGAGCCGTACGGTCACACCCATGACCCGGACGACCCGACGCCGCGCGCTTGCCAGCGCCGGCACCATCAGCGCCGGCGCGCTGCGTGCCAGCCGACCGGGCCGCAGCCCGCACATCCACGCGAAGGTCATCCTCGACGACGCGACGTCTGGGCCTCATCACGTTCGACGTCACGACGCCGGCGTAGCCACCCGCCCGGAGTTCGGTTGGCCAGCCAGCTAGGATCCGTCACACCATGCCCGATCCCGCCCCGCACCCGCCGTTCACCGCCGATCACGACGCGATCCGCGCCGAGATGCGGGAGTTCATCGCCGCCGAACTGCGCCCGCACGCCGACGAATGGGAGGAGGCCGAGTACTTCCCCGATGCGCTGTTCGGGACGGTCGGCGCGGCCGGGTACTTCGGGCTGAAGTTCGAGCCGGACTGGGGCGGCACCGCCCCGAGCTTCGGCGAGGGCACGCTGCGCGCGGCGCTGTGGGCGCTGGAGCTTGCACGGTGCGGGTCGGCGGGCGTCGCGGCCGGGCTCGGTGCCCACAGCGAGATCGCCGCGCCGCCGATCTGGAAGTTCGGCACCGACGAGCAGAAGCGCCGGTGGCTGGCGCCCGCGATCCGCGGGGACCTGCGCTGCGCGCTGGGTATCACCGAGCCGGGCGCGGGCTCCGACGTCGCAGGAATGCGCACCCGCGCCGAGCGCGTGGACGGCGGCTGGCTCGTCAACGGCGAGAAGACCTTCATCACCAACGGCGTGCGCTTCGACGCGATGGTCACCGCGCTGCGGACCGGCGAGGGCGACCGCCACGCCGGGATCTCGTTCCTCGTCATCGAACGCGGCGAGGGCGTCGAGTGCTCCGCACTGGAGAAGCTCGGCTGGCACGCGTCGGACACCGGCACGGTGGCGCTCCAGGACGTCTTCGTCCCCGAGGACCACCTGCTCGGAGTCGAGAACCAGGGCTTCGCGCTGATCATGGCCAACTTCCAGTGGGAGCGACTGCAGATGTCGCTCGGCGCGGTCGGCGGGATGGAGGCGGTGCTCGAGCAGACGATCGAGTTCACCCGAACCCGCCAGATCGGCGGAAGGCCGATGGTCGCCCAGCAGGCGATCCGCCACAAGCTCGCCGAGCTCGAGGTCACGCTGAACGCCTCGCGCGCGATGACGTTCAACGCGCTCGGGATGTTCGCCGCGGGCCGCGACGTGCTGCGCGAGGTCACGATGGCGAAGCTGCAGACCCAGCGCGCGGCCTTCGACCTGGCCGACGCCTGCATGCAACTGCACGGCGGCTACGGAACGCTCGTGGAGTCCGGGATGGAGCGCGCCGTGCGCGACGCGCGGCTCGGCCCGATCGGCGGCGGCACCGACGAGATCATGGCCGAGATCCTCGGCCGCACCTTCTGATCGCCGTGGGAGAGCAGACCGGCCGGCGACCTCCGTGGGAGCGGGGGCCGCCGGCCGGTGTCCTCCCTCCCCAGGCGAGGAGCGCTGAGCGTCCGTGCGGGTACCGAACCGGCACGCCTTCGCCGGTCCAGAATCCGGTGCGGGAGCCTACCCGCTGCCCGACAGCGTGTCCAGTCGGCATTGCCGTGGCCACGTAACTAGAGTCCGGGCGCCTCACGTACGCGTTAAACCACATCCCCCTAGGAGACGCACATGGGAGTTCTCGACGACAAGGTGGCAATCGTCACCGGTTCCGCCCGCGGCATCGGCCGCGCCACTGCCGAGCTGCTCAGCTCGCAGGGCGCGAAGGTCGTGATCAATGACCTCGACGCAGACGTCGCCAACCAGACCTCCTCGGAGATCGCCGGCGAGACCGTCGTCTACGCGGGCGATCTCATGAAGACCGGCGCCGCGGACGAGCTCGTCAAGACGGCGATCGACGCGTGGGGCAAGGTCGACATCCTCGTCAACAACGCCGGCTACACGCTCGACGCGCCGGTGCACAAGCTCGACGACGACACATTCCGCAAGATGTTGGAGATCCACAACGTGGTGCCGTTCCAGACCATCCGCGCGGTGGCCCCCTACTTCCGCGAGCCGGCGAAGAAGGAGAAGGAGGAGGGCATCGAGGTCTTCCGCAAGATCGTCAACGTCTCCTCGATCTCCGGCTTGTTCGGCAACGCCGGCCAGGCCAACTACTCGTCGGGCAAGGCGGGCGTCGTTGGCCTGACCAAGACGGTCGCGAAGGAGTGGGGCCAGTTCAAGGTCAACGTCAACGCGGTCGCGTTCGGCTTCATCGAGACGCGACTGACGGCGGCCAAGGACGACTCGAACACCGCGGAGATCGGCGGCGACAAGGTCCAGCTCGGCATCCCGGAGCAGCTCCGCTCGATGTCGACGATGCTCATCCCGATGGGCCGCGCGGGCACCCCCCAGGAGGCCGCGGGCGGCATCTTCCTGCTCTGCTCGCCGTGGGCGAACTACGTCACCGGGCAGACGCTGAACGTCACGGGCGGGATGTTCTCCGGCATGGTCTCCTGACCTCGTCGGCGAGGGAGACCTCGCCCCACCCGCTCCCGCGCATGCGGGAGTACTGCGCGTTCTGCGAGACCGCGCCGGGCGACGACGCGCTGCTGCGCCTCGCCCGCGCGTGTCTCGGGACCCGGTCGACGAACAGCGTGCAGCTCCTCGCCCGCACGCCGGACGGGGAGCCCGCCGGGTTCACGACCATCTGCGGGGTATGGTCGAGCACGCGGTCGCCGTGGCTCACCTACACGTGCGAGCTCGGCGCGGCCTCGCCGAGTGCCACGGCGCAGCCCGACCAGTAGGCGGCCGCCGGCGAGGCGACGAACGCCAGCAGCGTCGCGATCTCGTCGTCGGTGGTCGCGTCACCCGGCAGGATCGTGGTGGTCCGGATGCCGTACCGCGCCCACTCGATCGACAGCGTGCGCGCGAGGTTCTCCAGCGCGGCGCGCAGCGCCGTGCTGTGCGGCCCCGGATGCGGGCGGGGGGCGAGCAGCAGGACGGCGCCGTCACGGTCGCGGTCGATCCAGTGCGTCGTGGCGGCGGCGCGGATCGTGAGCCACAGCGCCTCGAGCGATGCCTCGACGGGATCGATCGGGTCGGCCCCGCCGACGACCACGTCGATGGCGTGTTCGCCCTCGGCCCACGCCATGAACGGCGCGTCGTCCTCCCCCGCCGCGGCGGGAGGCGGGGCGACGACCTCGGCCCCGAGCGCCGCCAGCGCCATTGCCCAGGGCGCGGGAGCCGCCACGGCCAGACCGGCGAGCAGGCCCGGCTGCAGGACGGACGTGGGCTGGACGGTCACGCGCAGACCGTACCCCACGCACGTGACGCGTCGCGCCGGCCGGTTCTCACCGCACCGCCGGAACATCGACTCACCGCGCGTGTTGTCGTCAGCAATGCCCCACCTGCGCCCCGCTGCCCTGACGGCGACCGTCCTCACCGTCCTGGCGCTGCCCGCCGCCGACGCGCACGCGCGCGCCATCCTCGTCGCCTCCGGCGACGCCGCCGCGACCATCACGGACACCGCGACGAACCGCACCCTCGGCCGGATCCCCGTCGGGGGCCGCACCGTCGCGGCCGCGATCGCGCCCGACGGCAACCGGGGCTACGTGGCCACGCAGAACCGCGTCGTCGTCCTCGACGTGGGCGGGCGGACCGCGATCGGCACCTACACCGCGGGCGGGACGATCCGCAGCATGGCGCTGACCACCGACGGCGCGCGGCTGCTCGTGGCCCGGCGCGGCGCGATCGAGCTCGTCGACGCCCTGACGCTCCAGCGCGTCGGCGCGGTCTCCTTGGGTGGCGCGACACCGGGAGCGATCGCCGTCGCGGCCGGCGGCCAGCGCGCGGCCGTCACGCTCCGCGACAAGCTGGGGATCGTCGACCTCGTCGGCAACCGGCTGTCCCGCCGCGCGAAGAGCGGCACGCTCAACGACGTCGCGTTCACCGCCACGGGCGCGCTGTGGGCGACGTCGCCGAAGGGCCAGCTGCGCGGCTACGACCGCGTCACGGGCAGGCTCACCGCATCGATCAAGCTGAAGGCGGGCGTCGGCGCCGGCCTCGCGATCTCCCCGGACGGGCGCCGGGCGCTCGTCGGCGCGCTGCGGGGCAGCCAGGCCACCGCCGTGGTGGACCTGCCCGGCCGCAAGCTCATCACGCGCACCAGGACGGGCCAGGGCCCCGGCCATCCGACCTTCTCGCCGGACACGCTGCGCGCCTACGTGGCCGATGAGCGCGCGGGCACCGTGTCGGTGCTCGCGACGAGGTCGTGGCGCCGGCTCGGCATGCAGCGGCTCGCGCGCGGCGCGAGGCCGGCCGCCCTGCAGGTCCAGGGCGGGCTCGCGCTGAAGCGCGGCACAGAGGGCGACGACCAGCTCATCGGCTCACGCCTCGCCGACCGCCTCGAGGGGCTCGGCGGCAACGACCTCCTCCGCGGGTTCCGCGGCAGCGATCAGCTCGACGGAGGGCCCGGCAACGACACGCTCGAGGGCGGCGCCGGCAACGACACCGCCGCGGGCGGCGACGGCGACGACCGCATCTCCAGCCAGGCCGGCGACGACACGATCAACGGCGGGCTCGGCAACGACGTCGCGTTCGGCGGCACCGGCAACGACGACGTCAACGGCGACGACGGCAACGACTATCTCGACGGCGGCGACGGCGACGACGAGGTGCTCGGCGGGCTCGGCGACGACAAGATCAACGAGAGCGGGCTCGGGAACGACCCGATGCTCGACGGCGGCCCCGGCAACGACTACGTCAACGGCAACCGCGGGACCGACCGCATCATCGGCGGCGAAGGCAACGACACGCTGCTCGGCGGCCCGGGCGGCGAGGTCATCGACGCCGGCGTGGGCGACGACACGGTCGACGGCGGCACGGCGGGGGACAACATCCTCGGCCGCGACGGCAACGACGCCCTCCGAGGCGACGCCGGCAAGGACTCGATCCTGGGCGCGAGCGGCAACGACACGATCGACGGCGGCTCGGGCGACGACACGCTCTCCGGCGGGAACGGCGGGGACGAGATCGTCGCCGGCCCTGGCGCCGACGATGTCAACGGCGGCGCGGGGGTGGACTCCATCCACGTGGCCGACGGCGACCGTGACCTCGTTGACTGCGGCACCGGCCGGGACACGGTCTACGTGGAGGCCGACGCCCCCACGCGGGATTCCCTGCGCCGCTGCGAGACCGTCGTGCAGATCCCCGCCGAGCCCTCCACCGACGCGCCGCCGTCCTCGAACAACATCATCGGCACCGCCATCGCCGACGTACTCAACGGCTCGCCCGGCAAGGACACGATCCTTGGCGGCGACGGCCCGGACCAGCTCTTCGGCAACGAGGGCGACGACTACGTCGACGGCGAGAACGGCGACGACACCGTCCGTGGCGGGCCGGGCAACGATGAGCTGTACGGCCGGTTCGGCAACGACCTCGTGCTCGGCAACGAAGGCGACGACAAGGTCAACGGCGACCGCGGCAACGACACGCTGAACGGCGGCCCGGGCAACGACACGATCTTCGGCGGCTTCGACGACGACGTGATCGCGGGCGAGGACGGTGACGACCGCATCCAGGTCGTCGGCCTCGGCGTCGACCGCGTCGACTGCGGCGAGGGCAACGACACGGTGTACGCCGGGCCGGAGGACATCGTCGCGGCGAACTGCGAGAGCGTCAGGATCTGACGACTACGCGAGGACCGGCATGATCCGCACGCCGGCGGGCAGCCGCTCAGCGCCGTCGAGGCGGCGCATCGCGTCGCCGAGCGCGTGCTTGTCGGGATACCCGATCGCGACGGTGTCGAGCCCCGGCAGCTCAGGCGCGCCGGGAGGCGCGTTCCTCGAGCGCCAGGTGTTCAGGCCGACGTGGTGGTGGTAGCCGCCGGCGCTCACGAACGCCGCTTGGGTGCCGAAGTGCTGCATGAGCTCGAAGCCGAGGGTGTCCACCCAGAAGCGCAGCGCGGCCGGCAGGTCCGCGACCTGGAGGTGCACATGTCCGACGTCGACGTCCTCCGCGCCGCTGCCGTCGGCGGCGTCGAGGATGCCGTTGAGGTCCAGCGGGCGGGTGACCATGCCGACGCGCTCACCGGGCGCGCCCGGCGGCCAGGACTCGCGCGGGCGGTCGTGGTAGAGCTCGACCCCGTTGCCGTCGGGATCGTCGAGATACAGCGCCTCGGACACTCCGTGATCCGACGCTCCGCTCAGCAGGTAGCGGGCGTGCACAAGCCGCGAGAACACCTCGCCGAGCCCACCGAGGGTGGGCCATCGCAACGCCAGGTGGAAGAGACCCGTGGCCTCCTGTGGGGCGTGGCCCGGCATCGTGCTGGGACGCAGGGCGATCAGCGGGTGGTCGCCGCCGGGTGGCGCGAGCGTCGCGCCATCAGCCCCTTCGCGCACGGGTTCGAGGCCCAGCAGTCCCCCGTAGAACGCGACGGAGCGCGGCACATCCGAGACACGCAGGACCACGTGATCGATGTGCACCCGCGGATCGATTCCCTCCATGAGCGCACCACCGTACCCGCAAGCACGCACCACAGTGGCCGGTTCCCCCGGGAGCGGTGACGTCAACCGCCGCGCAGGTGCGCTGCGATGCCTGAGCGGCCGTGCTCCTGCAGCTGGCCGTACAGCGCCTTGATCTCGGCGAAGATCTCCTCCGCGGCGGCCTGCGACTGCTCACGTGTCGGGTCGAGCACGCGCGGGAAGCGCAGCGGCTCGCCGTAGAGCACGGTGACCTGCGGGAACTGCCCGCGCTTCCAGTTGCGCACCTTCGCCGACCCGTAGATCGCCGTCGGGACGATCGGCGCGCCCGACTCCAGCGCGATACGCCCGATGCCAGGCTTGGGCTTCTCCGCGAGATCGCCCGTGCGCGAACGCCCGCCCTCGCAGTACATGCACAACGTGGCGTCCCGCTCGAGGACGGTGTGGGCGGTGATGAACGCGTCGTCGTCGCGCTCGCCGCGGCGGACCGGGAACACGCCGCCGTGCGAGTACACGAACTGCAGCGGCCGGGCGAAGAGCTGGGACTTCGCCATGAACTGGACCTTGCGCCGCACACCCACCCCGGCGAAGAAGTGGTCCATGAACGAGAAGTGGTTCGGCGCGATGATGACCGGGCCGCTCTGGGGCACGAGCTCCGAGCGCAGAACCTTGAGGCGAAAGAACCCGTAGCTGTAGAGCGTGACGCCGACGCGGACGATCTCGTACATCGCGTCGGGGCGCTTCGTCCGCGTGCGCTCGTGGAACCGGTCGAAGTGCTCCTTCGGGCGCGGGTCGCGGTAGACCTGCTCCTTCATCTTCACCAGCTTCTCTGCCGGCCGTGGCGCCTGCGATTGGGACATCAACCAGGATGATGTCAGGAGGCCAGGTGGATGTGTCCGCACGCGTCCACCTAGCCGCGCGCGCGGTCGACGGCGCGGTGCCAGCCGTGCAGCAGCTCGTCGCGCTCGTCGGCGCCCATCCGCGGCTCGTAGCGCGCCTCTTCGCGCCAGCCGCGCTGGACGTCGGTCTGCGTCCACAGCCCGCAGCCGACCCCTGCCAGACGGGCGGCCCCGAGGGCCGTCGTCTCGTGGATGTGCGGGACGACGACGGGCACGCCCAGGACGTCGGCCTGGAACTGCATGAGCCAGGCGTTGACCGTCGCGCCGCCGTCGACGCGCAGCTCGGCCAGCCGCGGCGCGCCGGAGGTCTCCATGGCGCGCACCGCGTCGACCGCCTGATACGCGATCGCCTCGAGTGTCGCGCGCGCGAGGTGCGCGCGGCTGGCCCCGCGGGTCAGCCCGACGATCGTCCCGCGCGCGTACGGGTCCCAGTGCGGGGATCCCAGCCCGGTCAGCGCCGGGACGAAGTACACCCCGTCGTTGCCCTGCAGCGACGCGGCGAGCGGCTCGGTCTCAGCGGCGACCTCGATGAGCCCCAGCCCGTCTCGCAGCCACTGCACCGCGGCGCCCGTCACGAAGATCGACGCCTCAAGGGCGTACTGCGTGCGCCGGCCGATCCGCCATGCGACCGTCGACAGCAGCCCCTCGGCGGGGGCGGGCGGCTCGTCACCCGTGTTCATGAGGACGAACGACCCGGTGCCGTACGTGTTCTTCCCCAGCCCGGGGTCCAGGCACGCCTGCCCGTAGAGCGCGGCCTGCTGATCGCCCGCGACCCCGCTGACGGGCACGCCGCCGAACCCCGGCAGCGCCTCCTCGCGCACGCGTCCGAGTTCGCCGATCGACGGCCGGACCTCCGGCAGCGACGCGCGGGGCACGTCACCCAGCAGCGCGAGCAACTCGTCGTCCCAGTCCCCGGTCCGCAGATCGCACAACAGGGTCCGCGACGCGTTGCTCGCGTCCGTGACGTGCTCGCCGCACAGGTTGTAGATGAGCCAGCTGTCGACCGTGCCGAACCGCGCCCGGCCTGTCGCCGCGCGCTCGCGCAGCCCGTCGACGTGCTCGAGCAGCCATGCGATCTTCGTCCCGGAGAAGTACGGGTCGATGACGAGGCCTGTGCGCTCGCGGATGAGGGGCTCGTGGCCGGCCTCGCGGAGCTCGTCGCAGCGCGCGGCGGTCCGCCGGTCCTGCCAGACGAGCGCGCGGTGCAGCGGCTGCCCGGTGTCCGCGTCCCATACGCAGACGGTCTCGCGCTGGTTCGTGATCCCGATGGCCCGAAGCCCGCCCTCGGGGACGCCGGCGTCGTCGAGTGCCTCAAGGGCCACGTCGCGCGTGACCTCCCAGAGCTCGCGCGCGTCGTGCTCCACCCACCCCGGCTGGGGGAAGTGCTGGCGGAACTCGCGGTAGGCGCGGCCGGCAAGCTCCCCGTCCTCGTCGAAGACGAGACAGGTCGAGCCCGTCGTGCCCTGGTCGATGGCCAGGATCATCGCCGCGGCAGCCTACGCCCCGCGGCGGGCGGGTTCAGTCAGAAGGGGCTCGGGAGGAGACCGGAGCCGGCCCCGAGGTGAGTCTGTCCCATACTCACCTCGGGGTCCCCTCGGCTCCGGCCTACCTCACCGAATAGGTGGTGTCACACGCGGGAGACTGCGCGCCGGCCCGAAGGCCTCCACCCTTTGCCGCCACAGCACTGGGTCAGGGCGCCGTGGCGGGCACGTTCCAGTCCCATGCACCGGGTGGGATCGTCGCAGGAGGAGACGGTGTGTCCCCGGTGCATGGCCTCGCTGGATCGCATGGCACAAAGGTACGGCGGGGGTCGTGGATCACCCATCGACAGACGGTCGGAGATTGCCGAGCGGCACCCGTACAGCCGGTCGGTGCGCCCCGCGAACACGCCCGCCCCGGCCATTACGCTCCGCGCACCCATCCCCCGGAAGCAGGTTGAGGAGGCAGGTGTGCCGGAGATCGAAGCCCACATCACAGGCACGGTGTGGAAGATCGAATGCCAGGTCGGCGACAGCGTCAGCGAGGGCGACACGGTCGCCATCCTCGAGTCCATGAAGATGGAGATGCCCGTCGAGGCCGAGGACGAGGGCACCGTCAAGGAGATCCTCTGCGAGGAAGGGCAGAGCGTGAAGGAAGGCGACACGCTCGTCGTGCTGGAGTAGGCCGCGCGACGCCCGCGCGGGCGGGTGGACTAGCCTCCTCGCCGTCATGCCGGGCATGCTCAGCGTCGACCGGCCGGCCGAAGGGGTCGTCCGGCTCACCCTCTCCAATCCCGAGAAGAGGAACGCCCTCGACCACCCGATCCTCGACGGGATCACCGCCGCGGTCGCGGGACACGACGACGCCCGCTGCATCCTGCTCACCGGCGCAGGCTCGATGTTCTCCGCGGGCTACGACCTCTCCGACCTGCCGGAGGACGGCTTCGCCGCCGCGGCGGAGGAGCTCGTCGCGCACCCGTTCGCCGACGCGCTCCACGCGCTCGAGGGCACCGACGTGCCGACCGTCGCCGCGCTCCCCGGCCACGCCATCGGCGGCGGCCTGGAGCTCGCCCTCGTCTGCGACTTCCGCGTGGCGGCCGACACGGCGAAGCTCGGCATGCCGCCGGCGAAACTCGGCCTCGTCTACTCGCACACGGGACTGCGGCGCTTCATCGACGCCATCGGCATCAACCGCACGCGCGAGCTGTTTCTGCTGGGCCGCTACATCGACGCGACGACCGGCCTGGACTGGGGTCTGGTGAACCGCGTCATCCCGGCCGAGGACGTCGAAACGACCGCCCTGTCCCTCGCGACGAAGCTCGCTGGGAACGCGCCGCTCTCGCTACGGGGCAACAAGCGCGTCCTGCGCGAGCTGCTGCGGGCCGAGCGCGAGCTGGACCCGGCGATCGAGCAGGAGCTCATCGACCTGCGGCACAGCTGCTTCGACAGCGAGGACTTCGCCGAGGGCGTCAAGGCGTTCGCGGAGAAGCGGCCGCCACGCTGGCAAGGGAAGTAGCGGGCCGCCCGCCCGCCCCGCCGGCCCCGTGAGCGTCACATCGGTGTCGCCATGGCGACCACTATGTGACGCTCAGACCGGTTTGCCCTTGGAGAGCTTCAGGCGTTTCATGCGCCCCAGTGATCAGGATCTTGTGAACATCGACGCCAACGGCGCGAGAAGGCCGCGTCCACGTCCAATACCGTCCCCGGGACGGACCCGCCGGAGCCCCATGCCGACCATCCCCCACACCGACCTCGACGTCTCCACCCTCTGCCTCGGCGGCAACGTCTTCGGCTGGACCGCAGACACCTCGACGTCCCACGCCGTGCTCAACGCCTACGCTGGCGCTGGCGGGAACTTCATCGACACCGCCGACGTGTACTCGCAGTGGGTTCCCGGCAACACCGGCGGCGAGTCCGAGACGATCATCGGCGAGTGGCTGGCCGAACGTGCCGACCGCGACCGGTTCGTCATCGCCACGAAGGTCGGCCAACTCCACGGCCTGCACGGCCTGTCCGCGAACACCGTCCGCAACGCCGTCGAGGGGTCGCTGCGCCGCCTGCGGACCAACCACATCGATCTCTACTGGGCGCACATCGACGACCACGCCACGCCGCTCACCGAGACGCTCGGCGTGTTCCATGACCTCATCACCGAGGGCAAGGTCCGGTACATCGGCGCGTCGAACTACACCGGCCTGCGGCTGGCCGAGGCGCTGGAGGACGCCGACCGCCACCAGCTCACGCGGTACGTCGCGATCCAGCCGCACTACAACCTGCTCGAGCGCGACTTCGAGCGGCGCGACTGCGACATCGTCGCCCGTGAGCGGCTCGCCACGATCCCGTACCACGGGCTGGCGTCCGGGTTCCTGACCGGCAAGTACCGGCCGGGCGCCGCACCCGGCGGGAGCGGCCGGGGCGCCGGCGCCGCCAAGTTCCTCGAGGACGACCGGGCGGTCGCGATCCTCGCCGCGCTCGACGAAGTCGCCGCCGTCCACGACACGACGGTCGCGGCCGTCGCGCTCGCCTGGCTCGCCGCGCAGCCGACGGTCTGCTCACCGATCGCCAGCGCGCGCACCGTCGAGCAGCTGGCGGAGCTCCTGCCCGTGCAGGAACTCCGCCTGGGCGCAGACGAGATCGCGCGTCTGAGCGCGATCTCGTAACGCGCTATGGAGTCGTCGCCGACTCCAGGTCCTTCTTGGCCTGGTCGAGCGCGTCCTGGGCCTCGTCCGGCACACCGGTCTGCTCCTTCGCCGCGTCGATCGCGGTCGTGGCCGCGTCCTTGACGGACTCCTGGACGGTGCTGGCCTGATCCTGCAGCTCCTGCGCGGCCTCCTCGGCCGACTTCTCGCCGCTCTGGATCTGCTCGGCGGTGGTCTTCGCCTGCTCCTGCAGCTGCGTGGCCTGCGTCTGGATCTTGTCGGCCTGATCCTGCAGCTTGTCGGCGGTGTCGTCGCTGCCGCACGCACCGAGCGCGAGTGCCGAGGCCGCAGCAGCGGCGAGGATGAGGGGCCGGAACTTCGTGGCAGTGGTCATGAAGATGTCTCCTGTGTAGCGCGGGACCCCCGCGCGGGGCGTGCGCAGCCTACGATTCGCAAGCTGGCACCTCAACGTGGTCTCGCCATCTCAACGGTGGGGCTCGCGCGAACTTACGCACCACCTCGTCACCCAGCGGCAGGTCCGGTCGGTCCGTCCCCGCGCACCCGTCCGGGGCGCGTCGTACCTTTGCGTCCATGCCGCCGCTGATCACCCGCGAGGAAGCGCTCGAACTCGGAGCGCTCACCGACCCGAAGGACATCGAGGCGCTGGTCGAGCGCGCGTGGGCCGCCCGCGTGGAGCACTTCGGCGACAGCACCGACATGTGCTCGCTCGTGAACGCGAAGTCCGGCGGCTGTGCCGAGGACTGCGGGTTCTGCGCCCAGTCACGGTTCGCCGAGGCCGAGACGCCGATGCACGCGATGATGGAGCCCGAGCAGATCCTCGAGCACGCCAAGGCCGCCGAGGCCGCGGGGGCGCACCGTTTCTGCATGGTCACGCAGGGCCAGGGGCTCTCCAAGCGCGACTTCGACAAGCTGCTCGAGGGCGCCAGGCTGGTGTCCCAGAACACGAACCTCAAGCGCTGCGCCTCCATCGGCCACATGAGCGTCGCTCGCGCCACCCAGCTCAAGGATGCCGGGATCCAGCGCGTGCATCACAACGTGGAGACGTCGAAGTCCTACTACGACGAGGTCACCACGACGGTCCGCTACGAGGGCCGCCTGCGCACGATCGACGCGGTCAAGCAGGCCGGCCTCGAGACCTGCGTCGGCGGGATCCTCAACCTCGGTGAGACGCAGGAGCAGCGCGTCGAGATGGCATTTGAGCTCGCCGAGATCAACCCGACCTCGGTGCCGATCAATCTGCTGAACCCGCGCGCCGGCACGAAGTTCGGCGACCGCGAGTACATGGACCCGTGGGAGGCCGTCCAGTGGGTGGCGATCTTCCGCCTCATCCTGCCCGACGCCCTGTTCCGTCTCTGCGGGGGCCGGACCGAGAACCTCGGTGAGCTGCAGCCCCTGGCGGTCAAGGCCGGCGTCAACGGCGTGATGATGGGCAACTTCCTCACGACCCTGGGCAACACGCCCGAGCAGGACCGCGAGATGTTCGAAGACCTCGGGCTGAACATCGAGCGTCAGGACGACAACGGCACGAACCCGCGCCCGGACAACCGCTCCGGGTGGCTCGAGGGCGCGACGCCGGACCCCGTCGGTGCGTACCTCGACACCGCGACCCCCGCCGGTCCGGTCGACCTTGAGGTCCGCCTGTGGGATCCGTCCACCCAGCTTCGCTTCGCGAAGAAGCGCCGAGTGCCGCCCCGACCCGACGGCACGCCGAACCGCGTGTCGGCGCAGGCCGGCAACTAGGCGCGGGAACTCACCGGGGAGGAAACCTGACGTGACCGAGATCCGAGAGCGACTGGACGAGCTCAAGGAGCTCGGCCTGTTCCGGCGTATGCGGCTCGTCAGCGGGCCGCAGGGCCCGCGCGTCGTGCTCGACGGCAAGCCCGTCCTGCTGCTGTGCTCGAACAACTACCTCGGCCTGGCCGATCACCCGCGCGTGCGTGAGGCGGCCGCCGACGCCGCGATGCGCTGGGGCGTCGGCGCGGGCGCGTCGCGCCTGGTGAGCGGCACGATGACGGTGCACCGCCGGCTCGAGGAGTCGCTGGCGATGTTCAAGGGCACCGAGTCCGCGTTGCTCTTCGGCTCCGGCTACCTGGCGAACCTCGGCGTCGTGAGCGCACTCGGCGGCGCCGGGACCACGATCTTCAGCGACGAGCTCAACCACGCGTCGCTCATCGACGGCTGCCGCTTGGCGCGGGGCGAGACCTTCGTCTACGGGCACTGCGACCTCGACCACCTCGAGTGGGGCCTGCAGCAGGCCGTCCGCGACGGGGACGGGCGCCGGGGCCGCACGCGGGCGCCGCTCATCGTCACCGACAGCGTGTTCTCGATGGATGGCGACGTCGCGCCCCTGGAGGGCATCGTCGAGCTCGCCGAGCACTATGGCGCGCATGTCGTCGTCGACGAGGCGCACGGCACCGGCTGCATGGGCCCCGACGGACGGGGTGCCGTCGCCGAGGCCGGGCTCGAGGGCCAGATCGACGTGGTGATCGGCACGCTGGGCAAGGCGCTCGGCTCCTACGGCGCGTTCGCTGCCTGCGACGGCGAGATGGCCGCGTACCTCACCAACACGGCGCGCTCGCTGATCTTCTCCACCGCCCCGCCGCCCCCGGCGGTCGCCGGTGCGATGGCCGCGCTCGACCTGCTCTTCGAACAGCCGCGCCGCGTCGAGCGCCTGCAGTCCAACGCCGCGGTCCTGCGTGACGAACTCGCCCGCGAGGGCTTCGAGGTCGCGGGCTCGACCACCCAGATCATCCCGCTGATCGTGGGCGAGGCCGACATCGCGATGCGCGTCTGCGAGGCCGCGCTCGAACGCGGGGTCTTTGCGCAGGCGATCCGCCCGCCCACCGTCCCGGACGGCACGTCGCGGCTGCGCCTCGCGGTCATGGCCTCGCACACGAAGGACGAGCTGCGCGAGGCCGCCCGGGTGCTCGGCAAGGCGGCGCTCGCCGCCGGATGGCGGCCGTCGGCCGGCGTCCCGATCGCTGCCGCGCAGAGCCGTGCCCCGCACGAAGGCGAGGACGGTCGCGACGCCCACCCGTCCGCGGTCGACACGCCCCCGCCCCCGCGTGCCGGCGGCGTGTTCGACCAGCAGGCCGACTCGATCGCCCGCGCCGCGTAGCGCGGCGGCTCCGCGCGCGGTGATCGAAGACGCCCCCGTACACAGCCGTGGCCTGTTCGTCACCGCGACGGACACCGAGGTGGGCAAGACCTTCGTCGCCGGGGCGATCATCGCCGCGCTGACGGCACGTGACGAGCGCGCTGTGCCGTTCAAGCCGGTCGTCACCGGCATCGACGAGCCGCTCCCTGACCATCCGGCCGACCACGAACTGCTGGCCGCGGCCACGGGGAGCATGGACGCCGACGGCGTCTCCCCGTACCGGTTCGGTCCCGCGGTGTCCCCGCACCTGGCCGCCGAGGAGCACGGCACGCCGATCGACCCTGACACGCTCGTCGTCGCCGCCCGGCACGCGGCGTCGCAGGCCGATGCCCTCATCGTCGAAGGCGTCGGCGGCCTGCTCGTCCCCCTGGGCGACAGCTATCTCGTCCGCGACTTCGCCGTAATGCTCGGGCTCCCCGTCCTCGTCGCCGCGCGGCCGGGGCTCGGCACGATCAACCACACCCTGCTGACGATCGAATCCGCCCGGTCGGTGGGCCTCGATGTCTGCGCGGTCGTCCTGACCCCCTGGCCGGAACATCCCACCGCCATGCAGCGATCGAACCTGGCGACGATCGAGCGCCTCGGCGAGGTCGAGGTCGCCACGCTCGCGCGCGCCGAGCACGCAACCGCCGACGCGCTGGCTCGCGTGGGGGAAGCGCTGCCGCTGGACCGCTGGCTGGCGTAACGTTGCTCCGTCCCTCTGCCCCGCCACCGTCGCGCATGGCCGCACCTGACAGCCCCCGGGACTTCTCGCACGAGATCGCCATCGCGCAGGCGGTCTACGACGCGTTCACCGCGGGCGACATCGAGGCCGGGCTGCAACACATGACCGACGACGTCGTCCTCGATGTCGAGGCGACGGGCAGACTCGCGGGACGCTTCGAGCCGTACCGCGGGCACGACGGCATCCGCGACTACTTCGCCGACACGCAGCGAGTCTGGGACGACCTGACGATCACCCCCGAGAGCTTCGCCCCCTCCGCCGACGGGATCGTCATCCGCGGACTCGCGGAGGGCAGGATCGGCCCGCAGGCGATCCGGGCGCAGATCATGTGGACATGGACGTTCCGCGACGGGCTCGTCGCGAGCATCCACTCCGGCGGGATCGGGGAAGTCCGCTCCGCCTAGGGCGCGAAGGGCAGGAACCGAGCCCGGCGAGGAGGCGGCGCACGCCGGCACTACGGTGCCACACCCGATCCGTCACGGGATCGGCCGGTCAGTCGCCCTCGCCCTCGGCGGCGAACTCCACGATCGACGTGTCGATGAGCCACTCCACCGGCGCCTTGTCGTCGGTGTAGACGGTCCCGCCCTCCAGCGGCGGGGCGATCCGCATGGCCGCCTCCGACGCTCGCGGCTGGATCTGCGGCGGCAGCGACGGGATGGCGGCTGCGAGCTTCTCGGCCGAGCCGTCGGCGTGTGTGCCGATCAGCAGCGTATTGGTGTCCTCGGCCGGGTCGCGCAGGACCGTGGGGAACACCTCCTTCATCGTGCGGCTCAGGACCTTCTCCAGCTCGTCGCTGCCCTCGAGGTGCCCGACGTTGACCATCACGAGACCGCCGGGGCGCAACCGGTCGGATGCGAGCTCGAAGAACTCCTTCGTCGTGAGGTAGAAGGGGATGTACGGCTGGCGGTAGGCGTCGACGAGGATCGCGTCGTAGCGCTCGTCGGTCTGGCGCAGGTACGGGCGGGCGTCGTCCGTGAAGGTGTTGAGGTTCGGGTTGTCCATCTCGAAGTACTCGCGCCCGATCTCGGTGAGCTCCCCGTCGATCTCGACGCCGTCGATGACCGTGTCGGGGAACAGCTCCCCGTACGCGCGCGCGGTTGTGCCCGCGGCGTTGCCCAGGATCGCCATGCGCTCGGGCGCCCCGTCGAGGACGGCGAACGGCGCGACGAGGTACTCGTCCCAGATGTTGTCCGTCAGCACGGTGCCGGGCTTCTTCATCGAGTGGACGGCCTGGCCCTCGTTGAGCTCGAGCCAGCGCGCGCCGTCCGGGCGCTCGACGACACGGGCGTACTGGTACTCGGTGTCGGCGTCGTGAATGACCTTGCCGGCGCCCGCGTCGGCCTTGATGATCCCGACGGGGACGGCCATGAGCGCGATCAGCGCCACGGGAACGAGGACCCAGCGCGCGCGGGCGAGGCCCACGACGGCGACGATTGCGAGCACGATGGCGTAGACGAGAAACGTCCGGCGCGTCCCGACGAGCGGGATGAGGAACAGCGCCGAGGTGAACGTGCCGGCCAGCGAGCCGACCGTGGAGATCGCGTAGAGCCGGCCGGACACGCGCCCGGCTTCCTCGACGGTGTCGATCGCCAGGCGGATCGCGTACGGCGCGACCATGCCGAGGACCAGCACCGGCGTCGCGATGAGCACGAGCACGCCGATGAGCGAGCCGGCAAAGGCGCCCGCGGAGATCGAGTCGAGCGCCTCGACGGCGATGTCGAGGAACGGGCCGGAGACGAACGGCACGATGCCGACGAGCACGGCGCCGAGCAGGACGATCTTGTACAGCCCTTCGGCTGTCGGGTCGCGGTCGGCGCGGCGGCCGCCCAGCCAGTACCCGATCGAGAGCGCGACGAGGACGATGCCGATCGTGTTGGCCCAGATGATCGTCGAGGCGCCGAAGTACGGTGCCATCAGGCGGGCGGCGGCGATCTCGGCACCGAGAGTGGCGAGGCCCACGGCGCCGACGACGACTTCGAGCGGGACGGCGGGGGCGCGACGCATGCGACCACCAAGATATTGGTCAGGCTCACCCGCCTGTCGCTCGCCAGCCGTCCGGCTGGCGCCGCGGAGGTCAACGCGGAGCGGCAACGTGCCGATGCATCCGCATGACCACCGCCCGATCGGTGCCGCCGCCCGGGTTCGCGCCCGCGCCCGCCGTGGCGGCGCCACCGACGCCTTCTCCCGTGCACGACCTGAAGACCCTCGTCCTGTCGCGCCACGCCGCGGTGGCGCTGGAGACCGACGAGGAGGACCGCGCGCTCGCCCTCGTCGACGCCGTCGCGCGGGACCTGCGCCTGGACGTCTTCGATTGGACCGTCACGCGGGGCCTGGTGCGCCGTGGGCACGAGCAGCCGCTGTACGAGTCGACCTCGCCGGCGGCGGCGCTCGCCGGGGCAGCGGAACTCGATGTCGAGGCGCTCTTCATCTTCCGCGACCTGCGCCCCCACCTGGGCGAGCCGCGCGTCTCCCGCGCGCTGCGCGATCTCCTCACCAGGCTCGAGCGCTCGCACCGGACCTCCACGGTCGTCCTGCTCGGGGCCAGCCCGGATCTGCCCGGCGAACACCAGGACCGCGTGGTGCACGTCCCCCTCGGCCTGCCGAGCGGGATGGAGTACCGCATCACGCTCACCGCCGTCTCGGATTCCATGGCCGCCGGCGGCCGCGTGGCCGTCACGCTGACGCCCGACGACTGCGCCGCCCTGGCTGCCGCCCTGCGTGGGCTGACGCTCAACCAGGCCCGTCAGGCGCTCGCGCGGGTCGCCATCGAGGACGGGCGGCTGAGTCGCGACGACCTGCCGCGACTGGTTGACCTCAAGGCCCGCGCGCTGCAGGCCGACGGGCTGCTGGAGTACTTCCCGCCCGCCGACAACGCCGCCGCGCTCGGCGGGTTCGACCGCCTGCGCGCCTGGCTGGACCGGGCCAGGGTGGGCTTCAGCCCGGAGGCGCGCGCGATGAACCTCCCGGCGCCGAAGGGCGTGCTGCTCGTGGGCGTGCAGGGGTGCGGCAAGTCGCTCGCGGCGAAGGCCATCGCCCGCTCGTGGGAGATGCCGCTGCTGAAGCTCGACGCCGGCCGGCTCTACGACAAGTACATCGGCGAGATCGAGAAGGCCCTGGCTACCGGCAGCGGCGACGGGTCCGACGGCGGTCTGTCCCAGCGGATGCTCGGGACGCTGTCGACGTGGATGGCCGAGCGCCCCGCCGAGGTGTTCCTCGTCGCGACCGCGAACGACGTGTTCCGCCTGCCGCCCGAGCTGCTGCGCAAGGGCCGCTTCGACGAGCTGTTCTTCGTCGACCTCCCCACAGCCGCCGAGCGCGAGGAGATCCTCGCCACGGGCCGAGGACGTCCAGCGGCTGCGCGACCTCGCGGCCGAGCGCTTCGTGCCCGTCAGCGGGTGAGGCTGCGCAGCGCAGCGAAGGCGCCGAGCGCGGCTGCGGTCGTCACCGCAAGGGACCGCGCGACGCGCAGCATGCGGTCGGGGTCTTCGATCGGCAGGTAGCGCGCCCCGTCGGGCCCGACCTCGATGTAGCCGACCGGCGTGGCGTCGACCGCGCCGCCGCCACCCGTGCCGCCCTCCCCGTCGCCGAACCCGCCGGCGACGCGGACCCGTGACACGGGGACGACCGTGACATCGCCGCCCGAGATCGGCTCGCCGTAACACATGCGCGCGCCGCTCAGACGATCGAGCAGCCCGCGCGGTGAGCGCCCAGCCGCCGCGGCGGCGGCGGCGCGGGCATCCACCCCGAGCGGGTCGACCGGCTCGGCGGTGAAGACGGGCTCGGGCGCGACCGCCGACGGCTTCTTCGACGGCTTCGTCTGCTTCTTGGGCTTGGCGTCCGCCGGGCTGTCCTTCTTCGGCTTGGCCATCGCCGATCAGTCGTTGTAGGGCGTGAAGTCGCGCTTGCGCGCACCGCACACCGGGCAGAACCAGGTGTCGGGGACGTCCTCGAACGCGGTGCCCGAGGGGATGCCCCCGTCCGGGTCTCCCTCGGCGGGGTCGTAGATGTACCCGCAGCTCTCGCAGATCCAACGCTGTGTCATGGCGCAGAGCCTAGTGATCGGTGCCCGGACACGACGATTGGCCGGCCAGCCAGGACACGGCGCACAGCCGTCCGACCGCTCGGTAGCGTGTGCTCGCATGGCGGGGTCGATCGGTGAACCAGGGCAGGAGCTTGCGAGCGAGGAGGTCGTCCCCGCGCGGCAGGCGGCGTCGATCATCCTCCTGCGCGGAGGCAACGAGACGCTCGAGCTGCTGCTCGTGCAGCGCACCCCGCAGGCGCGGTTCATGGGCGGCGTGTGGGTCTTCCCCGGCGGCGCGGTCGACGCCCATGAAGGCGAGGGAGATACCGCCCATCGGGTCGCGGCGGTGCGTGAGCTCGAGGAGGAGGCCGCGGTCTCCGGCATCGCCCCGCACGAGCTCGTGAAGTTCAGCCGGTGGATCACGCCCGAGCAGGTCAAGATCCGCTTCGATACGCACTTCTTCCTGGCCGAGGCCCCGCCGGACGTCGAGCCGCAGATCGACGGCGAGGAGTGCGTCGACCTCGGCTGGTTCACCCCGCAGGACGCGTTGCGCGCGGGTGAAGAGGGCGCCATCACGCTCGTCTTCCCCACGATCAAGCACCTCGAGCAGCTCTCGATCTTCCCGTCGACTGCGGCGGTCATCGCGCACGCAGCAGGGCACGAGGTCCTGCCGGTGCTGCCGAAGGTCGTCATGAGCGGCGAGACCGCGCGGGTGCTGCTGCCCGGCGAGCCGGGTTACGACGCCGCATAGCGGTGGTACGTTGCGGGAACCAGCCGCAACGACCCAAGGGAGCCACGATGGCGACGGCCGTGTCCACGCTGCAGCACTTCATCGACGGCGGCTACGTCGACGCCGCCGGCGACGAATTCGACACGGTGGTGAACCCCGCCACGGGTGAGGCGATCGCCCAGTCGCCGCGCGCCACTCCCGAGGAGCTCGACCGCGCGGTGGCCGCCGCGCGGCGCGCCTTCGACGTCTGGTCGACGACGACGCCCAGTGACCGTGCGATGGCGCTGCTGAAGCTCGCCGACGCGCTCGAGGCCCACGGCGACGAGATCGCCGAGATGGAGGCCAGGAACGCGGGCAAGCCCATCACGGCGATGCGCGACGACGAGATCGGCCCGTCCGCCGACCAGCTTCGGTTCTTCGCCGGCGCCGCCCGCCTGATGGAGGGCAAGGCCGCCGGGGAGTACCTGGAGGACCACACGTCGTTCGTGCGCCGCGAGGCCGTCGGCGTCGTCGGCCAGGTCACCCCATGGAACTACCCGCTGATGATGGCCATCTGGAAGATCGGCCCCGCGCTGGCCGCGGGCTGCGCCATCGTCCTGAAGCCCGCCGAGACGACCCCCATGTCCACCCTGCGCCTCGCCGAGATCGCCGCGCAGTTCCTGCCCGAGGGCGTCTTCAACGTCGTCCTCGGCGCCGGTGAGGTCGGCGAGCGGCTCGTGCGCCACCCGGGCGTGGACATGGTCTCGCTGACCGGCTCGGTCGGCTCCGGCAAGAAGGTCGCCGCGGCGGCCAGCGACTCGCTCAAGCGCGTGCACCTCGAGCTGGGCGGCAAGGCGCCGGTCGTCGTGTTCGACGACGCGGACCTGTCGACCGCGCTGGAGACCATCGCCGGCACCGGCTACTACAACGCCGGCCAGGACTGCACCGCTGCGACGCGCGTGCTCGCGGGCCCGAAGGTGTACGACGACGTCGTCAACGGGCTCGCGAACGAGGCCAAGGGCTACGTGCTCGGCGACACGATGAGCCCGGACACGAACCTCGGCCCCCTGAACAGCGAGCGCCAGCGCGAGCGCGTCGAGGGCTTCCTGGAGCGCAAGCCGAGCAACGCCGAGGTCGTCACCGGCGGCGTCGAGCCGGACCTGCCGGGCTTCTTCCTCGAACCGACGGTCATCGCCGACCTGCAGCAGACCGACGAGATGATCCAGAACGAGATCTTCGGGCCGGTCATCACCGTGCAGAAGTTCACTGACGAGGCGCAGGCGCTGGAGTGGGCCAACGGGGTGCCGTACGGCCTCGCGTCATCGGTCTGGACCCAGAACGTTGGCCGCGCGATGCGGATGTCGCGGTCGCTGCGCTTCGGCTGCGTGTGGGTCAACGACCACATCCCGATCGTCGCGGAGATGCCGCATGGCGGCTTCAAACAGAGCGGCTACGGCAAGGACCTCTCGATGTACTCGGTCGAGGACTACACCGTGGTCAAGCACGTGATGATCAACATCGGGGAATGACGTTGTGACCCATCTCGCGAGCAACACCGCGACTTCTCTCCCCGGCACCGGTTAACCTCCCCGGAGCAACTCCTGTGGAAGCCTCAGCGATCTCAGCCCCCGCCGCACGGCGCGCCAGCACCGCCGGCACCCGGTCCCAGGGACGGTTCCTGCGACTGCGGTCCGACGAGCAGCTCGTCGCGCTGTTCCGGGCCGGGGACGAGGCCGCCTTCCAGGCCATCCACGACCGGTACCGCCAGCGCCTCTTCGCCTACGCACGGCAGATGCTGGGCGGATCGCGCCAAGACGCCGAGGATGCCCTGCAGGACGTCTTCCTGCGCGCGTACGGAGCCCTGCGCGCCGATTCCCGTCCCGTCTCGCTGCGTGCGTGGCTGTACCGCGTGGCGCACAACCGTTGCATCGACCATCTCCGCCGGCCGATTCCGCCGGCCGCCGAGGTGTTCGACATGTCCCGCCGGCCGCTGCACGACCCCATCGAGGAGTCCCAGCGTCGTGAGGATCTGCGCCGGCTCGTCGAGGACGTGCGCAACCTGCCCAGCCAGCAGCGGTCCGCGCTGCTCATGCGGGAGATGGACGGCCTGAGCTACGCCGAACTGGCCGACGCGCTCGACGTCACCATCCCCGCCGTCAAGTCGCTGCTCGTCCGCGCCCGTATCGGGCTCGTCGAGGCCGGCGAAGCCCGGGACACGGCGTGCGTCGAGATCCGCGAGTCGCTCGCGCTCGCCCACGGCCGCGGGGTTCGCGCCACCGGCTTGGCGCGCCGCCACATGCGCGAGTGCTCGGAGTGCCGTGACTACCGCGCCCAGCTGAAGGCCGTCAACGCCAGGATGGCCGCGCTGAGCCCGGCCCCGCTGTTCGGCCCGCTCGCCGGGTTCGCCCAGCTCTTGGGCGTGGGTGGCGCAGGCACGTCGGCTGCGGCCGGCGGCGGCGTCGCCGTGATCGGTGGGGGCGCGGCCGCCGTGACGACGAAGGTCGCCGTGGTCGTCTGCTGCGTCGCCGTGACGGCGGGCGGCGCCAGCACCGTGCGTGACCGCATCTCCCCGGCGGCTCCCGCCGAGTCGTCCTCTGCGGCGCCGTCGTCTCCGGTCGTCGCCGGCGGCGCTGGGGTGCCTGCTTCGTCGTCCGGCGTGCGCATGGTCGAGCTGCTCGCAGTGCCGGCGGTCACCCAGCTCGCCGCGGTCACCGATCGCAAGCGCGAGGATCGCCAGGCCGCACGCGAGAAGGCCGCGACGGGCCTGGCGAAGGTCCCGGCCGACCCGGCGGACGAGGACACCATCTCGCCGCATGCCGACACGACGGTGCCGGCGGTCCTCCCCGAGCCGGCGAGCGGCGGTGCGATCGCGCCGCACGAGGAGACGACGGCCGTGCCAGCCGAATCCGTGAAGGAACCGCAGGCGGCTCCCGTCACCGTCGCCGAGCCCGAGGCCCTCTCCGAGCCCTCGGCGACCCTGCCCGAGCTCGACGAGCCCACCGTTGTGGGCCCGGCCGGGGGCGTCATCGCGCCCTAGAAGCGCGGCCGCTCGACGTCGTCGGGCAGCCGTCCCTCGTCCGCGAGCTTGTCGAGGTGCGTGGCGAGCGTCACGGCGGCGACGGGCCGCATCGGCTCCGGCACGTCGTCCCACGCCGCGTCGAGCAGCTCGTCGATCGACCGCCGCCCCTCCTCGATGCCCGCAATCAGCTTGGTCTCTCGGTCCAGGCGGTGGGCGAGGTACTCGTCGAGCTTCGCTCGAGGGTCGCCGACCAGCGGCCCGTGCCCGGGGCAGATCACCTGGGCGTCGAGCGCACGCAGGTGCTCGAGCGCGCGCAGGTAGTCCCGGAGCGCCCCGGGATCCGGGAAGAGGAATGCCGTACCCGTGCCAACGACGGCATCGCCGGTGAACAGCGCGTCACCGAACGCGAAGGTGAGGTGATCGGGCGCGTGCCCGGGCGTCGCGATGCTGCGCAGCGGGCCGAACGGGTCGCCGTCGGCGAGCTTGACGTTCCCCGCGAGCCGGGCCGCAGCGACCGGGACGCGGCCACCGAGCTTCACCCGCAGGCCCTCGGTGCCCTCGGCGTGATCGAAGTGGTCATGCGTGACGGCGATGCCGCCCGCTCCCCCGCGCCGCTCGGCCTCGGCGGCGACGGCGCTCAGGTGCGCGTCCAGCGCGGGCCCGGGATCGATGATCCAGCAGGGGTCGCGCCCGACCACCCACGTGTTGGTTCCCGTGAGCGTGAGCGGCGACGGATTGTCGGCCCGCACGAGCGCAATATCGTAGGCGGGGAGGACGTCGGCCATCGCGGGCGAGAGTAGTCGGTGGCTCACTGCGGGCGCGGCGGCTCAGGCCGCGGCGGGCACGGCCAGGGGCTGCGGCGCCGCGTAGTCGCGCACACGCCGCTCGAACTGCAGCTCGGCCTCGAAGTCCGCGTCGTCACCGTGGCGGAACCCGAGCTCCCCGCGGCTGACGAGGTCGGCGAAGATCTCGACGAGGCGCTCGTCGAGCTGCTTACCCGCGACACGGCGCAGCTCCTGGAGCGCGGCCTCCTGCGGCACCGGCTCGCGGTACGAGTCGCGGGCGGTCATCACGTCGTAGGTGTCACAGACCGAGATGACCCGCGCCAGCAGCGGGATCTCCTCGCCCTGCATCCCGCGCGGGTAGCCCTTGCCGTCGATCCGCTCGTGGTGGCCGAGGATGATGTCGGCGACCGGACCGTAGCCATCGACCTCGCGGACGATCTTCGCGCCCTGGAAGGGATGGCACTTCACGATCTCCCAGTCCTCGCCGGAGAGGCGGGAGTCGGCGAGCAGGATGTGGTCCGGGAAGATGAACTTGCCGATGTCGTGCAGCAGGCCGGCGGTGTGGACGAGCTCGACCTCGTCGTCGCTGCACCCGGCGGCGCGTGCAAGCTCTCGTGCATATCGCGCGACGGCCGCGGAGTGACGGGCCGTCATGTGGTCGCGCAGGGCGAGGGTGCGGAGCATCGCGGTGAGGACGCCGACCTGGAGGGTTGCAAGTTGGTGGGTTCGGGTATCCAGCTCCTCAGCTCGCGCTTGGGAGGTGAGGAGTTCGCGGTACAGCCACAAGTACAGGAACAGCAGGCCCGTGACCGTGAGGAGCGCCATCGGACCGATGTGGGCCTCGGCGTAGACGATCATGCTCGCAAGCAGCAGCATAGTCGCGTCGGACGGCAGCAGCGGCACGAGCATCGTGCGGACCTGCGCGCCGATCGGGTCGCCATTGAGCATGCGATTCGTGATCGCGAACATGCCGAAGTTGATGGCGTTCGCCACCACGAAGCCGGCGGTCATGGCCATCAGAAACTCTGGGTCCGTGATGGTCACACCCAGACGCGAAGCGGTCCAGGCCATGACGATGCCACCCGCAGCCGGGAACGCGGTGAACGTGCTCAGGTTGTTGAGCACGCTCGGGAGGCGGCGTTCAGTACGCGGGAGACGCAGCGTGTCGACGGCGCTCGAGAGAAAGCCCATCACGGCTGCGGCCGTAGGACCGAGCAACGCCATGGCGAGCAGAAGCCCGAGGAAGTTCCCGGAGATCTGCATGCGTTCATTCTCGCGCGCAGGGAGCAGATCGGCTCCCACGACGAGCGCCAGCAGCACGACGAACAGGGCAGGGTCCCAGGAGCCAACGTCACGCGCCGCGTAGGCGATCACGATCGCAAACACCAGAACCGCCGCGTAGGCGGTTGTGAGCGCTCTGCTCGTCGTCACGGACCATCTATCGGCGCGAGACGCGCCAACATTTAGGCCCACAGAGGGCGGACTCGTTTTTGTGGGGGCTCGGCCCGGAAGGAAGCTGACATTGTTATGTCAACCCCGGTGGGGGCCGAAACGACCTAGCGGGTTCGGTAGCCCATGCGAGTAAGACCCTTCCCTGTCTCGAGGTGGAGTGCCGCCCGATCGGCTGACCTAGCGGTACATAAATACGCCGGCGCTACCCAATGCGACGCGCCGGTCGGCATTAGAACATCCGTCTAAAGAAATGGCAAGTGCTAAAGCCAAGATGCCGGTCTGCCGATAGATGTATTTCTGAATATTCACACACGCGCGTGAACCGCCCGCGCGACGCCTCCTGCCTGGAAATGGGAGGCTTCCGCCCCGATGCGCGGCGCTCTCAGCCTGGTTCCCTTCCGGCGACTCGCAATCGCCTACACGCTCAACGAAGCAGGCGACTGGTTCGCCACGATCGCGCTGACGGTGCTCGTCTTCGATCGCACCGGCGAAGCGCTTGCCACGACGGCCCTCTTCCTCGCCACCCGGTTCGTGCCGAGTCTCGCCGTGCCGTTCCTGGCGTCGTTCGTCGAGAGCAGGCCGGTCCGCGCGACCCTCACCGTTGCCTACCTCGCGGAAACGGTGATCTTCGTCCTGCTCGCGCTCACAGCCGACAACCTCGCCCTTGGCCTTCTCTGCCTGGTCGCCATGCTCGACGGAACGCTCGCCGCCACCGCGCGCGCTGTCACGCGTGGCGCAACCGTGGGCATCCTCGAACCGGCCGGCCAACTCCGCGAGGGGAACTCGGTGCTGAACATCGGGTTCTCCGTGATGAACGTCGCCGCGCCCGCCGCCGCCGGGCTGGCCGTGGCGGAGCTCGGCTCCTCCGATGTCCTGTGGGTGGTGGCCGGACTGTTCCTCGCACTGGCGCTGGTCATGGCCACCGCGAGGGGCACACCCCACGGCGTCCAACACGGCACGTCATGGATCACCCGCCTGCGGGAAGGGTTCGCGTACGTGCGCCATCACCGCCTCGCGCGCGGCCTGCTGGCGCTCCAAACCGTCCTGCTCGTCCTCTTCAACATCGCCGTGCCCATCGAAGTGGTCTACGCCAAGGACGTGCTCGACGCCGGCGATGTCGGCTTCGGCGCACTGCTGGCCGCCTGGGGCATGGGCATGGTCCTCGGCAGCATCGCCTTCGTCCGGCTGTCACACCGTGCGCTCGGCGGGCTGGTCGTCGTCTCGACGGTCGGCGTCTGCCTCGGGTATCTCGGGATGGCCGTCGCACCGACGCTCGCCATCGCATGCGTCGCAGCGGTCCTCGGCGGCCTGGGCAACGGCGTGCAGTGGGTCGCCGTGATCACCGCCATCCAGGAGGCCATCGAGGACGACATGCAGGCCCGCGCGGCCGGCATGCTCGAGGCAGTCATCACCGCCGCCCCCGGCCTCGGCTTCGTGCTCGGGGGCGTCCTCGCCACGCTGTGGGACGCACGTACCGCCTTCGCGGTCGCCGGGCTCGCCGGCCTGGTCGTCATCACCTCCGCGTGGCTGGTCTGGCGAGGATCGCGGAGCGCTCCCCCACCACGCGTCGTCGGGTAACCCCCCAAACGACCGGTGTGTGGCCACACCCGTGTCACGACGCCTCAGTACCTGCGAGACTCGCCCCGTGCCCGCAGACCGGCTGACGGTTCTCGACGACGCGTTCCTCGCACTCGACACGCCGGATGCCCCCTTGCATGTGGGCTGGACGATCAAGATCGACGGCCGTGCACCCTCGGTCGGCGGCCTGCGGCGGCATCTCCTGTCCCGGATGGATCGCGTGCCACGGTTCCGGCGGCGCCTGGTCGGCACCACCTTCGCGGGCGGCGAGCTGCGGTGGGAGGACGATCAGGGCTTCGACATCGCCCGGCACGTCATGGGCGTCAACGCCGCAGCGGCCGGGGACGGGGAAGCACTCCGCGAGCTTGCCGGCCGACTGCTCTCCACCGCGCTGCCGCTCGACCGGCCGCTGTGGCGCATCTACCTCGTCGACGGGCTGGATGACGGCTTCGCCGTCGTCGGCCAGGCCCACCACGCGCTGATCGACGGCATCGCGGCGATCGAGGTCGCCGCGCTCCTGTTCGACGCCGAGCCGAACCCGCGACCCGAGCCGCGTTCGGTCTGGCGGCCCGAGCGCACGGGTAACGCCCACGCCGCCCTGTCGCTGACCCGCGACCGGTTCCGTCTCGGCGCCGGGAAGGGTGCGGCCGTGGCCCGCGCCGGGCGGCAGACGGCGACGCGCACGAAGGCCCTCATCCTGCGGCCGAGCGCACCCCCCATCCCCCGGCTCGAGCCGCCGGCCGAAGCCGCGCGCACGGTGTCGGCGCTCACCGACATCTTGCGCTCCCCGGCATCGACACCGATGGCCTCGACGGCCGGGCCGGCGCGGGAGATCGGCCTGTCGGTGCTCGAACTCGAGAGCATCCGTCGCATCGCGCGTCAGCACGAGGCAACCGTCAACGACGTCATCCTCGCCTGCGTCGGCCATGCCCTCGGCCAAGCGCTCCAGCGGCGCGACGAGATCCCGGTGCCGCTGAAGGCCATGATGCCCGTCAACGTCCGCACCGGATCGGCACAGGACCTCGGCAACGCGCTGTCGTTCGTGTTCGTCGATCTGCCGTCCGACCGGGACGATCCGCACCTGGGGCTGCAGGAGGTCGTCGAACGCACTCGCCGTGTCAAGCAGGGCGACTACGCCGCGACCCTCACCGGAATCGTGCGTCTCGCCGACCTCGTGCCGACGGCCGGCCGTCGAGCCGCCAGCAAGGTCGTCGCCAGCGCCGCGCGCTTTGACCTGACGGTCTCCAACGTCCCTGGGCCGGACATCCCGCTCTATCTGCTCGGGCGCCGCGTGCGCGCCCTGTTCCCGGCCGTCCCCATGTGGAGTGGCCACGGGCTGACCGTTGGGGCGCTGTCGTACTACGGGAACATCCACGTCTGCGTCTACGCCGATCGCGGCGTCGTGTCAGACGCCACGCAGATCGCAGATGACATCGCGCTCGCCGCGCACCGCCTCGACACGCAGGACGTACCTCCCACCCCGCCTTCGCCCATGCACCGGGACGTGACCGCGACAGCGACCCCGTGGGGGCGCCGCGCCCGCGTCCGACGCGAGCGGGTCCGCGCTTCGACCTAGTGATCCTCGATGTACTCCGGGATCAGCGGGTACGCCACACCGCCCGACCGCGCGAAAAACGGCGCGTTCGCGGCGGGGGTCTTCGCCCCCTCGTAGAAGGCGACCCCGACGTTGACCTCCGTGACCTCCGCCTCGGGGTCGCCGGCCATCCGTGCTGCGATCGACGCTTCGATCTCGAGCAGCCGCCGGTAGTGCGCGTCGAGCGCCTCCCGCAGTTCATCGAGGCCCTTGGCGTCCGCGGCGAAGTGGGCATTGGCGAGGAGCGCCTCGTCGAGTTCAAAGCCGCCCGACTCCACTGCGGCATGCAGGTCCGCCGACCACTCCTTCGCGGCCGCAGCGAGCATCAGACGCCGCACGTCGCGCCCGACGGCCTGCCACGTCGCATCGTCGAGGTGCATCGACACCGTTGCACGGTAGTGGCTCTCGATCGCGCCACGGCGCGGCGTCTGACGCGTGAGCTCGAGCAGGCCCGCCTCCGCCAGCACCCGCACGTGGTAGCTCACCTTGCCGATGGGCTCCTCGAGGTCGCGAGAGGCCTCTTTCGCGCTGACCTCGCCGAGCTGCGCCTGCTTGAGGATCTTCATCCGGATGGGGTGCGCCAAGACCTTCAGCTTCTCGGGCTCTTGCGCGAAGAACTCGCCTGAGGCACCGTCGAAGATCGGTTCGCTGAGCGGCGCGGGCCCGCTCATGACCTCATGGCTCATGCTGACACGTCCCTATCGCTCGTTGACAGCCTGCCACCCACCGCTCGCAACCCTACCGATGCAGGAATGGTCTGGCGAGCTCGACCAGCAGGGAACCCTTGCGTACCGCGTCGCCGGGGGCGACGGCGACGCGGGGAAGCGCGTGCTCAGGCGGCCTTGCGCGCGGGCTTCTTCTTCGTGGCCGGCTTCTTCGCCGGCTTCTTGGCCGAGGCGGCCGTCGCGGTGGCGAACCCGATCAGTGCGACTTCGCTGGCGGTGCCGTCATCCTTGCCGGCGAGCCGCTTGTTGCTGTCGGCAAAGATCTTCTCCGCCTTCTCGCGGGTCGTCACAAGGAGCTTGGCGAGGTCCGTGCGGCCCTTGGCGTCGAGGTCGCCCGTGATCCGGGTGACGAGGTCCTCCGGCGTGTCGAAGCCGTTGGCCTCGGCCGTGGCGACGACGTCCTTCACGATGGCCTTGAGCGTCGTGTCATGCGCAGAGCGCCGCGTCGACGCGGGCATCTGCGCCCAGTCGTCCTTGCTGAAGAACGGCTTCATCACGGCGCGGTAGTGGTGCTCGACGGCACCGCGGCGCGGCGTGGTACTCACGAGCTCGATGCAGCCCAGGTCGAGCAGCGTGCGGACGTGATAGCTGACGTTGCCGAGGCGCTCGTCCAGCTCCTCGCTGATCTCACTCGGGCTGGCGACGCGCTCGTTCAGAATCGTGAGGATGTTCTGACGCAGCGGATGCGCCAGCGCCTTGACGATCCGGTGATCGAGGGCTGGAGATTCGGACGAAGACATAACAGCGCTCTGCTTCCGTTGACATGAACCGTATTCAGGAACATAGCGCGTCACGCAGTCGGACCAGACGGGTCAATTCGCCCGATGAGAAGTCGCACCCGAAACCGGGGTTGCCGGAACCGGGAGACATCCCCCTAACCGGGTTCACCGGAGCCGGGGACCATCGCAGCGCGCGATAGTGCGTCTACCCCCAATCGGCTGTTCTTGAACGGTGACGTCATAGGGAGTTCCACGATGAACTCGGCGCCTCCGCCCTCGGCGTTGGCCGCGCGCACCGTCCCGCCGTGCTGCTCGACGATGCCCGCGACGATCGCCAACCCGAGACCGGCCCCGCCGCGCCCTCGCGCGCGGCCGCCCTCGGCGCGCCAGAACCGCTCGAACAGGTCGGCAGGGTCCGTCCCGGACGGTAGGCCGTGACCGTGGTCGCGGACCCGCAGGACGGCGTGGCCGGACGTGTCGGCCCGAGCCCCGATCTCGATCACGGCGCCGGCGGGCGTGTGGACGAGCGCGTTGCGCACGAGGTTGGCGACCACCTGGCGCAGCTGGTACGGGTCCCCCACCGTCGGCACCTCTCGCTGCCCCGTGACCGTGATCTCCCGGTCGGGTGCCGTCGCCCGGGCGTCATCCGCCGCATCATGCGCGAGGACGGCGAGGTCGACGGGCTCTCGGACCGGATCGCGCATCTCGTCGAGGCGGGCCAGTGTGAGCAGATCCTCGACGAGGACGCCCATCCGCGCCGCCTCCTGCTCGATGCGACGCATCGCGGTCGCCGTCTCCTCCGGGTCCGAGCTGGCGCCCATCCGGAACAGCTCGCTGTAGCCCCGGATCGACGCCAGCGGCGTGCGCAGCTCGTGCGACGCATCCGCGACGAACCGTCGAAGCCGCTGCTCGCTGGCGTGGCGCTGCGCGAAGGCCTGTTCCAGCCGCCCGAGCATCGCGTTGAGCGCCAGGCCCAGTCGGCCGACCTCCGTGCGGTCGTCGGCGGGCTCCACGCGACGGCCGAGATCACCTGCGGCGATCGCGCCCGCGGTCTCCCCGATCCGGTCGAGCGGCCGCAGCCCGATCCCGACGACCCACCACGCGGAGCCGCCGAGCCCCATGAGGACGCCCACGATGACGAGCCCTTCCACGACCAGCAGGCGATTGAGCGTCTCGTCGACGTCGCTCAGCGGGATCGCAGCGACGGTGATCAGCCCGCCGTAGCTCTGCTCGGCGAGAACGCGGTAGCGCCCGCCGTCGGTGCTCACGGTCGTCGCTTCACCGAGCGACAGGTCGTCCGGCAGGTCGGGCGAAGGCGCGTCCGTCGTGTCGAACCCGAGCGTGACCTCGCCCTGCACCTGGCCGTCGGCCGTGCGGGTCTGGCCGTACGTGCCGGCGGGAAGATCGCGGTCCGGCCCCCCGCGGGGCGGGCGACCGATATCGCCGGGGGGTGCGCCCCGACCTTCGCCAGTTCCGGTCACGTCCTTGTAGACCTCGCGCGTGACGGCAGGAATCGCGGACTTCACCTGCTGATCGGTGCGGTCGAGCAGGAATGACCGCTGCTCGGCGTACGTGATCGCGGCCAGCAGGAGCAGTCCGAGCGCGGAGAGGACGAGGAGCCCGGCGACGAGGCGGGCCCGCAGGGACACGTCAGCTCCTCGGTCGCCGCAGCGCGTAGCCGACGCCGCGCACCGTCTGGATGAGCGGCACCGCGCCGTTGACGTCGAGCTTCTTCCGCAGGTAGCTGACGTACGTCTCCAGCACCCGGGCGTCGCCGCCGAAGTCGTAGTCCCAGACGTGGTCGAGCAGCTGGGCGCGGGTCAACACCCGGCGCGGGTTCAGGAGGAAGTACCGCAGCAGCCGGTATTCGGTCGCGGTGAGGTCGATCGGCTCGTCAGCGCGGGTGACCTCACGCGTGTCCTCGTCCAATTCGAGGTCGTCGAAGACGAGCCGCCCGGACTCAGGCTCCGACGCGCCGGCGCGGCGCAGGATGGTCCGGATGCGGGCAACGAGCTCCTCGAGGCTGAACGGCTTGGTGACGTAGTCGTCGCCGCCCATGGTCAGGCCGCGCACCTTGTCCTCGGTCGCGTCGCGCGCCGTGAGGAAGAGGATGGGCACCCGTGCGCGCTGGGCTCCGAGGCGCTCAGCGACATCGAAGCCCTCCATGTCGGGCAGCATCACGTCGAGGACCATGAGGTGCGGGCGGAACGCCGCGACGCCGTCCAGCGCCTCCTTGCCGGTGCCGGCCGTCTGGACGTCGAAGCCCTGATAGCGGAGCGCCATCGCGATGACGTCGGCGATGTTCTGCTCGTCGTCGACGACGAGGACGCGGAGCGCCTCGGTGTCGGGGGCGTTCTCGATGGCCATGGAAGGAGTGTCGGCTCCGGAGCTTGGAACTTCCTGAGAACACGCTACCCGGCAGGATCGCGGCGATGGTCATCTGCATCACGGGCGCGTCCAGCGGGATCGGCGAGGCTGCCGCGGCGCGCATGGCACGGACAACGGATGCCCGCCTCGTCCTCGTTGCCCGCCGGGAGGACCGGCTCGCCGCGCTCGCGTCGCAGCTGCCCGGCGGCCCGCACACGCACGTCGCGCTGGATGGTCTCCACCCCGGAGCAGGCCGCCGCCGCGATCGCGCAGTGTCCGCTCGAGGGCAAGGCCGAGCGGTACGTCCCGCGCGGAGACTGGCTGGCGGCGGCGCTCCGGATCATCGCGCCCGGCCTCGTTCGCCGCGTGCTCGGCGGCGGCGCCGAGCAGGTCATGACGACGAAGACGAAGCCGGGGTCCTGGCCTCGCCGACGAGCAGGATGGCGCCGATCAGGAAGAAGAGCGCGCCCCAGGCCGTCCCGGTGTTCGCCAGCCGGTCGTCGACGAGGTCGCCGGTCGCGGGCCGGCTGAACGCGGCGATCGCCGCAAACCCGAACGCGATGGAGCCGATGAGGTTGGCCCACCCGATCTTCCAGTCCGGGTCGCGCGGCTCCCACGCCAGCCACCGCCGCTGCACGACGGCCACGGCGAGTACGCTGGCGACGAGGAAGCACACCGAGCCGACCGCGTCCGGCACCCAGACGCGGAGGTTCTCCTGCTGCGTGGTCAACGCGTCATCCAGCGCGTTGTAGGTGTTGATGTTGAAGAAGATCGTGCCGGCGAACTGCACGGCCGCGGCGACCCAGTCGACGTGGGGTTCCCACCAGCGTGCGGGCCGTGCCAGCGCGCCCCAGCCGCCACGGCGTGCGTGCGGCACGCTCGCCGCGGCGATGAGCTGCAGCAGCGCGGCGCTGGTGAAGAAGACCGACCCGGCGAAGAACGTGCCGTCGATCCACGTCGCCTGGCTGTCCAGCGCGGCCAGTGCCGCCACCAGGAAGCACAGCGAGCCGGCGGCGAACAGCCAGCCCGTGATGCGCATCGCCGCCGGCGAGCGCCAGCTGTCAGTTCGCACGAAGTTCCTCGAACGCACTGTCAGGCAGCAGTTCGATCGTGCGGATCACCTGGTCGACGCCGTCCTCGAAGAGCCGCAGTGCCGTGTCCGGATCGTCGCGCTCGAGCGCCTCGAGCACACCCTTCAGCGTGTCGTAGCCGAGCGCGGTCGCGTCGGCCGGGTACACGAGCATGGCGATGCGCTCCATCCGCGGGCGCAGGAGGTCGAGTTGACGGATGAGCTCGTCATTGCCGTGCGCCTCGTGGATCGGCCGGTTGAAGACGAACGTCTCCACGACGGCCGTCGCCGGCTCGCGGGCGGCGTCGGTGAGTTCGTAGGCGCGCAGCACCTGGCGCATGATCCGCAGATCCGCGCCGGTCATCGCGCGCACGCCCAGCGCGTAGGAGCGCACGCTCAGGGCCCGCACGACCTCGAGGAACTGAATCGTCGCGCGGCGCTCGATCGGCGCGACGCGGTACGTGCCATCGGGCTGGCGCTCCGCGAGACCTTCAGTCTCGAGCACGGCGAAGGCGGACGGCAGCGCCTCCACGGACGCCGCCAGCTCCAGAGCGACCTCCTCGGGGTCGAGGGGCTCTCCCGGCAGCCAGTGCCCGAAGATCAGGGCCTCGCGCAGCTCGCGCAGCGGTCCGTCGCACGGCAGGCCCTGCCAGGTGGACTCCTCGAAGCGACGCATTGCGCTGACAGTACCGAGCGTGGGG
>JBPPNC010000139.1:0-2281 GCA_051306365.1 Solirubrobacteraceae bacterium
TCGCCGCCGTCGCGATCGGCCTCGGCGGCGGGGCCCTGCAACTGGCAGGGTTCGCGGTGGCCGCCCAGTGGCTCATCTCGGCGTTCGCGGTCGTCGTCGCGGTCCGCTCGCTCATCGGGATGATCCGGCAGCTGCGTTCCGGCGCCTGGGGCATCGACTTTCTCGCGATCCTCGCGATCGGCAGCACCGTCGCGCTCGGCGACCAGTGGGCGGCGCTCATCGTGGTCGTGATGCTCACGGGCGGTGAGGCGCTCGAGCAGTTCGCCGAGCGCAGTGCCCGCGCCGAGCTCACTGCGCTCCTCGAGCGGGCGCCTGCGATCGCGCACGTGCTCACCTCGGGGGGCGTCGCGAGCGTGGGCGTGGCCGAGGTGCGGATCGGGGATGTCGTCGAGGTGCGCCCCGGTGAGACGCTGCCGGTCGACGGCGCGCTGCTCGACGACGGCGAGTTCGACGAGTCGTCGATGTCCGGGGAGAGCCTGCCCGTGACGCACGCCGCAGGCTCGACGGTGCTCAGTGGCGCGGTCAACGGCGAACGGACCGTGCGCGTGCGCGCGACCGCGACAGTGGCGCACAGTCAGCTCCAGACCATCATCGATCTCGTCGCCGCGGCCGCCGATGAACGTGCGCCCTTCGTGCGCCTCGCCGATCGTTTCGCGCTGCCGTTCTCGATCGCCGCGGTGCTGTTCGCGGGCCTCGCCTGGCTCGTTTCCGGTGAGCCCACCCGATTCGCGGAGGTGCTCGTCGTCGCGACCCCGTGTCCGCTGCTCATCGCCGCCCCCGTCGCGTTCCTCGCCGGGACCAACCGGGCCTCGGGCCTCGGAATCATCGTGAAGTCCGGCGGTGTGCTCGAGCGGGCCTCCCGCATCCGGACCGTCGCGCTGGACAAGACCGGCACCCTGACCGCGGGACACCCGGCGGTGGTGCGTGTCGTGCCAGCCGGGGATGCGGACGTGCTTGCCCTCGCCGGAGCACTCGAGGCGCACTCTCCGCACCTGCTCGCGGCATCCATCGTCGAGGCCGCCGAGCGCGCGGGGGCGCTGCCAGTGGCGCGGGACATCCGCGAGGTTGCGGGGATGGGCCTGCAGGGCAGCGTCGACGGTCGCACGGTGGTCGTGGGCAAGGCCGAGTTCGTGCCAGGAGCCCACGACGCCGAGCATGCCGGGCTCGAGGCGGGGGAGATGGCCGTGCATGTCGCGGTGGACGGCGTCTACGCGGGCGCGATCGTTCTCCGGGACACCCTGCGCGAGGACGCCAGGCAGACGATCGACCGGCTGCGAGATCTCGGCGTGCGCCACTTCATCATGCTCACGGGCGATGCGCGCGCCACCGCGGAGGTGATCGGCGGCCAGACCGGCCTCACCGACATCCGCGCCTCCCTCCTGCCCAAGGACAAGGTCGAGGCGGTCCGCGGCGCCGAGAAGCCCGTCATGATGATCGGCGACGGCGTCAACGACGCGCCCGTGCTCGCCGCGGCCGACGTCGGGGTCGCGATGGGCGCGCGCGGCTCCTCGGCGGCGAGCCAGAGCGCGGACATCGTGCTGCTCGTCGACGACTTCGGTCGGGTCGCGGATGTCATCGCGATCGCCCGCAGGACGGTGCGCGTCGCGACGCAGAGTGTCTGGGTCGGCATCGGGCTGAGCGCGGCGCTCATGGTCGTCGCGGCCTTCGGCTTCCTGCCGGCGATCCTCGGGGCGCTGCTGCAGGAGGCCGTCGACGTGCTGACGATCCTCAACGGCCTGCGGGCGCGCTGGGGCGCCGTGCGCAAGGCGCCACCACCGGCGGCGGCGGCCCGCGGGACCTTGGGCCCTCGCGTGACGAGCCAGGAGGCGGGAGGGTCGTAGTACTACCGTTGCACGGAGGGAGCGAGCCATGGTCGCGAGGATCGTCGTGGGAGCCAGTGGCAAGGAGCGGGATGCTGCCGCCCTCGAATGGGCCGGCGACCATGCCGCCGCGACCGACGCGCAACTGGAGATCGTGCACGTCGTCGATGACGACTGGGGCACCGAGGATCCGGCGCTCACGGCCGAGGCCGTCCGGGCGGCCGAGGAGCGGATCCACGACCTCGCCGATCGGATCCGTGCGGACCGCCAAGCCTCCGTCCACGCCGTGGTGCTCGTGGGCTCGCCGGTCTACGCGCTCTGCGACCATGCCGCAGGCGCCGACCTGCTCGTGGTCGGATCCGTCGCGCGTGAGGGCGCAGCGGTCGACAGCGTGCGTGCCGCGCGCATGGCGCAGTATGCGACGTGCAGCGTCGCGATCATCCCGAACCGGCAGGAGGCCC
>JBPPNC010000087.1:0-149168 GCA_051306365.1 Solirubrobacteraceae bacterium
TCCCGCAAGCACGCCACGGCGGTCAGCCCAGCGAAGAGCGCCCGGAGGTTCGTGGGCGGGGCAGCGGCAGCGTGATCTCCCGTCGCTCGCCCGGCTCCAGCCACACCTTCTCGGCGCCGCGCCGCTGCCACGGCGGCTGTACCGGCGCGCCGCCGATGGGCGGCAGTCCGACCTAGAGGTGCGGCGCCGCCGCGCCACGTCGCGCGCCCGTGTTGCGCACGGCGAACGTCACGCCGCTGGCCTCCGCCCGCAGGTCCGAATACCCGAATGACGTGTGCGAAACCCCGTGCCCGAACGGGTACGCTGGCGCGATCCCGCGCGCGGCGAACCAGCAGTAGCCCACGAGGACGCCCATCTCGTAGTGCACGTGCTGCGCCGCGGTGCCCGCGTAGCGCCGCGTCGATCCCGCGGTCGGAAGGTCGGCTTCGCGCACCGGGAACGAGACCGGCAGGCGGCCGGACGGATCGCCGTCGCCGAAGAGCACCCGCGCGATCGCCGTCCCACCCGCCTGGCCGGGATACCAGCCTTGCACGACCGCGGCGACCCGATCGCGCCACGGCAGGCGACGCAGGCGACGATCACCGCCGAGGCCGGTTTCGTCAACGGGCGTCCGTTCGGCCCGTTCGGCGACCCGCTCGCCCAGCGCTTCGTGTGGCGCTCGCATGACCCGGTCACCCTCGCCGCGAAGCTGCGCGGGACGCGAGTGATCCTGGCTGGTCGGCGCCTACGGCACGCTGAGCGTGGTATGCCCGAAGTTGCAGCGTACGGGCTCCCGAAGTTGTAGCGTTGGGAAGGCCGACCTCACGCGAGCCATGTCGTCTGCGCCTCCGGTCCTCTTCGACGAATGGCAGCGCCACCCACCCGTGTGGGACTCGGTGCGCAACGCCGACGACGCCGGCGCTCCACCAGGCAGTTTCCTCCTGGCGGGTTCGGCCGACCCCCGCGACGCGCCTGCCCACACCGGAGCGGGCCGGATCGTCACCATGCGGCTGCGACCGCTCTCGCTGGCCGAGCGCCTGCCTGGCCAGCAGACCGTGAGCCTGGCGACGCTGCTCGCCGGCGATCGTCCCTCACTCGAGGGCGAGAGCGACAGTGGACTGGAGGTGTACGTCGACGAGATCCTCGGAAGCGGCTTCCCCGGACTCCGCCGCTACGAGAACGCCGGTCGCCGTACACAGCCGCCTACGCCGCCGCGGTGGGTACGACCGCGTCGTTCGAGGCGATCCGTCGCGCGGCGACAAGCAACGAGCCCGACAAGCCGGCGCGGAGCACCGTCGCCCCGTATCGCGACGCTTTGGAACGCCTGTTCGTGCTCGATCCGATCCGCGCATGGCGGCCGGCGGCGAACGCGCTCGGAGAGCTGGGCGACGCTGTCAAGCACGACCTCGTCGACCCGGCGCTGGCCGCTCGGCTGGTCCGTGCGACGGCGGACAAGCTTCTGGCGGGCGCCGCGTCCGGCCCGCCGGTTGCGCGCGAAGGGACGCAGCTCGGCTCGCTCTTCGAATCCCTCGTCGCGCAGTCGGTGAAGGTGTACACGGCGTCGGCCGAGGACGCCGAGGATGACGTTCGCCACCTTCGCACGCATCGCGGGGAGCACGAGATCGACCTCTTGGTCGAGCGCGAGGACGGCGCGGTGCTTGCGATCGAGGTCAAGCTCACGGCGACACCGAACGACGCCGACGTTCGGCATCTGCACTGGCTCGCCGCCCGGCTGGGCGACGAGCTCATCGACTCAGTTGTGGTCACGACGGGTCGACACGCCTACCGCCGGCCGGACGGGGTGGCGGTCGCGCCGGCGGCGCTGCTGGGACCGTGACGCCTCGGTCGTCCAGTCGCTCAGCCCGGGGAGCCGCCCATCCCCCAGCCGCGCTTCTCGCTCTCGGCGAACAGGCGGCTGTGCATGGCCTCGGTCGGCCCGCGGAACACCTGATTGGTCACCACATCGGCCGGGCCGAGCCACCACGGACCTGCGATCCGCGGCTTCTTCACGATGGCGTGGCACATGATGTGCGCGGCCTCGTCGGTGGTCATCGCGGGCATGCCCTTCGTGAAGGCCGACGACGCCATCCGGGTGCGGACGAGTCCCATGTGCACCGTCGTCGCGGCCACGCCGTCGGGGCGAACCTCCTGCGCGACGCAGCGGACCCACATGTCGAACGCCGCCTTCGACGACAGGTACGCCGACCACGCCGGCGCGATCGGCATCCCGTATACGCCCCACGTCGACGTGTTCACGAGGTGGCCGGAGCCGCGCTCGCGCATGGCGGGCAGGAGCCCGAGCGTCAGGCGTACGGGGGCGAGGTAGTTGATGTCGATGGTCCGCTGGAAGTCGTGGAAGCGGTCAGCGGACTCGGCGATGCTGCGGTGAATCGACCGGCCCGCATTGTTGACGAGGACGTCGGGTGCGCCGTGCTCGGCGAGGACGCCTTCGGCCAATGACCCGACGGCGTCGAAGTCGGTGAGGTCGCACGGGAGCGCGACCGCGGTTCCGTCGGCACCGTCGCCGTTGAGGTCGTCGACGAGCTCCTGCAGGCGATCCGCCGTCCGGGCTACGAGCAGCGTGGTCGCACCGGCTCCGACGAGCCGCCTGGCCGTCGCTTCGCCGATCCCGAACGACGCGCCGGTGAGCAGCACGACACGGCCCCCGACTGCGTCCCGCAGTTCGTCCTCGTTGACCCGGATGTGCCCGTGTGTCGCCAGCCGGGCGAGGCGATCGGGGAGTGATGTCAGTGTGCGGGGGGACGGTACAAGGCGCATGGTGGGCGAAGGATGCCACGAGTCCCGTCCCGAGCGTGCCCTTCGCCGCACCTTGCCCGTCGCGGTTCGCGGGAGGTCCTCGACGAACACGACGTCCCGCGGCACCTTGCCGCCCATGCCGCGAGCCGCTGCCTGAACTGCTCATCCGGCATTCCGAGGACCGCGGCGAGCGGTACGAGTTCAGATGGCTCGGCGTGGGCATCGGCATCGCCGTCCAGCGATGCTCGATCCGAGCATTCCCGTGGACACGCCGCCGCGGCTGTTCGACAGCCTCGTCAGGTCGACGGCGCGCGGGCGAACGTCTCCACCGTGACCACGGCGGTGACGGTGAACGGTTCGGGGACGGCGGCCACGCGGGCGGCGATCTCCTCCGGCGTCGCGTGGAACGCGGTGGGCCCCATCCCGGCGAGTTGCGCGAGCGCGGCATGGTCGAGCGCGAGGGCGACCCGGACACCGCGCAGGGCGATGGACACGAGCTCCGGGCTCAGCCGTTCGTGCAGCCGCGCGCGCTTCTCCGGCTGCACGCCGATGAGCCCGAGCGGGCCGGCGGCCTCGGCCAGGTGATCGGCCGCGGCGCTGGCGACGACGAGCACACCGCCGGGCGCGAGCACCCGGGCGAACTCCGCGGTGTTGCGCGGCGAGAAGGCGCTGAGCAGCACGTCGGCGGCGCCGTCACGCAGCGGCAGCGGCGCGGTGGCGTCGCACGCGATCGCCGCCAGGCGTGGGTGGGCGCGGGCGGCCCGCCGGGTGGCGGTGCGCGACGCGTCGAGGGCGATCCCGGTCCAGCCCGGGCGGGCGTCGAGCACGCCGGCGGTGTGGTGCCCGGTCCCGGCGCCGACATCGACGAGGCACGCATGCTCGACCGTCGGGCACGCCGCGCCGATCGCGTCGGTCAGCAGCGCGTAGTGGCCGGCGCCGAGGAACGCGTCGCGCGCGGCGAGCATGGCGTCGGTGTCGCCCGGCGGCAGCTGCGCGCGCGGGCCGAGCAGCGTGACCCCGCCCCCGCGCGCGCGGTCGAACCGGTGCCCCTCGCCGCACGCGACGGTGCGCTCATCGCAGGTCATCGCGGCGCCGCAGTGTGGGCAGCGCAGGCGGTCGGTGACGGCGGCGAGCGGGTCGCTCACGGACCGGTGGTCAGCGCGGTCAGCGCCTCGTCGACGTGGGCGCGCAGCACCTCGGGCCCGTCGCGCTCGATTGCGGCGACGAGTTCGAGGTGGTCGGGGCCGAGCCGGGCGCGCGTCCAGACCGGCCGCAGCTGCATGGTGAAGAGGCCGAGCTCGCCGTCGAGCGCGGCGTACGCCCGCGTGATGCGCGGGGCGCCGCCGGCGGCGACGATCGCGCGGTGCACGGCGTTGTGCGCGGCGGCGACGTCGGCCCACCCGGTGCGCCGCGCGGCGGCGAGGCGCGCGAGTTGGGCGGCGGCGTCGTGGACCGGCGCAGGCAGCCGGCCGTCGTGGTGCTCGAGGGCGAGATGGGCGGCTTCACGCTCAAGGGCGAGGCGCAGCGCGAACAGGTCGCGCAGCTCGTCGGCGTCGAGCTGCGCCACCCGCGCGCCGCGGTTCGGCTCGATCCGGACGAGGCCCTCCGCCTCCAGTGCGCGCAGCGCCGCGCGGAGGGTGTGGCGCGCCACGTCATAGCGCTCGGTCAGTTCGCGTTCGACGAGCCGCTCGCCGGCGGGCAGCTCGCCCTCGAGGATCCGGTCGCGCAGGACGGTGACGAGGGCCTCGACGGCCGAGACGCGCGGGAGCGGGCGATTCATGTGGGGGAAGGAGCGTCAGCGAGCTCCCCCGGCTGCACCCGAGCCCCTGGCGAGGGTGCAGCCAGCACCGCGAGCCCAGCGAGGACGAGCGCGGCGCCGACGACGCCGACGGCCCCGGGCGTCTCGCCGAGGATCGTCACGCCGAGCAGCGCGGCGGTGACCGGCTCGGCGAGCACGATCGTGGCGGTCTCGCCGCTGGAGAGGTGGCGCAGGCCGCGTGCGAAGAGGACGTACGCCAGCGCGGTGGGGATCGTGCCGAGGTACAGCGCGAGCGCCAGCCCACCGGGCTCAGCCAGGAACGCGGGGCCCGCGAGGAACAGGACGGGGAGCAGCAGGACGCCGGCACTCGCGAAGCCCGCGGCCATCACGCCCTCGGGCGTGGCGCCGCGCTGGAGCTGGCCCTTCGTGACGACCGTGTACGTCCCGTAGCCCGCACCGGCGATCACGGCCAGCACGATGCCCAGCGGGTCGATGCTCGCGTCCGAGCCACCGCCGAGGACGAGCAGCGCGACGCCGGTGCCCGCAAGGGTCGTGGCCGCCGCCCAGCGCCGCGTCAGGTGTTCGCCGTTGAGCAGCGCGCCGAGGCCGCCCGCGACCGCGGGGCCGGTCCCGATCGCCACGACGGTGCCGACCGCCACGCCCGTGAGGTCCACCGCCGCGAAGAACGCCAGCTGGTAGATGGCGATCCCCGCGGCGATCCCCGCGATCGCGCGCCGGTCGCGCGGCAGCGCGGCGCCGAGCACGCGCGCGGCGAGCAGGAGCAGCGCGCCGCCGACGATGATGCGCGCGGCCCCGACTGCAAGGGGGCTGGCGTCCGGGCCGAGAGCCTGGGCGGTGCCGGTCGTGCCGAACAGGATGGCGGCGACGAGGACGAGCAGGCGCGGCATGTGTGGAATTGTTCCACAATGCGCGCGAAAAGAATAGCGGCCGGGATCACCCCGGCCGCTGACAGGCTGGTGGCCCTACGCGAGGACCGGCTCGAGCTCGGACTCGAGCTTGCGCTTCGGGTACGCGCCGATGATCTTCTTCGCGACGCTGCCGTGCTTGAAGATGATCATGGTCGGGATCGAGAGGACCTCGAACTGCGCGGCCGTCTGCTGGTTCTCGTCGACGTTGAGCTTGACGATCTTCAGCTCGGGCTTCTCGCCGGCGATCTCCTCGAGGACGGGGGCCACGACGCGGCACGGACCGCACCAGGGCGCCCAGAAGTCGACGAGCACGGGGCCGTCGGCCTCGATGACCTCGGCCTGGAAATTCGCGTCGGTGACGTCCTGAAGGGTGCCGGCCATGGGTGTGGTCTCCGTTCGGAAGCTGGGTCCCTCACCACTATACAAAGTGAAGCGAGGCGGGCTACAGCCCGAGCGCGTACTCCAGCAGGATCGGGGTGACGTACACCTCGGTCACCGCGGCGAGGACGAGCATCGGCACGGCGATCGCGACGGTGACGAACGTCGCCGCCAGCAGCTGGTCCCACTCGCCGCGGCGGCTCGCGATGATCCACGCCGCGAGCGGCAGGAAGACCGCGACGAGCTCGGGCAGCGCGTGCGGCAGCAACAGGAGGAGCAGGAACGGCGGGCTCACGTCGTTCTGCGCGGCGAGCGTGCTGAGACCTTCGCCGAGCACCCAGGCCTGCGTGACGACGCTGAAGATGGTCGCGGCGGCCACGAAGGCGATGGCCAGCGGGCCGGCCTTCTCGTGGATCCACCGCCAGGCGCCGGTGTACCGCTCGGCTTCGGCGGGCAGCGATGAACCGGCGATGAACCCGGCCACGCACGCCAGCGCGTGGAGGGCGAGCACCAGCCCGTTGCGGAAGAGGAAGAACCCCACCTGCTCCAGCGGCGGGCTCGCGGCGAAGCCCGGAAGGACCATCGGAGTCGGGTTCGGCGTCACGACTGCGGCGACGACGAGCACGCCGGCGAGCAGCGCCACGGTGATCGCCAGACTCCCCGCGGACCACGGGCCGATCACCTGCCACGGGCGGTCGTTCCACGCGTGGAAGACGGAGCGCGTGCTCTTGAGTCCCTGGACGAGGACGAGGTCGTCGGTGCGTGAAGACATCGTCCCGGGGGATCGGCCGGGGGCGTGACGGCTTGAGCGCTTCGTAGGCTTGGGGCGTGGCCGACATGCCGAACCGCGAGATCGCCGCCGCGCTCGACGAGCTCGGCGACCTCTACGAACTCGATGGCGCGATCTCGCACCGGGTGCTCGCCTACCGCAACGGCGCGAAGGCGGTGCGCGAGGCGCGGCAGTCCGTTGGCGCGCTCGCCCGCGAGGGACGCGCGACGGAGCTGCCGGGCATCGGGGCGACGCTGCAGGAGAAGATCGCGGCGCTCGTCGTCGAGGGCGAGATCCCGGCACGCGCGAAGCTCAAGGCGAAGTACCCGGAGGGGCTGCTGGAGATCACCCGCCTGCCGGGCGTGGGACCGAAGCGCGTTCGGTTGATGTTCACCGAGCTGGGGATCGATTCGCTCGCGTCGCTGAAGGCCGCAGCCGAAGGTCAGCAGCTGCGCGCCGTCAAGGGGCTCGGGCCGAAGTTCGAGGAGTCCGTGCTCGCGTCCCTGGAGGCCGGCCTGGGCGAGGCGCCCGCGCCGCGCGTGCTGCTGTCCCAGGCGCTGCGCGAGGGCGAGGCGATCGTCGCCGGCCTGCGCGCGCACCCGACCGCGAACCGCGTGGAGCTGGCCGGCAGCGCCCGGCGGCTGGCCGACACGGTGAAGGACCTCGACGTCATCGCCACGGCGGACGACCCGGCCGCGCTCACCGCCGCGCTGGCGCAGCTGCCGGAGATCGAGAGCGCCGGCACGGCGGGGGAGAACGCGGCGAAGGGCCGCACGCACACGGGGCTGAGCATCGACCTGCGCGTCGTCGAGCCCGACCAGTTCGGCAACCTGCTCCAGCACTTCACCGGCAGCGCGCGGCACAACATCCGCCTACGCGAGAACGCGGTCAGGAAGGGGCTGCACGTCAGCGAATACGGCATCCTCGATGACGCCGCCGGCGAGACGCTGCGGTGCGCCACCGAGGAGGAGGTCTACGCCAAGCTCGGCCTGCCGTACGTCCCGCCCGAGCTGCGCGAGGACCGCGGCGAGCTGGACCCCGGCTTCGCGGTCCCCGAGCTCGTGCGCGAGCAGGACCTGCTCGGTGACCTGCACTGCCACACCGTCGCGTCGGACGGGCGCAACACCATCGAGGAGATGGCGCAGGCCGCGATCGAACGGGGCTACCGGTACCTCGCGATCACCGACCACTCCGCCACACACGGGTTCGGCAACCACGTCGACCCCGACACGCTGCGCCGCCAGATCGAGCGGGTCCGGACGATCAACGCGCAGCTCGACGGATTCGAGCTGCTCGTCGGCACCGAGACGAACATCCTCCCCGACGGGTCGCCGGACTACGACGACGAGCTGCTCGCCGAGCTGGACTGGTGCATCGCGTCGGTGCACACCGCGTTCCAGACGCCGCGCGCGGAGATGACCGCGCGGATGGTCGCCGCGGTCGAGCACCCGTGGATCGACGCGATCGGGCACCCGAGCGGCCGCAAACTCGGGCGGCGCCCCGGCTACGACGTCGACCTCGACGCGGTGATCGAGGCGGCGGCCCGCACGGGCACGATGCTCGAGATCAACGGGGCGCCCGACCGCCGCGACCTCGACGACATCCACGCGCGCGCCGCGGCGCAGGCCGGGGTGCAGATCCTGCTCGACAGCGACGCCCACGGGACCGACCGGCTGAGGAACGTGCGCTGGGCGGTCGCGACGGCACGGCGGGCGTGGCTCGGCCCGGAGCAGATCGCGAACACGCGGCCGTGGCCGGAGTTCGCGGCGCTGCGCAAGCGCGCTAGATGAGCCCGACCGCGCGGAGGATCGTCACGGAGTCCGAGTAGACGTCCTTGCGCGAGATCAGGCCGTCGCGGACCGTGAACACATCCACGCCCTCCCAGCTCAGCCCGGCGCCCGTGGGATCGGCGACCAGGTCGCCGCGGCGCATGGGCCTGTCGTGCGTCGCCGTGGCGGTCCATTCGCATACCGCGTGCCCCGGCCCGTCGTACATGCGCCGCGTCGCGAAGGCCAGGTCGGGCCAGGCCTCGAAGATCCCGGCGATGTGCGCTCGGACCTCGCTGCCGACAGCCCGCTCACCCGCGGTGTGGTTCTCGAAGACCATGTCGTTGGTGTGCAGGGCGCAGATCGCGTTGAGGTCGTGCGCGTTCCAGGCGGCGTTGTAGCGCTCGATGACGTCCCGCGTCTCCACGGACGCGAGCGTACTGCGGAGGCGGCGCGGCCGCCACTGGCGGCGAGTCCGATCCCGAACCGCGTGGGCTGCCTCCCCATCATCCGGTCCGCCGCCGTGACCGCGCTCCTCGTGCTCGCCGCGGCCTCCCCCGCTGTCGCCGCGGCCGCTCGTCCCCGACGACCCGCGCTTCGGCGAGCAGTGGTTCTCCACCGCGACCACCGGGCTCGACGCGCCGGACGCCTGGGGGACCCGGACGAGTTGTGGCACCGTCGCGATCCTCGACACCGGCGCGGACCTCGACCACCCCGACCTCGTGCAGAACCTGTGGGTCAAACACCGGCGAGATCCCGGCCAACGGCCAGGACGACAGAGGGCGGCGGGCTCGCGTCGTTCTCCAACTACGCACGACGGCGGTGGACGTCGCTGGGCCCGGCGACAACATCCTCTCCACGTACCTGCGCAACGGCTACCAGACGCTCGACGGCACGCGGATGGCCCCGCCATCGCGACGAGGATCGCCTCGCTGAACGGGACGAGCAGCAGGCCGGCGGTCAGCGGGGTCTCGACCCGCACCTCCTGGAGGTGGAGCGGCACGAAGAACAGCAGCGTGCCGAGCACGAAGTTCACGAAGAACAGCACCGTGTTGGCGACGCTGGAGACCCGGTTGGCGAAGAGGTCAAGGTCGAGCAATGGGTCGCGCACCCGGGCCTCCCGGCGGACGCACGCGGCGAGCAGCACGACGGCGATGCCCGGCGAGGACGAGGGTCGCGGAGTACGCGAGGCCCGCGGCCGCCCACGCCCAGCGCCGTTCGTCCGTGGACCGGGCACCAACCCCGCGAGGTCGCCCGTCGCGCACGCGGCTTGAGGGCGGTCAGCGAAGGAGCAGCGGCAGGACCTGGTCGGCCACGAGCGCATCGACCGCCGCGGGGGCGAACGGCGCGAGCGCCTCGTAGGCAGCGGCCGCGTAGCGCTCCCCGTCGTCGTCGAGCGCCGCGCGGATCGCGCGCGCCAGCCCGGCGTCGTCCTCAGCGACGTATCGGGGGTCGAGCTCCCGCGCGATCGGCAACGCCGCGTACGGCCCGGGCGCCGGCGTCGTCACGAGCCGGCAGCCGTCGGCGAGCGCCTCGAGCTGCGCGATCCCGTAGTCCTCGCGCCGCGGGGCGGTGACGAACACGCGGGCGCGGCGCAGGAGCGCGCGGTACTCCTCGCGTGGCAGGCGGCCGACGGACCGTACGCCGTAGGGGAGCGTTGGGAGGACGTCCGGGTCTGCGCCCGCGACGACCAGCTCCTCACCCTCGCGGCGCACTGCGACGAACGCCCGCAGCACGCGGTCGAGCCCCTTCTTCTCCGGGGACGCGGCGTAGGTCACGGCGGCGATGTCCCGTGTGGCGGCGGGCGCGCCCGACCCGGCGACCGGGACGGGCACGACGATCGCCCGCTCCAGCGGGTCGTCGGGCGCCCCCTCCAGCGACTGCGCCGACCACGGCAGCAGCAGCGGCGCGTTCTGGAGTTGCCTGCGCTCGACCGCCCGCTGCCACACCCCGTGCCGGCCGGGCCGGTTCACGGCGCTGAGCGCATCGAACCGCACGGCCGCCGGCGTGGTCGCGAGGAGCCCCGCCGTGGTGGTCGAGTAGACGACGGCGCGGGCGTCCCCGGCGGCGAGCAGCGCCTTGCGGGCGGCATACGCCCACGCGAGATCGACGAGCGCCAGCGTCCGCAGCCCAGCCGGCGGCGGCGCGGCGCGGGCCACCTCGACCGTCGCCCCGGCCCGCCGCAGCGCGCCCGCGAACTCGTCGTCGGCGGCGCGCAGGCCGCTGGTCGAGCCCAGGGACACAAGCAGGACGTCCATCGGCGCCCATGGTCGCACTCAGCATTACCGTCCAACCCCGTGACCGGCGCCGGGACCCTCATCAACGTCGCCGCTGTCCTGGCCGGCACGGCGGCCGGGGTCGCCCTCGGTCACCGCCTGTCCGAGCGCCTGCAGCAGCGCGTCCTGTCCGGGCTGGGGCTCATCACGCTCGTGCTCGGTGTCGACCTCGCGCTGGCGTGGCGCGACACGAGCGCGCTCTACGTGCTCGGCGGCGTGCTGCTCGGCGCCCTGGCCGGCGAGGCGCTGCGCCTGGAGGACCGCCTGGAGGACTTCGGATTCGCCCTCCAGCACCGGCTCGCGAAGGAGGGCGAGCCGTCGAAGATCGCCGAGGGGTTCGTGACGGCATCGCTCCTGTTCTGCATCGGCCCGCTCGCGGTGATCGGGTCGTTCGACGACGCGCTGCGCGGCGACACCACCGCGCTCGCGACGAAGGCCGTCCTCGACGGGTTCGCCGCCCTTGCGCTCGCGGCGGCGCTCGGCTGGGGCGTCGCGCTCTCGGCGGTCAGCGTCCTGATCTACCAGGGTGCCCTCACCCTGTTCGCCGGGCTACTCGACGGCGTGCTCGAGGGCGAGGCGCTGGCGGCCATGACGAGCGCGGGCGGGATCCTCATCGTGGGGATCTCGCTGAAGCTCCTGGACATCAAGGACGTCCGGGTGGGGAACTTCCTGCCCGCGCTCCTGTTCGCGCCGCTGCTGGTCGGTGCGTGGTCGCTCGTCAGCTGACGGGCAGCGACCGCGACATCTCCTGCGACCAGACGAGCGCCTCGAGGTACACGCGGGCCAGCAGCTCGGGCTGCAGCCCGGGGCTGGCGGGGCCGAGCATCTCGTGCCGCCGGATCGCGCCCAGCGCGATGCCGTCCGGGCCGAAGCCCTCCAGCAGCGCGGCGCGGGTGGACTCGGCGAGCGGGAGGTCGGCGAGCGCGGTCGTCAGCGACACGCCGAGCATCGCGTCGGCCACCGAGAGCAGCCCGATGGCGAATGCGGCGTCCCCGTCGTCCCCACGCCGCTCGGCGAGCAGGCGCAGCGCCCGGGCCCGGGTCAGCGCGGTGGGCAGCAGCTCGTCCCAGGGCCGGGGCAGGCCGGCGAGCGCGGTGATCGTCGCCCACTCCCGGACCCGGCGGGCGCCGAGCATCATGAGCGCCTGGTGCACGGTCGAGATCGGGGTGCCCCGGGTGAACGCCGCCGAGTTCAGCAGGCGCAGGAGCCGCAGCGAGAGGCCGGGGTCGTTCGTCACGACCTGCTCGATCTCCTCGAACGTCACGTCGGACCGGGCCAGGATGCTGGCGGCCGTCAGCGTGGCGACGACACCCGACGGAATCTGGCGCCGCTCGACGAGCTCGGGCCGGCAGAAGAAGTACCCCTGGAACAGCTCGAACCCCGCGTCACGGCACAGGCGGAACTCGTGCTCGTTCTCGAGCTTCTCGGCGAGCACCGTCACCCCGTGGGGGCGGAGCCGCTCGAGTTGCGCGATGGCGCCGACGACGCCCAGTGCGAGAACGTCGACCTTCACGATCGACGCGAGCTCCAGCAGCGGCGCGTGGGTGTCGTCGAACACGTAGTCGTCGAGCGCGAGGATGAAGCCGTCGTCGCGGACGAGTCCGGTGAGGCGCTCGAGGAGGACGTCGTCGATCTGCTGGTCCTCGAGAAGCTCCAGGCCGACCTGGTCGGGCGAGAACGGCATCGCCTCGCGCGCCAGGAGGAACTCGCGGTCGACGTTCACGAACGCGCGCTTGTCCCCGACGATCCCCTGCAGCCCGATGTCACCGAGCGCGGCGGAGAGGACCCGCGCGGTCGCGCGGACACCATCGCCCACCGGCCGTGCGCCGCCGTCGGGCTCCCGGCAGAGGAGCTCGTACGCGAACACGTGGTGGTCGAGATCGAACATCGGCTGGCGCGCGACGGCCACGCGGGCGCCCGTCTCCGTCCTTCCCCTCATATCCGGCCTATCGGTCGGGCGTCAGAAGAGCTTGACCGTGTGGTGCCGAACCGAACGAATCTACACCGACGCGCCGCCGGTCCCATTCACTGCGGAGAGGTCGCGTTTCATCCCCGGGACGCGGACGAGCTGCATCGGCCGGCCCGGCGGGGTGCGCTCGACGTAGAACTCCACGCCGTCACGCTGTTCGATCGCGATGACCGCCCGGTGCTGGCGTCGCCACGCCAGCGCCCAGATGATCGAGAACCCCGCCGCGATTCCCGGGATCTGCGGGGCGAGGAACGCCAGACCGATCCCCAGGATCGTCGTTGCCACCAGCGGCCACAGGCGGTTGAGAAGCATGCGCCCGGGGTGGATCTCCGGCAGGGAGTGCGAGGAGCGCGCCGTGCCGAGCAGCCGCGCGATCGGCGGGGTCGCCTCCGCGCGGCGGCCGATCCACGCGCCGATGAACGCGGCACCGACCCACCAGACCGCGATGAAGATCGTGAACCGGGGTTCGACCTGCTGATTGCCCGCGGCGAGGACCGCGACGAGCGCGAGCGCACTCGCGGCGCCGGCACAGAGCAGGACGGTGGCTTTCAGGAATTCGGCGAAACGCACGGGCGGGCGGGTCCTACGTCAGCGCCTCGAGCAGCCTGCGCACGCCGGGCGGCCCGTCGACGAGGACGTCGGCGTGCTCGCGCAGCTCCGGCGGGGTCTCCTCGGAGGCCACGCCGACGCACACCGCCTGCTGCAGCCGGCCGTGTTCGACGAGTTCGCGCAGTCCCGCGAAGGCGTCGACGTCGGTGCGGTCGTCGCCGACGTACAGCGCGACGTCGAGGTCGTGCTCGCGCAGCAGCCGCTTGATGCCCCGGCCCTTGCTGATCTCCACCGGCGGGCGGATCTCCAGGACCTTGCGGCCCCAGTGGGTCGCGAGGCCGGCGTGCTCGGCGGCAGCGGCCACACCACGCACCGCGTCCTCGGCGGCGTCCTCGTCCGGCGCGCCGCGCCAGTGCAGCGCCGCGATGGCCTGCTTGTCCTCGGCGCGCACGCGCAGGCGGCGCAGGTCGTCGTCGTAGTGCTGGGCGGCGAAGCGCTTGACGCGGTCCTCCCAGGCGGCGACCTCGCGGTCGAGCTCCACGCCGTTGCCCCCGGGGAGCAGCAGCTCCGAGCCGTGCGCGCCGACGTACGCGATCTGCCCGAGCGAGACCATCCGCCGGGCGGTGGTCGCCTGCCGCCCGCTCACGCACGCGACGACGCCGTACGTGTTTGCGACCGGGATGAGCGCGGTGCGCGTGGACTCCGGGACGTGGGCGTCGTCGGCGTGGCGGACGATCGGCGCGAGCGTGCCGTCGATGTCCAGGAGGATGGCCGAGCGCGACGGGTCCGCCCGAACCGGTTCGAGCGCCTCGGCGAGCGTGGCGGCGGGAGACATCGCACCTAGTATGCCGCGCATGGTGGTGGACCTCTCCGCCCCGGCGGGCAGGACCGCGAAGCTCGCGGCGATCGGCACGCTCGCGGGGCTCTTCAGCGGGCTGTTCGGCGTGGGCGGCGGCGTCGTGATGGTGCCGCTGCTCATGGTGTGGCTGGGGTACGGCGCGCGGGAGGCGACGGGGACGTCGCTGGCGGCGATCATCGTCATCGCGTCCGTCGCCGTGGCGACGCACGCCGGATACGGCAACGTCGACGTCGAGAAGGGGCTGCTCGTCGGGGTGCCGGCGATGGGCGGGGTGCTGCTTGGGACCTGGCTGCAGCAGCGCGTGCCGCAGCGGGCCATCGCGCTCGGGTTCGCGGCGGTCCTCGTGGGCGTGGCCGCCCGGCTGGTGATCGGGTGATCGAGGCGGCGCTCATCGGGGTGCTCGCCGGGGTGTTCGCGGGGCTGCTGGGGATCGGCGGCGGCGCGCTGTTCGTCCCGGCGCTCACGCTGTTCGCGGGGCTCGGCCAGGTCGACGCGGAGGCGACGTCGCTGCTGGCGATCGTGCCCGTGGCGATCGTCGGGACGTGGCGCCAGCGCGGCTACGGCAACGTCCGCGACCGGGATGCGCTCGCGCTCGGGGTGCTCGCGAGCGTGGGCGCCGTGGCGGGGGTCGTCCTCGCCAACGCCGTGCCGGAACGGGCACTGGAGCTGCTGTTCGCGGCGCTCGTCGTCTACGTCGCATGGCAGCTCGCCCGCGGCGCCCTCGCGGCATCCGACGAGCCGACCGGGGATACTGCGGCCCGATGAAGGAACGCCTCGTCTCCTGGTTCCCGTACATCATCGCGATCGTCCTCCCGCTCGCGGGGCTGTTCCTCGCGCTGTGGCGGTTCACCGAGCACGACCGGGTGCAGGGCATGTACCTGGTGCTCATCTCGCTGACCGCGGGGCTGGTCTGGTGGATCGCCCTCTCGGGCATGTAGGCGCCGTTCCGTAGCCTTCCAGTGATGGAAGAGCTTCCCGCCGACGGGTACCGCCTGCCCGGCATCTCGCCGAAGGCCTACGAGCACCCCGCCGACAGGGCCGCCACCGCGGCCCTGTCGTCGATCCCGTTGCTCGACACCGTCGTCCGTCGCCTCATCGAGTTCGGCTACGAGCGCGCGATGCGCCAGAACACGCTCGCGGGGTCGCTGAAGGCCGGCCCCGACCAGCTGCCGGACCTGTACCGGCGGTGGGTCCGCGTCGTGACGGTGCTCGACCTGCCGTTCCAGCCCGACCTCCACGTCGGCCTGTCGCCGCTGCCGAACGCCGCGGCGGTGGGGGCGAAACGGCCGATGGTCATCGTCAGCAGCGGCGCGGTGCAGACGCTCGACGACGACGAGCTGGAGATGGTCCTCGCCCATGAGGCGGGCCACATCCTCTCTGAGCACGTCATGTACCAGACGACGCTGGCGATCCTGCTGCAGGCCGGCACGCTGTCGCTGCCGTTCCTCGCCGGGCTTCCCCTGCGCGGGATCACGTACGCGCTGCTGGAGTGGTACCGCGCGGCCGAGCTGTCGAGCGACCGCTGCGCGACGGTCGTCACCCGCGACCCGCTGCTGACGAGCCGCACGCTCATGGCGGTCAGCGCGGGGTTGCCGTCTGAACGGCTGAACCTCGACGCGTTCCTGCGCCAGGCCCAGGAGTACCGCGAGGGCGGCGACGGGTTCGACCGCATCCGCAAGCTCATGACCGAACTCGGCCGCACCCACGGTCCGCCGGTCAAGCGCGCGCACGAGGTCTACACGTGGGTGCAGAGCGGCGACTACGACCGCATCATCAGCGGCGACTACCTCAGGCGCGGCGAGGAACCGCCGGCGCGGGAGGAGGCCGCTGCGGCGACGGAGCACTACGCCGAGCGGTTCCGCGGGCTCATGGTGGACGCGGCGGGTACGGCGCAGTCGACGGGGGAGAAGCTGGCGGACTGGCTGCGGCGGGACGCGGGCTGAGGCTCCCGGGGCCGCCGAACGGCCGATCGACGTCGCTATAGCAACGTGGATCTGCCGCTCGGCGCGAACTGTCGTCACGGCGGGTACAGCCCGTGCTCCAGCGCGCCCTTCACCGTCGCGTCGAGCGAGTTGATCCGCGCCAGCGCCAGCGCTTCGGCCGACTGGAACCGCCGCCCCGGCGCCGGGTCCGGCCCGTGGTGCGTCAGCACGCAGTGCGCGATCGCCGTCTCGCGCGGCGCATCCAGCGCCGGCACGCGTGCCGCCGCCTCGCGCAGCATCCGCAGACCCAGCTCGATGTGGCCGAGCATCCGTCCCTCCTCGGTCAGCCCGATCTCCGCGCCGTACGTGAACTCACGGGTCTTGCCGAGGTCGTGCACCAGCGCGCTCGTGATGAGCAGGTCGCTGTCCAACCGCACGTGCAGCTGGCGAACCTCCAGCGCCAGCGTCCCCACCGCGACCGTGTGCTCCAGCAGCCCGCCGAGGTACGCGTGGTGGCCGTTGCGCGTGCACGGCGCCCGGCGCCACTCGGCGCGCAGCTCCGCCTCGCCCAGCAGCAGCGCGAGCAGCGCCTGATCGCCTGGGTGGAAGACCTCGGACGCGAGGTGCTCGAGGAACCCGTCGAGCTCCTCGAGGTCGCGGTACGCCGTCGGCAGGAACGCCGCTGGGTCCACGGTCCCGGGTTCCACGCGCGCGATCGTGCGCAGTTCGAGCTGCAGCTCGTCGCGGAACCGCTCGACCCGGCCGCCGACCTGGACGAGGTCACCACGCTCGAACCGGCCGGCCAGCACGTCGGCGTCACGGAACGCCCGCGCGGCGATCGTGCCCGTGCGGTCGCGGAGCTCGACGGCGAGATAGGGCGACCCCGTCTTCGTCGTCAGCCGGTCCTTGCGTGAGCACGCGAAGACCCCGGCGACCTCCTGCCCGGCCCGCAGCTCGGCGACGGTCGGCGGGACATCGGGGGAAACGTTCACAGCGGGCACGATGACATCTTCTATCGTGACCCTGATGCCTCCGCTGCGATGGGAGAGCCGGCCCGACGGTCTCCGTGCTCCAGCGCTCGTCTGCGCGTTCCGCGGCTGGAACGACGCCGGCGATGCCGCTTCTGCCGCCCTCGGGTACGTCGCCACCGCCCTCGGTGCCGAGCGCTTCCTCACGATCGACCCCGAGGAGTTCTACGACTTCCAGGCCACGCGCCCGAAGGTCAAGCTCGTCGAGCGTCGCCGCGAGATCGAATGGCCCGAGATCGAGCTGCTCGCCGCCCGCGTGCCGCGTGCCCCCCGGGACCTCATCTTCCTGCAGGGCCCCGAGCCCTCCATGCGCTGGCGCACGTTCACCGGGCTCGTCTGCGAGCTGTGCGACGTGCTCGGCGTCCAGCTCGTCGTGACGATGGGCGCGCTGCTCGCCGACGTCCCGCACAGCCACGCGGTGCCGATCGCCGGGATGGCCAGCGACGAATCGCTCGTCCAGCGGCTCGGGCTGGCGCCCACGGACTACGAGGGCCCGACGGGCATCACCGGTGTCGTGCACGGCGCGGTCGCCGAGGCGGGTGTCCCCTGCGCGAGCCTGTGGGCGAGCGTGCCGCACTATGTCGCCGCGGCGCCGAACCCGAAGGCGGCGCTCGCGCTCGTGCGCAAGCTCGAGACGCTCGTCGGCGTGACGATCGACGCCGGAGAGCTTGAAGACGCCGCATCGGACTACGATCGCCAGGTGTCTCTCGCCGTCCAGTCCGATCCGGAGGTCCAGGCGTTCGTCGAGCGCCTCGAGCAGTCCGCGATCGAGGACGAGGAGGAAGCCGACCTCGACCTGCCGTCGGGCGACGTCCTCGCCCGCGAATTCCAGCGCTTCCTGCGCCAGCGCGGCCCCGATCTGTGATCGCTGACGCCGTCGTCCCCGTCGCCGGGCTCGGGACGCGGCTGCGGCCGCTGACCCGCGCACTCCCCAAGGAGCTGCTGCCGGTCGCCCGCGCCCCGGTGATCGAGCACGTCGTACGCGAGCTGGCCGACGCGGGGATCGAACGCGTCGTGCTCGTGACGCGCCGCGGCAAACAGGCGATCGTCGACCACCTCGACGGGCTCGAGGACCTTCCGTGTGACGTCATGGCCGTGCGTCAGGCCGAGCCCCGCGGCTTGGGTGACGCGATCGCGTGCGCACGTGCGGCGCTGCCGGATGACGTGCCGTTCGCCGTCGCGCTCGGCGACACACTGGTGGAATCCAATCCCGCCCACCCCCAGGTCATGCGCCGACTGATCGCCGCGGCGGAGGACAAGAAGGCCGATGTCGTCATCGCGCTCGAGCATGTGGAGGGGGGCGAGATCTCCCGGTACGGCGTCGCTGCCCCCGAGGGCCGTGTGCTCTCCGGCAACGGTGCGATTCCGCTGCGTGGCCTCGTCGAGAAGCCCAGCCCCGCCGACGCGCCGAGCGACCTCGCGATCGCTTCGCGCTACGTCCTGCCGTTCTCCATCTTCGACGCGCTCGCCCGCGTGCGGCCCGGCGTCGGCGGCGAACTCCAGCTCACCGACGCGCTGCAGCTGCTCATCGACGAGGGCGCCCGCGCGGTGGGGGTGACGCTGCGCGACGGCGAAGCGCGGCACGACGTCGGCAGCATGGAGAGCTACACCGCCGCATTCCTGCGCTACGCGCTCATCGATCCCGAGCTCGGCCCGGTCATCCGGGAGCAGCTGCGCGATGGCTGAGGTTCACGCCACCGCGCACGCCCGCGCGGCGCTGGTCGGCAACCCTTCGGACGGCTACCACGGGGCGACGCTCGCCACCGTGCTGCGCGACTTCTCCGCCGAGGCGACCGCGCGCGACGCCCCGAAGGACGACCTGCCCGACATCGAGCTCGTCGAAGCGACCGTGCGTCGCTTCCGGCGGTTCGCGATCCTGCGCGGCCACACCGACACGGACCGCCCGGTGGCGATCACCGTGAGCAGCACGATCCCTGAGCGGGTCGGACTCGCCGGGTCGAGCGCGATCGTCGTTGCGGTGCTTCGCGCGCTGAGCGGGCTCTTCGAGGTCCCGATTCCGCGACAGGAACTGCCGAGCCTGGCGCTGGCCGTCGAGGTCGAGGAGCTGGGCATCATGGCCGGTCTGCAGGACCGTGTCGCGCAGGTGTACGACACGCTCGTGCTCATGGATTTCGCCCGCGGCGAACAGCGGCCGATCGGCCAGGGCGCGTACGAGCCGCTGGACCCCGCGCTGCTGCCGCCGTTGTACGTCGCCTGGCGCCCGGACGCGGCGGAGCCGTCGCAGATCGTCCACCAGGATCTCCGCGCGCGCTTTGACCGCGGCGAGCTGCGGGTGCACATCGCGATGGCGGAACTGCGTGAGCTTGCGTTCGCCGCCCGGGAGGCGCTGCTCGAAGGCGACACCGAGCGCTTCGGCGGGCTCATCGACCGCAGCGCGAACATCCGGTCGGGCGTGCTGGACCTCAAGCCCGAGCACTGGCGGATGGTCGAACTCGCGCGCGGGTGTGGCGCGACGGCCAACTACACGGGTTCGGGTGGCGCGATCGTCGGCACACACACGGGGCCGGACATGATGGCTGCGGTTCGCAGCGCGCTCGAGGGCGACGGGTGTCGCGTCATCGAGCCGACGGTCACGCCGCCGGCGTCGGGCTGAGGCGCCGTTTCAGCAGGCGCCCGCGGCCCCGCGGAACGCCGCCAGGTCGCCCCACGCGCGGGAGCGTCATGCGACAACGTGTAGTGTCAACGTAGAGGTCAGATGCGCTTCTGCAGGAAGGCCATCGCGCCCTCCACGAACTCGGCACCGTCTGCCTGCACCTGCTGCGCGACGGCCTCGAACGCGGCGGCGAGTACGCATCCTTGGAGGTGACGACGAGGTCCGAGGCGAGGGCGAACGCGACCGCCACGCCGACGGCCGAGCCGTTGCCGCCGCCACGACGGGCTGCGGCAGCTCACGCAGGCCGCGGACGAGCGTGAGCGCGTTGCGCGCCTCGGGGCGGTTCAGGGTCAGGTGCGCGATGCCGTCCTCGACCCGGAGGTCGATGGACGTGTACGCAGGTGGGGAGGCGGTGGTCCTGACCCCCACGCCAGGAACTGACATCACCCCTTGTCAACTGCTCGCCGAAGGTCTGTCAGGATGTGGCCATGAGCACTGTCCCTGCGCGCCCGTATCGCGGCCGCAGCGCCGAGGAACGCCGGACCGAGCGGCGCGAGCGGCTGCTCGACGCTGCCCTGGAGGTGGTGGCCGAGAAGGGCTGGCACTCCACGACGGTCCGCGACGTCTGCTCCCGGGCCAAACTCACCGAGCGGTACTTCTACGAGGCGTTCGGCGACCGGCAGGGCGTGCTGCTCGCGCTGTTCGACCACGTGTCGCAGGAGGTCGCGACGATCCTGATCGAGGCGGTTGCGGCCACGCCGAAGGACGATGCGACCCAGAGCGCGCGCGCCGCGATCGCCGCGTTCATCGACGCGCTCGCCGACGACCCGCGACGCCTGCGCATCCTCATCACCGAGGCGCCCGACGACACCGAACTGCAGGCCCGCCGGCAGGGCGCGGTGCTCGCCTTCGCCCACCTCGTCCGTGACCAGGCCGCCGAGTTCTACGGCGTGTCGGGCCGGGGCAGGAAGGACGCGGAGCTGACGAGTCACGTGCTCGTGGGCGGGCTCGGGCAGCTCTTGCTGGCATGGCACCTCGGGGACGTGAAGGTCAGCCGCGAGCGGCTGATCGAGCATGTGACGAAGTTGTTCGTGGCGGTGGCGCCGGTGCGGTCGGGCGGCGCTTCCGGGCTTCATGCGGGACCGCCGGGCGGCGGAGCCGAAGCCCCGCCGCCCGCTGCGCACCCGGGTCCTACCGCAGCGTCGTGAGCCGGAAGAACAGCGACTCGCCGTAGTTGCCGTCCACACCGTCGTTGTCGGTGGACAGGAACACCTGGCCGTCCTTCGTGATCCCTGCGCCCTCGAGCTTGTCGGGGACCGAGATGCTCTTCGCGTCCAAGTCGCCGATGACGTCGGCGAGCAGCGACTTGCTCACCGTGTCGAGCGTCTCGCCGTGCGGCTTCCACGTCACCGCGGGGTCGAGCAGGTCGACGCCGTAGATCCGCTTGATCCGCGCGGCGCCGGCCAGCTGGTTGTCGCGCTCGATGATCGCGGCGGTGCGGCCGTCGGGCAGGATCGTGATCTCCGACAGGCCGACCCAGCCGCCGTTCGGGGACTCGACCGTGTCGAGCGGGTACCGGGCGAACGTCCACGCGCCCGCCGCCACGTCGTAGCGGCCGATCTTCACGAAGCCCTTCCCGTCGTCGGCCCACTCGCGCTGGAGGACGACCCAGACGGTCTCGTCGCCGCCCGCCTGCGTGCCGGTGACGGTCACGCCCTCGAAGCCGCTGCTGTTCGCCTTGGCGACGAGGCTCGAGGGCAGCGGGATGCTCTGCAGCACGCCGCCGTCACCGGCTGCGCGGACGATGAGGTTCGGCCGCGAGCTGCCGGCGTTCGTGCGGCCCTCACTCGCCAGCCAGAACCCGCCCTCGGGCCGGGCGACGATGCCCTCGAGGTCGAACTCGCCCTGCAGCTGATCGTCCGTGTCCGCCAGGCCGACCGGGATGCGCTTCGTGATCACCGCGGGCGAGCGCCGCACGTCGATCTTGTAGACGAACGGCTGGGCGAGGAACGAGTCGCTCACCGCCCACATCGTGTGCCGGTCGCGCGGGTCGCCCGCGAGGCCGGACTGCGCGACCCACGGGATCGGCACCCCGCGGCGCTCGTCGGCGCTGACGAGCTGCGGGTACGGCGCGTCGCCGCGGCGCAGCTCGTAGAGCGTGACGATCGAGCGGACGGCCGCCGGGTCGTCCTCCTCGGCGGTGACGGCGAGCAGGCCGCGCTTGGTCAGCGCCTTCAGGCCCTCGGGGCCGATGCCCGTCGGGAGCAGCCCGACGAACTCCGGGCGGCCCCAGCGACCGACCTCGTAGACGCCGACGACGTTCGCCCGCTCGGAGCCCACGAACAGGTACGTCGTCCGGCCGAACGTCGCGACCTCAAGACCCTCGGGCTCGGAGCCCTTGTTCGCCGCGCGATCCTGCGGGAAGTGCCCGGCGCGTACGACCTCGTGCTCGAACTCCTCGCCGGACTCGAACTCGACACGGCCCCGGTCGCTGAACAGCGTGAAGCTGCGGCTGCCGCCCTCGACGCCGTTCTCGTCCTCGTAGTCACCCTCGTTGGCGGTCGCGAACGTGTCGTCGTCGATCCACTGGACGGCGTCGGGTTCGCGGCGCCGGCTGGGCAGGTCGTCGGTCAGCTCGATGAGGCCGCTGCCCTGCGGACCGAGCTCCTCCTCGGTGGCGTCGACGTCCTCGATCGAGGCGCTGCCCGCCGGGAAGTGGCGGATGACCTTGGCCTTCGGCAGGTCGACGATCGCGAGGTGGTTGTTCTCCTGCAGGGTGACGACCGCCTCGTTGTCGCGGTTGATGTCGACGTACTCGGGCTCGGGGTCGCTGGGTGCGGTCTCCGCCAGGCCGGCGAGGCTGACGGTCTTCAGGCTCGCGGCCCAGGACGACGGCGCGCCGGAGAGCCGTAGCACCTGAAGCACGCCTGCGGGCGCCTGCGGGATGAGGCCGTCGTTGAGGTCCTCGTCACGCTCGTTTTCGATGACGATCGCGGCGTAGCGGGCGTCGGGCGAGACGGCGACCGAATCGGGCTGGCCGGCGAGCGGGATGGTCGCGACGACCTGCTTCGTGCCGGGGTGGACGACGAGCAGCTTGCCGCTGGGGCTCGCGAACGACGCGCTGGTGTTGATCGCGGCGAGGGTCCACATGCCGGCGGTCGCCGCGCTGGTGGGGTCGCCGTCGACGTCGAGCGTGCCGCCCGCGGTCGGCATGCGCGGGTTCGAGATGTCGATGAAGCCGAGGTTGCCGCTGAGCGCGTCGGTGTAGACGAGGCTGCGGCCGTCGCTGGTGGCGTCGACGATCTCGGCGGATGTCTCGGTGCCCGCGGGCGTGCCGGCGGGGAGGTTGTCGGCGACGGTGAAGGTGCCGGTGTGAGCGAACGACTCGTTCTTGCCGAACCACGTGGCGTGGGCGGTGCCGGCGGTCATGCCGGCCGCCGCGGTGGTGAGCGCCGCGGCGGCGGCGAACCGCCGCAGGTGGGGATGCACGGTTGGTGTCCTCCTGGATTCAGGGAAACCCGCATCCTCGGCGGCGCGCCGTGCGGTGGTGTGAGCGTCCGGTGAACGGGCGGCCTACCGCTCCGCCGCGGGGCACGCGATCCGGTAATCACACATCGAGCACGCCGCGAACGACGGGGTCGGCTCGAACCCCTGGCCCAGGATCCCCTCGGCGACCTCGAAGACCGTGTCCCGGATCCAGTCCGGGTCGATCTCCTCGGTCGGCACTCGCACCTTCTCGTCGTCGAGCACATAGAGGTACGCCTGGTCTGACGCCTCCAGGTGCCACGCCTCCCGGGCCCCGATCGCGTAGAGCGACAGCTGCACGTCCTCACGCAGCTGGTGGGCCGACCGCGGCCGGCCCGTCTTGTAGTCGATGAGCTCGTACGCGCCGTCGGGCAGCCGGTCGACGCGGTCGACCCGGCCGCGCAGCGTGTGCGGCCCCATCTGGAAGCTGAAGGACTTCTCGATCCAGACCGGTTCGACGCCCTCGTCGCGCTGGCGCTCCCAATATCGCCGCAGCGCCCCCTCGGCCTTGCCGCGCAGCTGCTTGGCCTGCTCGCCGTCGTCCATCCCGCCGCGTCGCCAGCCCGCGTCGAGCAGGCCCAGGAGCTCGTCGAGCGACGTCATGCCCGTCCCGTGGTACCGCTCCAACACCTGGTGGACGATGATGCCGAACCGCTGGTTGACCGTCGGCTCCTGGGGGATGCGGAAGACCCGCGCGAACTTGTACTTCAGCGGACACATCCGGTAGGTCTCGATGTCGGACGCGCTGAGGGCCAGGCCCTCGCCGCGCCGCGGCAGGAACGGCTCAAGCGACGGCTCGGGCCGCGCCGACCGGGCGGCGGCGCGCGCACGGTCGTCGCGCTCGGCGTCGAGCAGCAGCTCGTCGAGGTCGCTCGACTCCAGGATCTCCCGCTGCAGGGGCGACAGGTCCGCGCCCAGGCGCTGGTTGATCAGCGGCAGCGCGTCGCTCACCGTCTGCCCGGTCGGGCGCTCCAACAGCGCGGCGACCTTCACGAGCTCCAGGTACCGGACCACCGAATGGGTGACGTCGAGGTCGGTCTCCAGGCGCAGTTCGCCGAGGCCCTTGCCGACCTTCGCCGCATCGTGTAACAGCGTGTCGCGCAGCGCCTGGAACGTCGCGTGGAGCGTCTCCTCCGGGCCGAACAGCTCCTCGGCGCGGGGCTCCTCGGGGAGGTCCAGCGCAGCGCGCACGTCTTCGAGGAACGGCGACGCGGGCTGTGCCGCGCCGCGCTCGGAGTGGGCCGGGTATGCGAGGACGAGGGTGCGGCGCGCACGGGTCATCGCCAGGGCCAGCAGCCGCCGCATCTCGCCGACATGGTTCGCGCGGGTGTCGTCGGGGACGTCCTCGTGCAGCAGCGCGTCGGGGATCGGCTCGTACTGCGGGCGGCGCGCCCCCGGCATCCGCGCGCCGTGCAGGCCGAGGATGAGGACGTGGTCGGCCTCGACCGTCTTGGCCTGCCGCATCCCGACGACGCGGACGGCCTGCGACGGTGTGCCGTCGTCCATCTCCTCGTCCTGCGGCAGCCCGGCCTCGGCGACCGCCGCGATGTAGCGGGCGAAGTCGCGCGTCGTGGCCTGCGGTTCGCGGCGCACGTGAGCCGCCGCGAGGTCGCCGAAGCGGGCGAGGCTGCGCAGTCGCTCGACCACGTCGGCCTGCGCGGCGAACAGCTGCTGGCGGCGTAGGCCGAGCCGGTCGATCAGGCGGTGCACGAACAGGTCGGGGCGCGTCGTGTCGAGCGCTGCGCCCGCGCTGCGGTGCAGCTTCAGGAACGCGAGGATCCGCTCGCGCGACTCCGGCGGGATCTGCGGGGACTCGGTCGACGCCGCGAGCGCGCCGACCATGTCGAGCTTCCGCCGCCGGGCGATCTGGATGACGCGCGCGAGGTCCGCGGCGCGCAGCTCGATCGGCGCCCGCGAGAGCGCGCGCACGACGGCGCCCGCGTCGTGCGGATCGTTGAGCAGGCGCAGCCAGGCGAGCAGGTCGCGCACCTCCGCCCGCTGGAAGAACGTCGCCGCGCCGAGGACCCGGTACGGCACCGCACGCTCGGCCAGGGCCGACGCGATCGCCTGCCCCTCGTTTCGCACGTTGCGGACCAGTACCGCGATCTCCGACGGCGGTGTGCCCTCGCGCACCATCCGCTCGATCTCGGCGGCGGCGTTCTGTGCCTGGGCGCGCTCGTTCGCGGCTCTCCACACTTGGACCGTGCCGCCCGGCGGCCCCGAGATCGTCTTCTCGATCCGGTCCGGCGCATGCGCGAGCACCGCGCCCGCCGCGTCGAGGATCCGCTGGGAGCACCGGAACGACGCCTCCAGCCGGACCACCGGGGCGCCGGGGTGCGCGCGCCGCACGTCCGCCACGTTCTTCGCCGCCGCGTTGCGCAGGCGCTGCGTGCACTGGTCGTCGTCGGCGCACACCACGAGGTTCGGCCCGTCCGCGTTCCCCGCCGCGAGCAGCCCGACGAGCTGCACCGCGCCCGGGCCGAGGTCCTGCAGCTCGTCGACGAGCACGTGGCGGTAGCGCCCGCCCAGGCCCTCCCGCACGTGCTCGTGCTCGCGCAGCAGCGCGACGGCGCGCAGCAGCAGGTCTCCCTCGTCGATCGCCCCCTGTTCGGCCAGCATGCGGTCGTGCGTGACATAGAGCTGGGCGAACTCGCGCTCGCGGGCCGTGCGCGCCAGTGCGTCAGGTTCCTCGGAGAGTCCGCCCGACCACGCGGCGTAGTCCTCCGCCGTGACGAGCGCCTCCTTCAGGCGGTCGATCCGCGCCACGACACCGGAGAGCAGGGCGGCAGGCTGCCCACCCAGATCATGCTCCTGCAGCGTGAGCTCGTCGACGCGCTCGAGCAGCATCGCGAGCCGGTCCGCCGCCGTGACCGGCAGGACGAACGGCTCGAGGCCGGCGTCGAGGGCCTGATCGTGCAGGAGTCGCACACAGAGGCTGCCCACGGTGTGGACGGCGAGTTCCTCGTAGGCGCACGTCAGGCGAGACTCCAGCTGGCGCCGGAGGTCGTCCGCGCATGCGAGCGTGGGGGTGAGCAGGACGACGGCGTCGGGCGGCGTGCCCCGCTCGGCGAGGCGCGCCACCCGCTCGACGAGCGCCATCGTCTTACCGGTCCCGGCGCCCCCGAGGACCACGAGCGGGCCGTTCGGATGGTCCGCCACGCGCAGCTGCGCCGCGGACATATGGGGGGTACCGGGCGTCACCATGCCTAGTATGGCCGCCATGGCCACCAGGTCGGTAACACTGTCCGCAGACTGGCTCGCCGCCTGCCATCGCGCCGCCGACGGCCTGCGCGCCGTGCTCGTCGATCACCCCACCAGCCACGAGCGCGTCGTCCAGACGGGCACGCGCGGCGAGGGCGGCGACGACACGCTCGTCATCGACGCCGCCGCCGAGGACGCGGTCTTCGTCGAACTCGACCGCCTGCACGCCGACGGCGCGCGGTTCACGGCCGTGAGCGAGGAGCGCGGGGTCGTCGACTACGGCGACCCGGACGTCCTCGTGGTCATCGACCCGATCGACGGGTCGATGAACGCCAAGCGCGGGCTCACGCACCACGCGATCTCGATCGCCGTGGCCGACGGGCCGACGATGGCCGACGTCGTATTCGGCTTCGTCGCCGACATCGGCGCGGGCGAGGAGTGGTCGGCCTGGCGGGGCGAGGGCGCGCTGCACAACGGCGTGGCGATCACCGACCCGCCACCCGAGCGCCGCGACATCCACGACCGCCTGGAGCTCGTCGCCATCGAGTCCGCGGACCCGCGGTGGATCCACCAGGCGCTGGGGGGGCTGGAGCAGCACGTACACCGCGTCCGGGCCATGGGGTCGATCGCGATCTCGCTGTGTCAGGTCGCCACGACCCGGGTCGACGGGATGGTGTCGCTCTGGCGCTGCCGCGCGGTGGACGTCGCGGCGGCCCAGCTCATCGTCCGCGAGAGTGGCGGCCTCGTCGCTTTTCCGGGCTTCGGTGACGGGCTGCTCGACGCCCCGCTCGACCTCGCACCTCACGCGCCCGTCGTCGGGGCCCGGACGCAGCTGGCGCTCGACCAGCTCGCCGAGATCCCCGCGGTGGGTGGACACTGAGGATGCGCGCGGCGCGACGCATCGGCGTGGCGCTGGCGGTCGGATGTCTCGCGCCCGTCCCGGCGGCGGGCGCCGCCGAGATGGATTGCTCGCGCAGGTCCGAGGGGCAGTTCCCGGGCGCAGGCACGGCGGCGGCAAACCTGAGGGTCGGCCCGCTGACGATGGTCGGCTGGCACACGGGGGCGTCGGCCGTCTTCATCGCCGTCGTCGACCGGCCGCTGTACTGGAAGATGCCGCTGCTCTTGCGCGACGGCCGGCGGGTGACCGTGAGGATCGCGGCTTCGGCCCGCTCGCGGGCACGGCTCAGGTATGACACTCGCATCGCGGGCGACGCGGACGTCACCGACCACCCCGCGCAGATCACGTTCACGGCGTGCAGCCGCAAGAAGGGCGAGCGCGGTGGCAGCAGCGTCGACGGCACACCCGTCACCTTCTGGTCGGGCGGCGTCGTCTTCGAGAACACCCCGGCCTGCGTGCCGATCCAGTTCCGTCACGATGGGTCCAAGGCGTGGCGGACGCGCACCCTCAAGCTCGCGACCACGGACTGCTGATGCTCGACCCGAACTTCGCCGCGAAGATGGCCGTGACGCTCGCCGGAGGCGCGGGCGAGCCGGGGCTGCCGCCGGTCGATCTCATCACCGTCTGCGACACCGCACACGCGCGCATCGCCGATGCCACCGGCCTGGTCGCCGCACAGGCGCTGCCACCGCCCGAGTGGGTCGACCGCGAGGCGTGGGCGGCGGCGAACGCCGTGAGCCTCTCGCGGCTGCTCGAGCCGATCACCGATCGGGCGGGGCAGGACCGCGGCCCGCTGGCCGGCCCGCTGCGCGCTGCCGCCGGCGGCCTGGCGACCGCCGAGGCGGGCGCGCTGCTCGGCCTCGTCGCCAAGCGCGTCCTGGGCCAGTACGACCTGACGCTCACCGACCCGGACGTCCCCGCGCGGCTGCTGTTCGTCGGCCCGAACATCCTCGATGCGGCCGCGAAGCTCGACGCCGACGCGGGCGAGCTGCTGACGTGGATCGCGCTGCACGAGGTCACCCACGCCGTGCAGTTCTCCGCCGTCACGTGGCTGCGCCCGCACCTCGCCGAGATCCTCGAAGAGCTGCTGGGCTCACTCGATGTCGAGGTCGACTGGGGCGCGCTGCTGAAGCTGCCGTCGGCGAGCGAGCTGCGCGACGCGGTCGACACGGTCCGCGCGCGCGGGCTCGCGTCGTTCCTGGGGCCGGCCCGGGGGGATCTTCTCGATCGTCTGCAAGCGCGAATGGCGCTCATCGAGGGGCACGCAGAGTGGACGATGGACGCGGTGGCCGGCGAGCTCGTCCCGAACCTCGAGGAACTGCGCTCCGCGCTGGACCGCCGTCGGGCCGAGCGCTCCGGGCTGCTGCGCTTCGCCGACCGACTCCTCGGCCTGGACCTGAAGATGCGCCAGTACGAGGAGGGCCGCGCGTTCTGCGACACGGCCGTGGAGCTCGGCGGGCCCGAGCTGCTCGCCCGCGCCTGGCACGAGCCCGAGACGGCACCCACCGCCGCGGAGCTCGCAGACCCGGCGGCGTGGCGGTCCCGCGTGGCCTGACCCCGCCGTTCACCGATGTGGGGGCGGTTGCGCGCTGCGGCAACGTCCGCAGCGATCGCTGCCGCCCGCGGCACGGTTCGGCCCGGGCGGCGACCGCGGCGGGCCCAGGTTCCGACCGCGGGGACATCCTCACGCCGCGGCGCGTGCGAGATCGTGCAGCTCACCATGAACCCGCTCACCGCCAGCCCCGTCGGCACCCACCCGCTCGACTCACTCACCGCTGAGGAGGTCAGCGCCGCCGCCCGGATCCTCAAGGAGCAGGAGGGGCTCGGCGACGAGGTGCGCTTCGTCTCGATCGTCCTGCACGAGGAGAAGGACCGCTTGCGCGCGTGGACCGACGGCGAACCCGTCCCGCGCCAGGCGTTCATCGTCTTCCGCAACCGCAGGACGCGCGGCACGTATGAGGCCGTGGTCGACCTCACCGACGAGACGGTCCTGCGCCACGAGCAGATGGAGGGTGTGCAGGCCTCGATCACCGGAGAGGAGTTCATGGCCACCGAGGACACGGTGCGCGCCAGCCCGGAGTGGCAGGAGGCGATGCGCCGACGCGGGGTCGAGGACTTCTCCATGTGCATGCTGGACCCGTGGTCGTCGGGCTACTTCGGCCCGGAGGACCATCCGAGCCGCCGCCGCATCTGCCGCCCGCTGACGTGGGTGCGCTCGGGCGATCCGGACGACAACGGGTACGCGCGGCCGGTCGAGGGGCTGCAGGTCGTCGTCGACCTCGACGAGATGAAGGTGGTCGAGGTCATCGACCACGGCGTCGTCCCGTTGCCGCCGAAGCCCGGCAACTACTACCCCGACCTCGCGATCGGCGACCCGGAGAACGTCCCGGTCATGGACGGCCTGCGCAACGACATCAAACCGATCGAGATCACCCAGCCCGAGGGCGCGAGCTTCACCGTCGACGGCAGCCTCGTGACGTGGCAGAAGTGGCAGGTGCGGATCGGCTTCAACAGCCGCGAGGCGCTCGTGCTCTACGACATCGCCTACCAGGACGGCGACACCCTGCGGCCGATCTGCCACCGCGCGTCACTCGGCGAGATGTACATCCCGTACGCCGACCCGCAGCCGACGCAGTCGACGAAGAACGTCTTCGACATGGGCGAGTACGGCATCGGCTGGCTGGCCAACCCGCTGGAGCTCGGCTGCGACTGCCTCGGGGAGATCAGGTACTTCGACGGCGTCGTCAACGACCAGGACGGCGAGGCCGTCGTCATCCCGAACGCGATCTGCATGCACGAGGAGGACTACGGGATCGGCTGGAAGCACACGGACTTCCGCACCGAGAAGGTCGAGGTCCGCCGCCTGCGCCGGCTCGTCATCTCGAGCATCTGCACGGTCGGCAACTACGAGTACGGCTTCTTCTGGCACCTGTACAACGACGGCACGATCGAGCTGGAGGTCAAGCTCACCGGCTGCCTGACGACGAACGCGCTGCCCGTCGGCGAGGACACGCCGTACGGGCAGGTGCTCGCGCCCGGGCTGTACGGGCCGCACCACCAGCACTTCTTCAGCGTGCGGCTGGACATGGAGGTCGACGGGCCGCAGAACCGCGTCGTCGAGGTCGATTCGGTGCCCGAGCCCTACGGCCCGGACAACCCGATCGGGTCGTACTGGAAGACCGAGCGGACGGTGCTCGCCACCGAGCAGCAGGCCCAGCGCCAGGTCGACCCGACGAAGGGCCGGTTCTGGAAGATCGAGAACCCGAACGTCGAGAACTCGGTCGGCGAGCCGACCGCCTACAAGCTCATGCCGGGCGAGAACGTGTTCCCGATGGTCCACCCCGACGGGATCTGGGGCCGGCGCGGCGCGTTCATCCAGAAGCACCTGTGGGTCACGCCGTACGCGCCCGACGAGAAGTTCCCGGCGGGGGACTACCCCAACCAGCACCCGGGCGGGGCGGGCCTGCCGGAGTGGACGGCCGCCGACCGGTCGGTCGACAACGAGGATCTCGTGCTGTGGTACTCGTTCGGCGCCCACCACGTGGTGCGCCCCGAGGACTGGCCCGTCATGCCGGTGCACCACATCGGCTTCAAGCTCAAGCCTGCGGGGTTCTTCGCCGCGAACCCCGCGCTGGACGTGCCGCCGACCCAGGCAAAGCACTGTCACCACGAGTAGCCCACATCCCGGCGGGCGGTGCTCCCTCCTATGACCGCGGCGGCCGTGATTCGAACAGGCGCTGCAACCGCAGCGCCGTCTCGATCTCCGCACGGCGCTCGGCGATCGCGTGGCCGAGCAGTGACTCGGCGCGGCGCAGCCGGTAGGTGACGGTCCGCGGCGCGATCTCCAGCGCCTCGGCGGTCGCGCTGACGCTCTCGCGTGCGTCAAACCACGCGCCGAGGGTCGTGCGCAGGCGCACGCTGCGCTCGTCGGGCCCGGCGAGCAGGCCGAGTTCGGCGCGCACAAGTTCACGCGCGAGGTCCTGGTCGCCGAGCGCAAGCGCTTCGACCATGGCATCGCGCGCCGCAACCACCCCGCCTCCGCGCGCGTCGGCCACCTGCCACGCGACGAGCGCCTGGCGGTGGGCGAGCCGGAACCCTGACACGCCGAGGCACGGCCCGCCGACCCCCGCGTGCACGCGTTCGCGGCCCTCACGCCGCAGACGGGCGGCGATGTCGTCGTCGGCCCCGGCCTGCAGCCACCCCCACGTCCGGTCGCCCGACGGCTCGGTCACCGCGAGGTGGTCGGCGCCCAGGTCGTCGGCCACGCGCGCGATCGCGGCCGCGGCGTCGCCTGAGGCGACGATCGCAACGTGGGCGCCCTCCATCGCGTAGTCCAGCCCCAGTGGCGGCTGGCCGGCCAGCACGGACTGCACCCGGCGTAGGAGGTGCAGGCGCGGCGTGCCGTGCAGCCGGTCGCGCTCGTCGGCGTACTCGCGGGCGACGAGCGGGGAGACCCGGTCGATGTATCGGTAGAGCTGGTGTGCGGCGCCGCGCAGGACGTCGGCGGGGCGGCGGATGTCGTCGTACCCGCCGCGGGCGACGTCGTCGAGGACGTGCTCAAAGATCACCTGCTGGCCCAGCCGGTACGTCCGCAGCAACGCATCGACATGGGCGCCGTGCTGCGCGGCCAGGTCAGCCTCCAGGCGGGGCCCGAAACCCAGCGTGTGCGGCAGGGCGCCGGCGCGGCCGACCGCGTCGAGCATGAGCTCGGTGTTCTCGTGCGTGCTGCGGCGCACCGCCGCGAGGTACGCCGGGTCGTCGGTGACGAAGAACTCGGGGACCTCGCGCAGCTGGCGCTCCATGAGGTCGTCGACGATCGCGCCGAGCCGGGCGCGGCCCTGATGCGCGAGCGACTGAAGGTCCTGGGTGGCCGAGGACATCACGCGCAGGATGGCGATGGCGTGCGCGCGCCGGAATGGCCCGCGTGCACGGACCGGATCGACGCGCTGGCCGTAACCCATGGGACACGGCGGTTTACAAACACACGTTCGCCGGGTAGCATCGCCGGTATAAGCTTAGAACTAATAACCTGAGATCAGGAGTTATGGCGGAAACCACCAGCACCACCTCCACGACGTCCACGACCGCGGCGACGCCGAAGGCCACCGCCGCCAAGAAGCCGACCGCCAGGCGGACCACCGCTGCGAAGAAGCCGGCGGCGAAGAAGACCACCACCAGCGCCCGCACCCGCACGACGGCCGCGAAGAAGGCCGCCGCGACGGTCGAGCCGAAGACACCGCTGCAGACGGCGAGCGACATCGCCGAGAAGGTCGTCCTCGTGCAGGTCGGCGCGGCCCTCACCGCCCGTGACTCGGTTGTCGAGGCCGTCAAGGAGATCCGCGCCACCTCGCTCGACCGCGCCACCGTCGAGAAGGAGCTGAAGTCGGCGCAGGGCGACCTCGAGAAGGAGCTCAAGAGGTTCGAGAAGCGCGGCACGAAGGCTCGCAAGGACCTCGAGCGCGACCTCACGAAGGCCCGCACCCGCATCGAGCGCGAGCTGCGCCAGCGCCGCTCGACGGTCGAGAAGGTCGCGAAGGAGAACCGCACCCGCCTGGAGACCGAGGTCAAGAGTCTGCAGGCCGACCTCGAGAAGCAGGCCGAGCCGGTCCTCAAGACGCTCGACCCGGTCGTGGCCCCCGTCACCGACGTGGCGAGCACCGTGCGCGAGCGCGTCGCGGCGCTCGTCTAGCAGCGCCCCGAGGCAACCAGCCTCCCTCCCTCACATGCGGGGGCGCCGGTCACCGGCGCCCCCGCGATCGTTGTGCGGCGAACGACCCGTACAATCCCTGGCATGCCTTCCGTCGACGACATCCGTACCGCCCTCGCCCGGGTCATCGATCCCGAGCTGCGGGCCTCGATCGTGGAACTCGGGATGGTCCGCTCGATCGACGCCCACGAGAACGGCGTCGTCGACGTCACGGTCTCGCTGACGACCCCCGGCTGCCCGATCCGCAACCACTTCCAGACCAGCGTGGTCAAGGAGACCAAGACGGTCGAGGGCGTCACGCACGTCAACGTCACGTTCGACGTCCTCTCGGACACCGAGAAGCAGGGCCTGCAGCAGAAGCTCGGCCGCAGCGGCGGGCTGCCCAGCGGCGCGCTCGCGCAGGTCGCGAACGTCATCTGCGTCGGCTCGGGCAAGGGCGGCGTCGGCAAGTCGTCGGTCACCGCGAACCTCGCCGCCGCGCTCACGGCCGAGGGCAAGAAGGTCGGTGTGCTCGACGCCGACGTGTGGGGCTACAGCATTCCGCGCATGTTCGGCCTGGGCGGCCAGCGACCGCCGGTCAGCGCGACCCGCAAGATCCTTCCGCTGGAGGCGGGCGGCGTGAAGGTCATGTCCATAGGCTTCTTCGTCGAGGAGGACAGCGCGGTCGTCTGGCGCGGGCCGATGCTGCACAAGGCGCTGACGCAGTTCCTCGAGGACGTCGACTGGGGCGAGCTGGACTACCTGCTCGTCGACCTGCCCCCCGGCACGGGCGACGTGTCGATGACCCTCGCGCAGCTGCTGCCGCAGGCGCAGTTCCTCATCGTCACGACGCCGCAGGCGACCGCGCAGAAGGTCGCGCGTCGCGCCGCGGAGATGGCGACGAAGGTCAACCTGGAGATCGGCGGCATCGTCGAGAACATGTCGGGCTTCGCGACACCCACGGGTGAGCGCTACGCGATCTTCGGCGAGGGCGGCGGGCAGGAGCTTGCCGACGAGCTCGACGTCCCGCTGTTCGGCAAGGTCCCCCTCACGATGCCGCTGCGCGAGCAGGCGGACGCCGGCGTGCCGCTCGTGGCGACCGACCCCGACGATCCGGCGGCACAGGCCATCCGCTCGGTGGCCCGCGGGATCATCGCGATCACGCCCGCGCAGCCGATCGCGCTGCAGATGGCGCCCGAGGAGCCCGCGGCGACGCTGCCGATCGTGGAGAGCAAGCCGAAGCCGAAGGGCATGTCGCTCCCCATGGCGTGACGATCCGCTGACGCGAATCGTCCTTGGGAGTTCGGCTGGCGCCGAACTCCCCGTCCAGATTGCGGGCCGGGAGTGGAACTCCGCGCGCGACACGCCGATAACCGGGGAGTGATCCCCGCACCCCCGGAGCCTGCCCCCCGGCGGCTACGGCGCCTTTGGCGTGTTCTGCTGCTGCTCGTCCCCGCCCTGTTCACCGTTGCAGGCGGCGTCTCCGCGATCCTGGCGATCGAGCACGTGCGGGACACCGCACGGCATCAGGGCACCGTCGCCGCGGTCGCCAACGCCAACGCCACACAGGCCCGGCAGGCTGCGCTCGCGCTCAACGCGATCGCGTTCCTGGTCGAGGACCCGAACGTCGACGGACCGGACACCCTCGGCCCCAGCCTGGGGCAGATCGCTGCGCGGGCGACGGTCCAGCACCGCACGCTCGTGGCGCTCGTCGGAGACGACGCGGACGCCCGGGCGGCGCTCCGTGCCTCTGCCGCGTCGCGGAACGCCGCGCTCGCGGCGCTCGCCGCGCCGATCACGCGCGATGAGCTGGTCCGTGCGAGTGGGTCGCTCGGCTCGGCAGCCGGGGTGCTCGATGAGTTGTCGCGTGACGCCGCCGCGCAGGAGCGCGAGGCCGACGAGCGAGCCGACCACGTCACCATCATCGCCCTTGCGCTCGCGGTGATCGTCGTCACCGCGTGCTGGTGGGCGTTCCTCGCCCTGGCGGGCCGGATGCAGCGCCGTCACGTCGACCTGCTGCGCCACCTCGCCGACCATGATCCGCTGACCGGCCTGGGCAACCGCCGCGCGCTCGGTGCCGCCGCCGCAGACCTGGGAGAGACGTCTGCCGCCCTGGCGATGTGCGACCTCGACGGCTTCAAGACGTTCAACGACCGCTACGGTCACGTCGCGGGCGATGCGCTGCTGCGGCGTGTGGCCGAACGCCTCGCGATCGTCGGATCGGACGCCGGCGCGCGAGCGTTCCGCCTCGGGGGCGACGAGTTCTGCGTCCTCGCCCCCGGGATCGACCGTCATCGCCTCGCCGAGCTCTGCCGTGCGGCCCTGACCGACGAAGGCGACAGCCACCGGACCACGGCGTCGGTCGGCACCGCCCAGCTGCCCGACGACGGGGATCTCCGTGGCGCGCTGCTCGTGGCCGATGGGCGGCTGTACGAGGTCAAGCGGGCGCGGTATCTCGTGGACCCGTCGGTCGACCGGCGAAACGCCCCGCACGAACAAGTCGGATAGCCGTCCTCATCGGCTCGTGGCCCCGGTCTGACGGCGGGTCGCCACAGCAGCCCGGTCAACGCCGCCAGCGCGCCGCGGTCCCCGCCGACAAGGAATCCTCCACAACGGCATCTGGTAGGCAGGCCGGGGACGGCTCGGGCACCTACCACCCGGAGGTCCACCGGCCGATCGAGACCGCGACCACATCACGGTGAGCGGGGGTCAGAGACGGCGGCCTGACCGGCGGCACCTGGATAGGCGAATACCGCGCGGTCGGTGGAGATCTCGTAGCGGTCGTCCCCGACAGGCCCAGCGTAGGATGCCGCGCACATGTTCGGGCGCGAGAAGGAGATGGACCTCGGGCTGTCTGCCCGGTCCGAACCCGCGGGGATCCCCGGGCCCAGCGGGCCGTACGTGCCGGGCCGCGCGGCGCTCGCGCTCTTCACGCTGGCGGTCCTTGCGGCGGGCGCGTTCATGTTCATCACGATCGAGGGCAACGCCGTCGACGACCCGGTCAAACAGGCGCAGCGCGGCGAGATCGCCACGAACGATCCGCTGTCGCTCGTGCGCGAGGCGAACCTCACCCGGGCGCTGCGCACGCTGGCCGGCGAGATCGACGAGGGCGGCTACATCGACAACTTCCGGCTTGCGCCGACGAGTATCAACGCCATCGTCGTCCAGCCCAGTGGACGGCGGGAGAACGTGACGATCAACGTCGCCTTTGAGGCCACGGCCACCGACTCGGGGACCGGCGAGGGCGAAGGGCTGCAGCCCAGCGAGATCGATCCCGCGGCGCCCGAGCGGATCATCCGCGTGGCGAACCGCAAGTTCGACCTGCGGCCCCAGAACTTCGACTACATGGTCGCCAACGAGGCGTTCAGCGAGGGCGACGACTCGTCGTGGACGGCGTTCTGGAAGCTCCCACTCAAGGACAACGACATCTCCGCCGCGGCGGACGGCACCGACGTCCGGCCCCTCGGCACGCCCGACGCGAAGACCCGTGCCGAGACGAAGGCCTCCCAGGAGGCAGCGAGCCGCGCGCAGCGCGAGGCCGCCGAGCGGTCGCAGTGCATCAGCCGAGCCGAGACCCCCGAGCAGATCCAGAGGTGCCTGTCCTGATGGCCGGACGGATGCGCACGCTCATCGGGATGGCGATGATCGCCGCCGGCGTGCTGCTCGCCGCCTGGGCGCTCTACGAACTCGTCCGGATCGGGTCGTGCGCCTCCGGCGGCCCGTACGTCTCCGCGCGCGAGTGCCCGCCCGGGACGGGGCTGAAGATTTTCGCGATCATGGGAGGGATCGTCCTGACGCTCACCGGCGCCGTCGTCGTCCCCGGGGTTGCGATCGCCGGGGTGGCCTGGGGGCTGGGCTTCACGATGCTCGGCGCCGCGTTCTTCGTCGCCGCGTTCGGCCCCGCCGCACCGCCCGAGGCCGACAGCAGCCTGCAGTGGGTCGGCGCGCTCGTCGGCGGCATGTTCCTGCTCATGGGTCTTCCCGGCCTGTTCGCGATCTTCGGCGCCGGGCGCGGCGGCGGGAAACGCGGGCGCGCGCCGGGAGGCGGGTCGGTGCCCGCTCCCGCGCCCGTGGCATCGGCCGTTCCCGGCGTGGTGGCCGTCTCGGCCCCGGCTGCAGGCCGGGACGACGACCCGATCGAGGAGCTCGAGCGGCTCGCCAAGCTGCGAGCCGCCGGTGCGCTCACCGAAGAGGAGTTCCAGGCCGCGAAGGCCCGGGTCCTCGGCCCCTGACGGGGCTGGGTCCTACTTCGTCGTGAAGTACTCCGCGTTGACCGCGGCGAACTGCGCCCACTCGTCGGGGAGTTGATCCTCGGCGAAGCATGCGTCGACCGGGCACGCCTCGACGCACGCGTCGCAGTCGATGCACTCTTCCGGGTCGATGAACAGCTGTTCGACCTTGTCGTAGTCGGGCTCATCCGGGGTCGGGTGGATGCAGTCGACCGGGCACACCTCGGTGCACGAATTGTCCTTTTGGCCGATGCACGGCTCCGCGATGACGTAGGCCATGTGCCTTTCCTTTGGTGTGACGTCGTCCGGAGGGCGCCGCTTGCGGTGCCGGGAGGACGAAAGCAGTTTCTCCGGGAGCCGCGGATATTAGAACCTGAGAGCAGCGGCCGGGTCCGCGGGTACTAGGCTCCCGCCCGTGATCCTGCTGACGGGCGCCACGGGACTGGTGGGAACCGCCGTGCTCCAGCGGCTCGTTGCGGCACGTCGGCCGGTCCGCTGTCTGGTCCGCGATCCGCGTGGTTTAGGCGAGCATCGCGTGCGCGTGCAGCTGGCGCTCGGAGACCTTGCCGACCCTCCGTCGTTCCGCAATGCCATGCGCGGGGTGTCCACCGTCATCCACCTCGCGGGCTCCGGGAGGGACCAGCCGGCGGGCTCGATCGAGGAGCTCAACGGGATCGCGACCTGGCGGATGGTGCGTGCGGCAGAGCGGGCCGGGGTACAGCGGTTCGTGTTCCTCTCGGGGCTCGGCGCGAGCCCGCACCACCGCGCGCGGCTCCTGCGGGCGAAGGGCCTGGCGGAGGAGGTGGTCGCGGCCAGTGAGCTTGAGACGGCGATCGTCGCCACCTCGCTGGTCTACGCGCCGGACGATCGGCCGCAGCGCCTGCTCCGGCGAGTCCTGCTGGGTTCGCCCGTGCTGCCGGTCATCGGCCGTGGCGACTCGGAGTTCCAGCCGATGTGGGCGGCCGACGTCGCGGAGTGCCTCCTCGCGGTGCTGGATCGGGCCGAGCCGCGCCAGCGTCACGAGCTCGCCGGGCCCCAGATACTCACCGCCCGGCAGATGGGCGAGCTGCGTGTGCGGGCGCTCGGCAAGCGTCGTCGTGACCTCCCAATTCCGGAACCCGTCGTCGCAGCCGGGTTGCGACTCGGCGAGAACCTGCTGAGATCCAAGACACCTGTCTGTTGGGATGAGGTGGAGCTCTTGACTGCGTCAATGACGACGACCCGGGGAAGCACGGACGCTGAGGCGCTTGGAGTGCGCCCTGCCGCGATGCCGGACGTGCTGGCTCCGGCCCCGAACCGAGGCCACGCCTGATGCTGCGCCGCACACTGCTCGCCGCCGGCCTTGCCGGCGCGTTGCTGACGCCCACCGCCGGCGCGGCCGCCTCGCCGATCCTCGAGCCCATGCTGTCCGAATGGCGCGCCGAGAAGCTCCGCGGCACGCCGGGCGATGACGTCCTGCGCGGGGAGACCGGCAACGACGACCTCGACGGGCTGGCCGGCAACGACCGGCTGCTCGGCGATTCGGGGAACGACACGATCTACGGCCGCGACGGCAACGACATCATCGACGGTGGTGACGGCGACGACGCGATGTACGGCGGCGAGGGCAACGACGTCATCGTCGAGGAGCGCTTCGGCGACGACCGCCTGTTCGACGGCGGCCCCGGCGACGACTACATCCACGCGAATCGCGGGACGGACCAGAACGTCAACGGCGGCGGCGGGAACGACACCGCGCTCGGCGGGAGCGGCCCGGATGTCCTGCGCGGTGACGCCGGCAACGACATCCTCGTCGGTGGGTCGGCGCCGGACACGCTCATCGGCGGCGACGGCGACGACCGGCTCTACGGTGGGTCCGAACCCGACACCTTCGACTGCGGCAACGGCACCGACGTCGCGTACGTCGAGACGGACTACGAGCGCGATGGCAAGCGCCCGAAACGGATCACGAACTGCGAGCAGGTCATCGTCGGCGACCCGTCGACGAAGGACAGCGCCTTCGATGGTTCCACGCCGTCCGCGCCGCCGCCCGCGCTGCAGACGGCCGGCGCGTCGGTCGCCGACGTCCTGCGGGGCATCTCCGAGAAGCTCGATCAGCCGACGAAGGTCGGTGGCAGGGGCAACGACCGGCTGCGCGGCGGCAATGTCGGCGACACCCTCGTGGGCCAGGACGGCAACGACACCATCGAAGGGCTGGGTGGGGCCGACGACCTTGACGGCGGCCGGGGTGACGACACGATCAAGGGCGGCGCCGGCAACGACCGGATGTTCGGTCGCAGGGGCAACGACCGCCTCTACGGCGAGGACGGCGACGACGAGATCACCGGCGATCGCGACGCGGACCTGATCTTCGGCGGCTTCGGCAACGACTCGCTCACCGGAGGGTTCGGCAAGGACCGCATCTTCTCCGGGCCCGGCGAGGACTACGTCAACGTCCGTGGCGGCCTGGGGGACGTCGCCGACTGCGGTCCCGGGACGGACCGCGTCCGCAAGGACCGCAAGGACAAGACCAGGAACTGCGAGATCGTCGTCAAGTAGGACGGGCCGGCGGGGCCAGCCGATCCGCCCACGGCCGCGCGGCCTCGAGCTGCGCGGCCAGGGCGAGTAGCGCGCCCTCCTCGGCCGGGCGCCCGATGAGCTGCACGCCGATCGGCAGGTTGTCGCCCGCGCGGGCGGCGATCGGCAGCGCGATGGCGGGCTGGCCGGTGATGTTGATTGCGGCGGTGAACGGCGTGAACGTCCCGGATCGGGCGAACGTCGCCGCCGGGTCATCGCCGCGCGCGTCGATCTCGCCGAGCGGGACGGCGACCTCGGCGAGTGCCGGGGTCAGCACCGCGTCGTAGGCGTCCGTCCACGTGACGATGGCGCGCGCGAAGCCCTGGAGCCGGGCGCGGGCCAGCTCGGCGGTCAGCGCGTCGATGCCGCGGCATGTCTCCCACAGCCACCAGCTCAACGGCTCGACGTCCTCCGCGGTCGGCTCGCGGCCCGCGAGCAGCCCCGCGAACGCCATCTGCGCGCAGACCGCCGGGCCGAACTCGGCGGTGAACAGCTGCGCCATCTCCCGCGACGTCCACGGCGGGTCGACCTCTTCGATCTCGTGGCCCAGCGAGGCGAGGAGGTCGGCCGTCTCGGCGACCACCGCGGCGACCTCGGGGGCGACGGCCGCGTCCGGGATCGGCGGCGCCGTCGTCACGGCGATGCGCAGCCGTCCGGGTTCGCGCGCGGCGCTCACGGCAAACGGCTCGGGCGGCGGAGGCGCCCAGCTCGCGTCACCGAGGGACGGGCCGGCGAGGATGTCCAGCAGCTCGGCGGTCTCGGCGACGGTGCGGGTCAGGACGCCGTCCTGTGTGAGGAACTGGTGGCCGAGGTCCGGGGCGTGCGAGATGCGCCCGCGCTGAGGCTTCAGGCCGACCAGTCCCACGCACGCGGCGGGGATGCGCGTGGACCCGCCGCCGTCGTTGGCGTGCGCGAGCGGGACCATCCCGGCGGCGACGGCCGTTGCAGAGCCGCCGGAGGACCCGCCGGAGGTCCGCGTCGGATCCCAGGGGTTGCGGGCCGGCCCGTGGGCGCTCGGGTCCGTGACGGGCAGGATCCCCCACTCCGGCAGCTTCGTCGTCCCGACGATGACGAACCCCGCGCCGCGCAGGCGGGCGGTGACGTTGTGGTCGGCGGGCGGGACGAACGTGCCGGGCGTGAAGGACGAGCCGAACGACAGGGGCAGGCCCGCGACCGCCCGGTTGTTCTTGATCGCGATGGGGACACCGGCGAACGGGCGCTCGCCGCCGGGGCCGATGGCGTCGGCGGCCGCGCGGGCGCGGTCGGCGTCGACGTCGACGAAGGCGCCGAGCTCGGGGTCGAGCGCTTCGATGCGGGCGAGCGAGATGTCGGTGAGTTCGCGGGCGGTGACCTCGCCGGTGCGGACGAGGGCGGCAAGCTCGATGGCCGAGCGGGTCAGCAGGTGATGGTCGGGCACGCGTGAACCGTACGCGGCGCCGGGGCCCGATGCGCCGGATGCCGGACAGATGGAGGATGGTCACGTAACCTGTTAAACTCGTCTATATGGTTACGGAGCAACGTCAGGTGGACGGCGATCTCCCTGACGAGCTCGTCCTCCCGCTGATCTCCGGCGCGCCCTACTGGTACTGGCTCGGAGGCCGCCCCTCACTGGACTTCGTCAACACCCTGCGCGAGCGCTGGCGCCGCAACGTCGAGACGCTCGTCACGCCCGCCGACCTCGAGCACTGGATGCAGAGCACCGAGCTGCTGCCCGAGGACTGGCGCCCCAACCGGGGTGGCGGCGCGCGACGCCGACTCACCGACGAGGTCCTGCGTGAGGCCCGAGAGCTGCGCGAGGCCATCGACGTCTGCGTGCGGGCGGCGGTGCACGGGGCGCCGCTCGACCGCGCCGCCGTGACCCTGATCGACGACTGGCTCATCCACGCGGGCGCGCGTCCGCAGGTCTCCCTCGGCGATGACGGGCACGCCGAGCTCGGCGAGCGCGCCGCCGCGGACTCCCCCCGCCGCGCGCTGGGCACCATCGCCCTCGACGCCGCCACCATGCTCGGCACGCCCGCGCAGGCGGCGCGCATCCGGATCTGCGCCGCTGACGACTGTTCGGCGCGCTTCTACGACCGCTCTCCGGCGGGCAGGCGCCGCTGGTGCTCGATGCAGACCTGCGGCAACGCCGCGAAGGTTCGCGCGCACCGCGCCCGCCAGAAGGAGGTCGCCCGATGACGGCCGACGAACGCGCAGAGGTCGACCGGATCGTCTCCGGCCGCGGCGCCGGTCCCTACCGCTGGGTCGTTCTCGGCGTGGGCGCGCTCGGCGCCGGTGCGTTCGCCGCACTGCGCATGGGGCTTCCATCCCTCGGCCCCGCGATCCGCGACGACTACGCGCTGACGCTTGGGCAGGTCGGTCTCGTCTTCACCGCGCTGGCCGTCGGCACGATGGTCACGCTGCTGGCCTGGGGCATGCTCACCGACCGCATCGGCGAGCGGCCGGTGATGGTCACCGGCCTCGTCGGTACCGCCGTCGCGCTGGTGGGGGCGGGCCTGGCCGACGGGTTCGCGGGCCTGCTGCTCGCGATGTTCGCCGCCGGTGCCATGGGCGCGAGTGCCACGGGCGCGTCGGGCCGGGCGATCATGGGGTGGTTCGGCTGGAAGGAGCGCGGCCTGGCGCTCGGCATCCGTCAGATGGCGCTGCCGCTCGGCGGCGGCATCGGCTCACTCACGCTGCCCGCGCTGGCGGCCGGGGTCGGCGGCCTGCAGCTCGCGTTCTTCACCCTCGCCGGCCTCATGCTCGGCGCGGCGCTGGTGTGTCTCCTGCTCCTGCGCGAGGCGCCCGAACGCCCGCAGGTGATGGCGCCGCCGCCGTCGACACCGCCGATGCGCGACCCGCGCCTCTGGCGCCTCGGCGCCGCCAGTGCGCTGCTCGTCTTCGCCCAGGCCGCGATGCTCGGCTTCCTCGTGCTCTTTCTGCACGACGAGCTCGGCGTGCGGACCGAGCCGGCCGCCTTCGCGCTCGCCGCGGTGCTGCTCGTCGGCGCCGGTGGCCGTGTGCGCGCGGGACGCGTCTCGGACCGTCAGGCGCGGCGGATCGCGCCGATGCGGCGCCGCGCGCTCGCGGGCGGGCTGCTGCTCGTGGGGCTGGCGGCGGCCACGGCGGCCCCGGTCACCGTCGTGGTCCCCGTCCTGCTCGCCGCGGGTGTCGCGACGATGACGTGGAACGGCCTGGCCTTCACCGCCGCCGCCGAGATCTCCGGCAAGGCCCGCGCGGGCACCGCCATGAGCATGCAGAACACGATCGTCGCGATCGGCGGCGCCGCGAGCCCGGCCGTCTTCGGCACGCTCGTCGAGTTCGCCGGCTGGGCGCCCGCGTACGTCGCGCTCGCCGCCGGCCCGCTCGCCGCATGGCTCGTCCTCGCGCCGCTCGTCGGCGAGGAGGACGAGCGCGTGGCGGGCCGAACTGCCCGGCTGCGCCGATCTGCGAGCCTGTCCCGCAACCCCGAACCCGTGACCTAGCGGCCCCATAAGGAGACGACGTGAGTACCGACACGATCGAGGTGAAGTCCGGCCTGGAGGGCGTCGTCGCCTTCGCGAGCGAGATCGCCGAACCGGACAAGGACGGCGGGGCGCTGCGCTATCGCGGCGTCGACATCGAGGACCTCGTCGGCCAGGTACCGTACGAGAAGGTGTGGGGCCTGCTCGTCGACGGCTCGTTCGACCCGGGCCTGCCGCCCGCCGAGCCGCATCCTCTGACGGTTCGTTCCGGCGATCCTCGAGTAGACGTGCAGTCCGCGCTGGCGATGCTCGCGCCCGAGTGGGGTATCCCGCCGCTGCTCGACCTCACCGACGAGGAGGCCCGTGACGCGCTGGCGCGTGCCTCGGTGTTGGCGCTGAGCTTCGTCGCACAGTCCGCGCGCGGCCTGGGCAAGCCCTGGGTCCCGCAGGCGGAGGTCGACAGGGCGACGTCGATCCCCGAGCGGTTCCTCATCCGCTGGCGCGGCGAGGCGAACCCCGATCACGTCAAGGCGATCGACGCGTACTGGATCAGCGCTGCCGAGCATGGCATGAACGCCTCGACGTTCACCGCGCGGGTCGTGGCGTCCACCGGCGCCGATCCTGTCGCGGCCCTGTCCAGCGCGGTCGGCGCGCTCTCGGGCCCGCTGCACGGCGGCGCGCCGTCGCGCGTGCTGAAGATGCTCGACGAGGTCGAGGCGCGCGGCGATGCGGACGCGTGGGTGAAGGACGCGCTGGACTCCGGCGAGCGGCTCATGGGCTTCGGTCACCGCGTCTACCGGGCCGAGGATCCGCGTGCGCGGGTGCTGCGCCGGACCGCGAGCGACATCGGGTCCAAGCGCTTCGAGGTCGCCGAGGCACTCGAGCGCGCCGCGCTCGCCGAGCTGCGGGCCCGCAAGCCCGACCGGGTGCTCGCCACGAACGTCGAGTTCTGGAGCGCCGTGGTCCTGGACACCGCCGAGGTGCCCGCGGATCTCTTCACGAGCATGTTCACCTGCGCGCGGGTCGCGGGCTGGTCGGCGCATATCCTCGAGCAGAAGCGCGAGGGCAAGCTCATCCGGCCGAGCGCCAAGTACGTGGGCCCGGGGCCGCGGAGCGTTGCGGACGTGGCGTAGCAGTCACGCGGGTGTCCACCCCGCTACGACCGGTCAATGTGGGGCGATCTGGACGTATGTCCGATGCGGGCTCCCTACTACGGGGTAGACTTCGGGGGTCAGGAACGTCTACAGTTGAACACGTGCGGGTAACACCCCGCCCGACAGAGACATCCCGGCGCTCCCCGGCGCCGGACGAAAAGGTTGCGCGCTGTCAGGCCGTTGTTCCCCCTCCAGCCGACAGCAAACGCATCCTCACAGGGGGCGGGAGTCTTGGACAGGGACTCCCGCCCTCGCTTCTTTCTCAGGGCTGCTGAGCGGGCGGCAGCGGATCAGGTGGGTCGCCCGGCTTCTGGTCGGGCCAGTGGCCGTGCTCGGCGTAGAAGTCGCGTGCGCTGACCTCGTCGTCGCGCTCGCGCGTGCTTCGCGCCGACACCCAGAGCATCACGACGATCGCGCCGATGCCGCCGACGACGCCCATGACGCCCCAGGCGGTGTTGTAGATCTCGCCGAAGTCCACCGACACATGGTGGCAGGCCGCGCGTGTTGTGGGATCCTCGCGGCATGTCCGCGCTCACCGACGACGCCATCGCGCTGCTTGAGGCGCGCAACTTCGGCCATCTCGCGACGCTTCTGCCCGACGGGTCGCCGCACAGCGTGCCGGTCTGGGTGGGGGTGGAGGGTCCGCACGTCGTCTTCTTCACCCAGGCCGGGTCGCGCAAGGCGCGCAACCTCCAGGCCGACCCGCGGGTGGCGCTGTCGTTCGTCGACGAGGCAAACCCCTACCGCAGCGTGACGATCCGCGGCCGGTTGGACGGCACGCTCGAGGGCGACGAGGCGCTCGCCGTCATCGACCGGATCTCCCAGCGGTACACGGGACAGGACTTCCCGATGCGCAGCGGGGTGGTCTTCCTCATCGCCCCGGAGAAGGTCCGCGTCACCGAGCTGCCGTTCCGCCACTGAGTCGCATGCGCTGCGTCGCCCTCGCACTCGCCCTCCTCGTCCTGGCCCCCGCGGCAGCGCATGCGGCCGGACCGCGGCTCGGTGGCTGCCCGCTCCTCCCGGTCACGCACGCGATCAACACGGACGTGTCGCGGGCGCCGGTGGATCGGCGGTCGGACGCCTACATCGCGTCGATCCTCAGCAGCGGCAACGACGTCCTGCACGCGGATTTCGGCGGCAACGGCGAGTACGGGATCCCGTTCCGGGTCGTGAGCGCGGCCCAGAAGCTCGTGCCGGTGGCCTTTGACGAGTACGGCGACGAGAGCGACCCGGGCCCGTATCCGATCCCGCTCGGTGCTCCGGTTGAGCGGGGCGGCGACCGCCACGTGCTCGTACTCCAGCGCGAACGGTGCCGCCTCTACGAGCTCTACCACGCGCGGCGCGCCGGCGCGGGCTGGCGCGCGGGCTCGGGGGCGAGGTTCGACCTGCGCTCAGGCCGCTCGCGCCCGGCCGGCTGGACGTCGGCGGACGCAGCGGGGCTGCCGATCCTCCCGCTGCTGGCGCGCTACGACGAGATCGCCGCGGGCGAGATCCGCCATGCGCTGCGTCTCACGGTGTCGCAGTCGCAGGCCGGGTATGTGGCGCCTGCACGGCACCTCGCGTCCGATGACGACGATCCGCGGCTTCCGCCGATGGGTCTGCGGCTGCGGCTGAAGCGCTCCTACGCGATCAGCGGCTACCGCGGCCAGGCCCGCGTGGTGCTGGAGGCGCTGCGGCGCTACGGCATGATCGTCGCGGACAACGGCACCGACTGGTTCATCACCGGCGCCGCGGATCGGCGCTGGGACGACGAGGACCTCAACCAGCTCAAGCGCGTGCCGGGTAGCGCGTTCGAGGTGGTGCGCCACGGGCGCATCCGGCGCTGAAGCGATCCGCCATGGTAACGGTTCCCGGCCGTCAACCCCCGGCGCTGACCGTGTCCGTCCTCGGGTTCTACCGGATCGTCGACGACGAGATCTGGGCCCGGAGAAGTGCCCGTCCACGCCGGCGGCTCGGTCGAGATGAACCTGCAGTTCTCCGTCCAGCGGACGGTGAACCTGCAGTAGGGGGCCGCGCGGGGTCCGGTCCCACAGAGAGCCGGACCCCGTGGCCTGACCTACGCGTCGACGGGCTCGCCGTTTGCCGTCAGCACGACGTCGATGTTCCCGCGCGTCGCGTTGGAGTACGGGCACACCTGGTGGGAGAGCGCGACGATCTCCTTCGCGTCCTCGGTGTTGGCCTGCGGGAGCTGGACGTGCAGCTCGACGCTGAGCTTGAAGCCGCCGTCGCCGGTCGGGTGCAGGTTGACCTTGCTGTCGATCGCGACGTCGCCGGCCTCCACGCGCTTGCGGCGGGCGACCACGCCGATCGCGCCCTCGAAGCACGACGCGTAGCCGACGGCGAAGAGCTGCTCGGGGTTCGTGCCGCCGCCCTGGCCGCCCATCTCGGTGGGGAGCCGGAGGTCGACCTCGAGGGCCCCGTCGCTCGTCTTGCCGTGCCCGTCGGCGCGGCCGCCGGTCACGTGGGCCTCGGCGGTGTACAGGATCTTCGACATCGGACGTCCTTTCGCGGGAGAGGCGGGCGGTCAGCCGGTGCGTCCACGCAGCGCCATGACGTTGGCGACGTAGCGCTGGGTGTCGGCGAACAACCCGTTACGCCGCACCGAGCCTAGGCCCTGGTCGTACCCGGCCACGGCGGTCGGCACGTCGCCGCTCGTCTCGCGGAGCAACCGGGCGAGGACGGGCGAGCGCCCGGTCGATCCAGTCCCGTGCCCGGCATGACCTGCAAGATCCTGCGGGCACCAGCGCTGGACGTCAGCGCGTTGTCGTTGCCGCTCTCCTGCCACGCGATCGCGGCGGCGAGGTCACCGGGTGCGCGGTGCTGGGAGGCGATCTGGGAGATCTGTGGGCTGGTGAGCCGCTCGGCGGCGGGGCGCAGCGTGGTGCCGGCGAGGATGAGGTTGGGGTCGGCGATGCCGTTCGCGGCGGCAAGCGCGGCGGGTGTCTCCGGGCTGGACGGTCTGGTGCAGCGGATTCCGACCGACGAATTGCCCGCTGGGCGGGCATAACGTCGGCGGGAACCGCGACGGTGGGAGCCCGGCGGCGAGACACTGGCCGTGTGGCCTCTCTGCTGCAGGACCGCATCGCCTTCGTCACCGGCGCGAGCCGCGGGGTGGGCGCCGCAGTCGCCCGGCAGCTCCACGCCGCAGGCGCGCACGTGGCGCTCGCCTCTCGCGCCGGCGACGACCTCGGCCTCGACGGCGCGCTCGGCCTGACCTGCCACGTCGCCGACCGCGCGCAGGTCGACGCCGCCGTCGCCGTGACCGTCGAGCGGTTCGGTGGGCTCGACATCGCCATCGCGAACGCGGGCGTCGGCGCGTACGGGGACTTCGTCGATCTCCCCTGGGACAAGGTCCAGTCGATGATCGGCATCAACCTCATGGGCACGCTGCACACGGCGCGCGCCGCCATCCCGCACCTCATCTCGCGTGGCGGCGGGGACCTGCTCGCCGTCGCGTCTGTCGCGGGCCTCCGGGCATTCCCGGGGGAGTCGGTCTACAATGCCTCGAAGTTCGGCCAGGTCGGCTTCATCCGTTCGCTCGACCACGAGCTGCGCGACCACGGCGTGCGGTGCAGAACATCTGCCCCGGCGGCGTGGCGACGGACTTCGCCATGGGCGACGGGCGCACCCCGGACATGCCGGAGCTCGAGGGAATGATGACCCCGGACGATGTGGCCGAGGTCGTGCTGTTCGCGCTGACCCGGCCGCGGTCCGTGCGGATCCTGACGACGTCGTTCCGCCCGGCGGGCGAGGGCGGCTGGGGCTCGTGCATGATGCGCTCGTGCGTGTCTGGCAGGTGTACATCGAGGAGGGGCAGCTCATTGCTGTGGTGGCCCGTTCGCCGTCGGTGATGAGGTCGCGTGGCACCTCGTGCTGCGCTGCGACCGGGCCGGGTTCGAGGCCTTGGGGAGCCCGTCGAGCTGGCCGACATCTCGCGCGCGGATGCGCTGCCGCACGACGACATGGTGCGTGGCGTGATCGCCGACCTGGCCGTCAGCTCACCGGCCCGGTCGCGGTCCTACGTGGCGTCGCCGAGCCGGTCTGGGAACTCCGGCCCGCGCACCTGGATCGGCCGCAGCCGCCGCACCTCGACCGAGAAGTCCTCGGCCTCGGCATCCGGGTACAGCGTCGCGAACGTGTACTTCGCGTCGGCGAACAGCGACGTGATCTTGGTCGCGTCCGGCTGCTCGGCGAACCAGTGCTCGATGAGGTAGAGGCACTCCTCCTCGCCGTCGGCGAGGCGGAGGAACAGCTCGTACTTCTCAGGCTCGTCCATGCCCGCATCCTGGCAGGTGCCCCCGGAACGACAGCGGCCCGCCGAAGCGGGCCGCTGGTACTGCTGCGAACGCTCGAAGAGCGGTTCGCTACATCATGCCGCCCATGCCGCCCATGTCGGGCATGCCACCGCCGGCGCTGTCACCCTGGTCCGGGACCTCGGCGACGATCGCCTCGGTCGTCAGGATGTTCTTGGCGATCGACGCGGCGTTCTGCAGGGCGGAGCGCGTGACCATGGCCGGGTCGATGACACCCTCGGCGACGAGATCGACGATCTCGTTGCTGGCGGCGTTCAGGCCGAAGCCCTTCTTCGCCTTGCGGACGTCGTTGACGACGACCGAGCCTTCGAGGCCGGCGTTGAAGGCGATCTGACGGATCGGCTCCTCGAGCGCGCGGAGCACGATCTTCGCGCCCGTCTGCTCGTCGTCGGAGTACTCGTCGAGGTTGATGGCCGACTCGGCCTGCAGCAGCGCGACGCCACCGCCGGGGACGATGCCCTCCTCGAGCGCGGCGCGCGTGGCCTGCAGCGCGTCCTCGACTCGGTGCTTCTTCTCCTTGACCTCCGTCTCCGTGGCCGCGCCGACCTTGACGACGGCGACGCCACCGGACAGCTTGGCGAGGCGCTCCTGGAGCTTCTCGCGATCGAAGTCCGAGTCGGTGGTCTCGATCTCGTTCTTGATCTGGGTGATGCGGCCCTTGATGGCGGCCGTCTCGCCCGAACCGTCGACGATGGTCGTGTTGTCCTTGCCGACGACAACGCGACGCGCGCGGCCCAGCTGCGAGATCTGCGTGTTCTCGAGCTTGAGGCCCAGGTCCTCGGTGATGACCTCGGCGCCCGTGAGGATCGCGATGTCCTCGAGCATGCGCTTGCGGCGGTCGCCGAAGCCCGGCGCCTTGACGGCGACGCCCGTGAACGTGCCACGGAGCTTGTTGACGACCAGCGTCGCGAGGGACTCGCCCTCGACGTCCTCGGCGATGATCAGCAGCGGCTTACCGGACTGGATGACGGCCTCGAGGACCGGCAGCACGTCGCGGACGGAACCGATCTTGGAGTTCGCGATGAGGATGTACGGATCCTCGAGTACGGCCTCCATGCGGTCCTGGTCGGTGACCATGTAGGGCGAGATGTAGCCCTTGTCGAACTGCATGCCCTCGGTGAACTCGAGCTCCAGGCCGAACGTCTGGCCCTCCTCGACGTTCACGACGCCGTCCTTGCCGACCTTCTCGATGGCGTCGGCGATGACGTCGCCGATCTCGTCATCACCGGCGGAGATGGTGGCGACGCGGGCGATCTGGTCCTTGCCGCCGACCGTCTTGGCCTGCTTGCCGATGTTCTCGACGACGCTGTTGACCGCGCGCTCGATGCCGCGCTTGAGCGCGAGCGGGTTGGCGCCGGCGGTGACGTTCTTCAGGCCCTGGCGGACGATCGCCTGGGCGAGCACCGTCGCGGTCGTCGTGCCGTCGCCGGCGACGTCGTTGGTCGCGGTGGCGACTTCGCGGACGAGCTGGGCGCCCTGATTCTCGAAGACGTCCTCGACCTCGATCTCACGCGCGATGGTGACACCGTCGTTGGTGATGGTCGGCGCGCCGAACTTCTTGTCGAGCACGACGTAGCGGCCCTTCGGGCCGAGCGTGACCTTGACGGCGTTGGCGACGGCGTCGACGCCGGCCTCGAGGGCCTTGCGCGCGTCGCTGTCGTACTTCAGTTCCTTGTGAGCCATGTGTCTCCAGTTCTCCTAGGACTCGATCTTCGCCAGGACGTCCGACTCGCGGAGGACCAGGAGGTCCTCGCCGTCGACCTTGATCTCGGTGCCGCCGTACTTGCTGTACAGGACGGTGTCGCCCTGACTGACGTCGAGCGGGATGCGCTTGTCGCCGTCCTCGTCGAAGCGACCGTCGCCGACGGCGATGACTTCGCCCTTCTGTGGCTTCTCCTTGGCGGTGTCGGGAAGAACGAGGCCGGAGGCCGTCTTCTCTTCCTCGTCAATCGCGCGCACGATCAGGCGATCGCCGATCGGCTTGAGCTTCGTGGCCATGCAGGTACCTCCGAAAACGGGGTGTGTGGGGACCCAGGCTGGCACTCCTAGAGGGAGAGTGCCAGCTCCGTTGCTGCGCCACGATAGCGGACGCGCGCGGGCCGTCAACCCATTTCGCTGGCACTCGGACGAAATGACTGCCAAGCGGCGGTGATCTCAGTCGCCGCGACTGAGATGATGGGTGTGTGAGCGCAGCGGACACATCGGACCGAATGCGAGGCCGCAGGCCGAGTCATTCGGCGTCGTCCTTCAGCTCGGCGATCCGTGCGCGGAGCACCTCGCGGTGGATCCGCAGGCGGTCCGGGCCGGAGATGGCTTCGAACGCGACGGCGTGGACGTCGGGGCTGTCGACGCGCACCACGCGGCCGCGGGCGTCGACGTCTCCGTCCTCGAGATGCACATAAATGTGCAGCGACTGGTCCGGCTGCAGGTCCGACGCGCCGGCGACGAGCATGCCACCGGCGGCGACGTTCCGGGTCTCGGCGCGCCACAGCATGCCGAGCTCGTCGGGCACGAGCAGGGTGGCCAGGCGCGCATCGGCCCGGGTCCATGAACGCCGGTGGGGCTCGTGGACGACGAGCTCGACCTTGCGCTGGTCACCCGCGGCTCGCAGTGTGCCTTCGAGCTTCAGCCCGCTCGCCATGTGGATGAGGCGGGCGTCGTGGCCGTGCAGCGACCAACCGGATAGGTCGCCGTCCAGGACGATCGAGGCGAAGCCGCCCTCGATGCCATCGACCCGGCCACCGAGGGTGCCCAGGCCCTCGATCTCCAGCTCGACGCGTTCGGGCTCGGGCTCGGGGGATCCGCGCATGTCCCGGAAGTCGGCCATCGCCCCCTCATTCTGAAGCATGCCGCGCACCGACCCGACACATCGCCGGGAGGCGGGCACGGAAGTCAGGAGTGGCGGACAAGGGCTCGACGCCTGACCGCGCATCGGGTCGGCAAACGGGTACTGAGGTACCCGCTTCGCGACCCGATGTGTGGCGGGGGGTGTTGACCCGACGGCCGGATCCCGGCCGCCTGGCGCCGCTAATTCTGCGCCCCGCCGATGCCACGGAGACGATCCGTGACCTCCGGCGGGTTCTCGATGATCTGCGAGAAGCGGACCACCGTGACCGTGTCGTCCATGCTCACCGGCTTGCCGTAGATCTGCTCGAGGAAGTGGACCATCTCCTCGACGCGACGGAACTCCGGGTTGTCGTGCTCGACGTCGCGCGGCGACAGCTCCTTCACGCGCTTGACCTCGACCTGGTCGATGACCGCGTCGAAGATCTTCTCGCGGGGCGAGTGCTGGTAGCCGACCGTCACCATCACCGCCTGATTCTTGCGGTACTTGTGGGACTTGTCACCGAGGCGGATCGTCGCGGTCTTGCGGCCGCGCTTCAGCTGATCGGCGAAGATCGTGGAGTAGAAGTTGAGAACCTGCATGGGGCGCGTGGAGGTTATCGGTCAGAGCGGCCTCGCGCCGCCGCCCTCGCCGCCATGTCCCGCTCGCCCGCGTGGCTGAGCTCACGGGCCGCCTGTTCGAGGGGCATCCAGCGGGCCTCTTCGACCTCGTGGTCGTGGTCCTCGAGAGAGCCGGAGACGTAGCGCAGGAGGAAGAACGCGACGATCTTCGCAACCCGCTGGCCGTCACGCTGGTACCAGTACTTGACCTCGCCGAGCTGCTCGATGAGCTCCGCCTGGACCCCGGTCTCCTCGCGCACCTCGCGCAGGGCGGCGTCGGCCGGTGACTCGTCCCCGTCCGGGTGGCCCTTGGGGAGCGCGAGCACCGCGGAGCCGTCGGCGGCGCGCCGCGCCGGCACGATGACGATGGTCTCGCCACGGTCGTTGGTGACGACGCCTCCGGCGCTGAACTCGCTCAGCGCCACGGGCTAGTACACGTAGCGCTGCAGCGCCGCCGGGTCGTGCACCGTGATCCTGCCGCGCCCCTGTGTCACGACGCCCGCGCGTTCCAGGACCGCGAGAAACCGGCTGGCGGACTCGCGCGACGAGCCGGCGAGCTGCGCGATGTCCGACTGCGTGATGACGAGCAGCACGTCGCCCTCAGTGCCGTTCGTCGGGGTTTCGTCCCGCGCCCGGGTCACGAGCTGGCTCAAGACCGTGGCGACCCGGCTCTGCACCGTCTGGAAGGACTGCCGCGACAGGCGCTCGTTGGCCTCACGCAGCCGGCGGCCGAGCGCCACGACGAGCTTCATCGAGATGTCCGGGTGCTCGCGCAGCAGGCGCCGCATGTCGTCGCCCGTGATCGCGACGGCTTCGAGCTGGTCGAGGGACTCGAGGGTGGCCGAGCGCCGCTCGGAGTCGAACATGGCCAGTTCGCCGAAGAAGTCGCCGGGACCGAAGTGGGCCAGCGTGATCGTCCGCCCGTCGGCGTGCTCGCGAACGGCCCGGGCATGGCCGGAGCGCACGATGTAACACGTGTCGCTGGCGTCTCCCTCGCGGAAGATGATCTGGTCGGCGGCGAACCGGCGCGGGACGGCGACCGCCGCGACCCGAGCGAGATCGTCACTCCCCAGGGTCTCGAAGACCGGCACCCGTGCCAGTAGCTGCACCGCGTCCTCGGCGGTGGACATGCCTCAGGAATACCACACGACCCCGCGGCCACGGCGGGGTCATCCGGACCACGTGGCAGGCGTTACGTGGCGTCGAGACCCCGCTCGCGGCGGCGGCGCACCGCATGTCGGGCCGCTGCGGCGCCTGCGAGGGCGAGCGCGAGGAGCGGCAGGATCGCCGCGGCGCCCACGATCAGGGCGCCCGCGGCCACCTCGAGCAGTCGGCCCGCGTCGCGGGCGGCGTCGCCGACGGACCAGCCGTCGTCCTCCTCGCCGGACGGCCCGCCGTTTCCGTCGTCTTCCCCGCGCACCGTCACCGCGACGGTCGCGAGATCGGCGCGGGCCCGGACGCTGCGCAGCGCCGCTTCCCGGCGGGCGATGTCGGCCCGCACGATCCGCAGGCGGGCGCGGATCGACTCGACCTCGCGGCGCGTGTCGGCCCGGCCGAGCGCGCGCAGCAGCCCCCGCCGTTCGGCGCGCGCGTCGGACAGCAGGTCCTCGGCGCTGACCACGGCGCCGGTGATGTCCTGCGCGTCCTGCGTGCGGTGTGCGACGCTGCCGAGCTTGGAGTACGCCGCCAGCGCCTCGTCGAGTGTGTCGCTGGGCACGCGCAGCTCGAACCGGGCCTCACCGGGCGAGCCCTCGCCGACGTTGATCGACGATGTCTGCACGATCCCGCCGACGCGGTCGGTGGCACGCACCACGGCGTTCGCGGTCGATTGGACCTCGTGGGCGGGGACGGTGAGGTCGAGCGTGGCGCTCCGTTCCACGCTTCGGCGTTCGCGGCCCAGCGCCGGCTCCTCGGTGGGGGCAGGGGGGATGGCGGCGCTGCCCTCGCTCGAGTCGGTTGCTGCCTCAGGCGCACGCGTCGCGGCGTCGCTGACCACCGTGTCGCTCGTGAGGGGGGCCGGGTCGTCGCCGAGGCTCACGACGACCGCCACGGCGATCATGGCCGACGCGGCGATCCCGCCGGCGCCCAGAAGGAGCCGCCGGCGCGGCCGGTGCGCGCGGGCGCCCGCGGGCGCGTCGTCGCGCGGCGGGAACCCCTCATGCACCCGCGCATCGAGCTCGGCCAGGAAGGCGGGGGTCGCCTGCGGCGCGACGTCGCGGACGTCGGCCACGAGCATCGCGAGGTCCGCGTGCTCGGGCGCGACAGCGTCGCCGCGCAGCGCGGCGTCGAGCGCGTCCAGTTCGGCCACGGCGGTGTCGTCCAGTCGGTTCCTACGCAGTGACATCGCACGCGCTCCTCAGCTTCGTCATGGCTCGGTGCAGCTTGGTGCCGGCGTTGCTCTCGCTGACGCCGAGGACCTCGGCGAGCTCGGCGTTGTCCAGGCCGGCGAAGAACTTCAGGGCGATGAGCTCGCGGTCACGCGCGCCCAACCGCTCGATGGCTGCGCGCACCTGCGCACGGCGGGCGGACCGCTCGGCGTGGGCGAGCGGGTCGTCGACCGCCGGGTCGCCCGGCACGTCGTGCTCCAGCGCGGTCATGCGGCCGCGCTTGCGCAGCTCGTCGAGGGCCGCGTTGCGCGCGATCGCGAAGAGCCACGCCCGTTGCGTACCCTTCCCCGCGTCGTAGCGGTCCCGTCGCCGGTACGCCCGCTCGAACGCGAGTGCCGTCACGTCTTCTGCGGCCGCGTCGTCGCGCAGCAGCGTCCGCACGTAGGCGAAGAGATCGCCCACGCAGGCGCGGTACAGCGCATCGAAGCCCGCGGAAGGTGGTTCCATAGTCGGAAGGTCCATCGTCACCGTCTCGCCCATGCCCGCACTACGCACGACACGCGCAGTCGTCACGCTCATCTTCTCCGCCCTGCTGGCGGCGGTCGCCGCCGCGCCTGCGAACGCGGCGACGACCGACCGTCTGTGGGCGACCGTGAACGTCTGCGACACCGTCAAGAACCCCGACACCATCGGCCTGCGCGCGTCCATGCCAGGCACCGGGAGCACCAAGGTGAAGATGTACATGCGCTTCCGCGTGGAGTACTTCGTCGCCCGCGAGCAGGCGTGGAAGCCCGTGCGCAAGGGCGGCGACTCCGGCTGGGCGTTCGTCGGCTCCGGGAAGTTCGTCGCGCGCGAGAGCGGCCGGTCGTTCGAGTTCTCCCCGGCGGCGGGCAACGTCCTGCTGCGCGGTCGCGTGAGCTACGAGTGGCGGCGCGGCAAGAAGGTCATCCGGCGCGCGGTGCGGCGCACGGCGGCCGGGCACGAGTCGTCGGCCGGCGCCGATCCGAAGGGCTACAGCGCCGCCGAGTGCCTCATCCGGAGGTAGACGCGGTCGCCGCGCGGCGCGGCCCGAAGAGCCGCGGGTCGTTGGTGATCACGCCGGCGACGCCCATCGCCTGCAGCGCCGCGATCCGCGGCTGCTCGTCGACGGTCCACACGTAGAGCTCCCCGCCCGCGCCGTGCACGGCGCGGACCAGCGCCGGTGTCACGAGCCGCCAGTGGGCCATGACGGCGTCGATGCGCCCGCTGCGCACGAGCCGCCCCGCGCGCACCGGCCCGACCCGCCTGATGACCGCGGCGGCGCCGAACGCCAGCACGGCGGTGTGCGGCTGCCTCATCGGGTCCTTGCGCAGCTTCGGCACGGACAGCCCGACCCGGACCTGTGGTTCCATCGCCCGGATGCGGTCGATGCTCACGAGTTCCATCGTCGAGATGAGCGCGCGGTCGAGCAGGTCATGGCGGCGCAGCGCCTCGATGACGCGCCGCTCGTAGCCAGGGAGCTTCAGGTCGACGTCGAGTTCGACACCCTCGTATGCGGCATCCGCGAAGTGGGCGAGCCCCTCCTCCAGGGTGTGCGGCGTCCGCGATCGCGCATCCTCGTAGTCGTGCGCCAGCCACAGCTCCCCGCTGCCGTCGAGGTGCTCGGGCAGGACGTCGAACTCGATCATGTCGACATCCGCCGCCAGCGCGGCCTGGAAGGACGCGAACGTGTTCCCGGGGGCGATCAGGTCCGCGCCCTTGTGCCCGACGCGTCTCACTGCTGGCACCCCGTGCACCAGAACGTGGGGCGGTTGTCGTCGCCCTGGCCGCGCCGCTGCACGACTGTGCCGCAGCGCGTGCACGGTCGCCCGTCGAGCCCGTAGACGTGGTGCGGTTCGGCCCGGTGCCCGTGCGCGGCCGAGTTGCGCATCCGGGCGCGGGCGGCGCGCAGGACGGTGCGGACCTCGTCGTCACCCACGTCGGCGGCGCGCCGCCACGGGTCGACCTGCGCGTCGAAACAGCTCTCGCACTTCCAGATGTTCCCGATGCCGGCCACCGTCCGCTGGTCGAGGAGCGCGTCGCCGAAGGTCCGTGTCGGGTCGTCGCCGCGTAGACGCCGGAGCGCGATCTCCTCGTCGAAGTCGTCCCTGATGATGTCCGGGCCGAGCCCCGCGATGCGCCGGTCGGTCCGGGCGCGGGCCTCGGTCATGAGTTCGAGGACCGGGCCGTCGAACTGCACGACCTCGCCGCGGTCGGTGCGCAGCGCGAGCCAGGCGCGGCGGCGGGCGCGGCGCCAGCGCTGGTCGCCGGTGTACGTGCCCCAGGCGCCGGTCATCCGCAGGTGCGAATGCACCACGAGCCCACCCTCGAAGTGCACGAAGAGGTGCTTGCCCCGCGCGTCCACGGCGGTGACGGCGCGGCCCGCCAGCCGCGCGGGCCAGCGGTCGGCGGTGAACCGGCGATGGACCAGCGCGAACTCGGGCACGAGCCCCTCCAGCAGCGGCCGGATGCGGTTCGTGGCGTAGTGGATGGTGTCGCCCTCGGGCATCGGTACCTAGGGTACGACCCGTGCGCGAGCTTCAGGCCATCGTCGGGACTGACCACGTGCGCGCCCCCGGCGCCGCGGACCTGGCCGACGCGACCGAGTGGTCGGGTCTGCGAGGGCGTGCCGATGCGGTCGTGACGCCCGGCTCGCCCGAGGAGGTCGCCGCCGTGGTCGCCTGGTGCTATGAGCACGACGTGACGATCACCCCGCGCGGCGGCGGGACCGGCTGGGCCGGCGGGGCAGTGCCCGACGGCGGCATCGTGCTGGCGGTCGAGCGACTCAGCCGCGTGCGGCGCATCGACCCGGCGTGGTGGCGCATGGAGGTCGACGCCGGGGTCACGACCGCAACCGTCGCCCGGCGGGCGCGCGAAGAGGGGCTGTACTACCCGGTGGACCCGGGCGCGGCCGAGAGTTCGCACATCGGCGGGAACCTCGCGACGAACGCCGGCGGCCCGCACGCGCTCAGGCACGGGGTGACGCGGTCATGGGTGCTGGGCCTCGACGTGGTCCTCGCCCCGGGCGAGCTCGTGCGGCTGGGCGGGCCGGTGCGCAAGGACGTGGCGGGCTACGACCTCGTGTCGCTGCTCGTCGGCAGCGAGGGGACGCTGGGCGTGATCTGCGGGGCGTGGCTGCGCCTCGTGCCCGCGCCGGAGACGTCGTCGTCGGTGGCGATCGCGTGTGAGAGCGCGCGGGCAGCCGGGGCTGCCATGGAGCGGGCGCTGACGTGTGGGCTCGTCCCGGCCGCGCTCGAGTACCTCGACGACGGTGCCGTCGCCGCGGCGGCATCGGGCGCGCCGCTCCATGTCCCGCCTGGCGGGGTGCTGCTGCTCGCCGACGTCGAGGGCGATGCCGTTCAGGTGGCCGGCGACCACGACACGCTGCGCGAGGCGCTGGAGGGCGGCGACGGGGTGCTGGCGGTCGCCGACTTCGCCACCCGGACCGACCGCGAGGCCCTGTGGCGCTGGCGCGACGGCATCGGCCTGGCCGTCATCGCACAGCGGGGCGGCAAGCTCTCCGAAGACCTCGCGGTGCCGGTCGACCGGCTCGCCGAGGCGATCGACGAGACCCGGGTGATCGGGGCCCGCCACGGCCTCGACGCGTGCAGCTGGGGGCACGCCGGGGACGGCAATCTGCACTCGACGTTCCTGCTGGACGCCGCGGACCCCGCGCAGCGGGCGAAGGCCGACGCGGCCGCGCAGGACCTCTTCGCGCTCGCGCGGCGCTTGGGCGGGACCGTGAGCGGCGAGCATGGCATCGGGCGGTTGAAGGCCGGTCAGCTGCGGGAGCAGTGGGCTCCGGCGGCGGTGGCGGCGCACGAGGCCGTCAAGCGGGCCCTGGACCCCAAGGGGTTGCTCAACCCGGGCGTCAAGCGTCCGTAGCCACGCGGACGAGCTCCGCGTCGTGCGGGTACGTCATGCGGGCCGCTGCGGCAGCGGGTGCGAGCCACTGCAGTTCATCGACCTCGTCGTCGCGTTCCTCGGGCGGGGCCTCCCCGACCGGCCGCATGACCCACCAGCGGACCTCCTTCAGGCGGCCCTTGACCTCGTAGCGCACCGGCGGAAGTTCGTCGCCGAGCTCGCAGCGCACGCCGGTCTCCTCCTCAACCTCGCGCAGCGCGGCGGCCTCGGAGGTCTCGCCCCGGTCGAGCTTGCCCTTCGGCAGCGACCAGTCGTCGTAGCGCGGACGGTGCACGACGAGGACGCGGCCGGCGGTGTCGATGACGACCCCGCCGGCGGCGCGGATCTCCGGCTCTCCGGGGGTCACGTGGCTCAGGTGGTGGCCGGCGGCGGGGGCAGCGTGATCGGCCCGCGGGAGTACCCGGTGGCCTTCTCACCGCGCATGCCGAACGCCTGGAGCTTGATCTCGACGCTGGCGGTCTTGCCGGCCGCGAGCTCGCGCTTCAGCCACGAGACGCTCGCCGGGAGCAGGTACACCGCGAGGTTGCGCGTGGTGCCCGCGTTGATCGACTGGGCGCCGTAGCCGGCCGCGTTGCGCGAGACGCTCACGCCGTTGCCGTCGGTCACCGTGATCTTGGCGGTGGCCCAGACGACGCACATGAGGTTGCAGCTCACGTCGGTGTCAAAGCGCGACAGCGCCGCGTTGATCTCCGGCGGCTCGGTGCCCCCCACGGTGAGGGTGCCGCGCAGCGCGGTGCTGTAGATGTTCGCCCCGCCGGTGGGGGCGGTCTCGACGAGGTTCGTGGCCCGCGAGGCGAACACGACCGCGCCCGCCGCAGCCGTGACCGACGGCTCGGACGAGGAGCCGTTCGCGGCCGGGCCGGCCGCGGCGCGGCTGACGAGCGACAGGGCGCCGTCGGTGAGGTCGCGGACGAAGACGTCGCCCGTGGGATCGGCGTCGGCCGAGCTGAGATTCGCGGCTGTGGACCGGAAGGCGACGAAGCCGCCGTCCGGCGAGATGTCCGGCTCGTCGGAGGTGCCGTTCGCCGCGGGACCGGCGGGGCCGCTCTGGCGGCTCACGAGCTCGGTCTCGTTCGTCGTGCGGTCGCGGACGTAGACGTCGCGGATGAGCAGGTTGCCAACCGCGAGGTTGGCGTCGGACTCGAACGCGACGTAGCGACCGTCCAGGCTGATCGACGGGGCGAACGAGCCGCCCGGGCCAGCGCCGCCGTCCACACCGGTCTGCCGGCTGACGAGCTGGGTCGTGAGCTTCTTGACGTCGAAGACGAAGACGTCGCTGAGCAGCAGGGCGTCGCCCGTCGCGAGGTTCGATGCCGTCGATTCGTACGCGACGGCCCCGCCCATGATGCTGATGTCGGGACGGGTCGAGTCGCCGAGGGCGGGCAGTCCGCCGAGGCCGATGCTCGCGAGCTTGGAGTCGCGCGTCACGCGGTCGTGGACGTAGATGTCCTTCGTGCCGTCCGAGTCGCCCGTGGCGAGGTCGTTCGCGTTGCTGCTGAACGCGACGTAGCGGCCGTCCGGGCTGATCGACGGCTGGTTCGACGTGCCGTTTGCCGCGCCGTTCGCCGTGGCGCGGCTGATGAGCCGGGTCACGTTCGACGAGATGTCCCGGACGAAGACGTCCTGGTTGTCGTCGCCGTCCTCGGTGTCGATGTTGTTCGACGCGGTGACGAAGGCGATGTAGCGCCCGTCGGCGCTGATCGACGGTGCCGATGAGCTGCCGGCACCGGGGGCGCCCGCGACGCCCGTGGCGCGGCTGATCAGCCGGGTGATGCCGCGGCGGCGATCGCGGATGTAGACCTGCGAGGTGCCGGCAGGATGGTCATCGGCGAGGTCACCGGCGTTCGAGACGTACGCGGTGATCATCCCGTCGGCCGACGTGGACGGCGCGGTCGACACGGTGGAACCGGTGCGCGTGGGCGTTTCGCCCTGCGGCGTGAGCGCGAGGATGCCCGTGACGTTCAGCGGGGCGGCCTGCACCGTTCCGGCGGCGCACAGCATCGCGGCGAACGGCAGGCCTGCGGCAGCGGCGCGGCGAACGGACATCCTCAGCATGAACGACATCCCCCGAAGGAACCTCAACGGCCGTCCCCCCGGACTGGCCTGACCGCGGCAGCCTACCGGGTTTCGGCTATCGCGACCACTCGGTGACAGGATCGTCACGCGCTGAGCGTGAGCTTGCGCGGCCCCCCGCGGAACCCGAGCTCCATCAGGACCGGCTCGAGGTCGGAACCGACGACCGGTTCGCCGTCGATCCGCTCCAGGGAGAGCTTCAGCGTGCGGCGCTCCCGGACGAAGTCGGCGAGGGCGGTGAGCGCCGCCCGCAGCCGCGGGTCGTCGCGCCCGACCAGGATCGCCAGGCCGCGACCGCCGCGTTCGACGTAGACGACGGGTTCGGCGCCGGCGAGGACCACGTACGCACCCGCGGCGCGCGCGGGCCGGCGGCGCTCATCCGCGTCGCGCTTGGGCCACGGCAGGGCGGCGCCGTACGTCTGCGCGGGGTCGGTCGCGGCGAGGACGAGTGGCGGCGCCTCGGCCGCCTCACGCGCCGCGCGCAGGCGCTCGACCGCGCCCGGCAGGGCGAACTGCGCGCCCCCGAGGCCTTCGACGAAGTACCCGCGGCGGCACACACCGAGCGTCTCCAGTGCGGTGAACGCGTCGTAGAGCGACGAGAATCCGCCCGGGACGCCCTCGGCCAGGACCTGCTCGCGGGTGACGAGCCCATAGCGCTCGAGGAGGAGCTCGGCCATGGTCCGGCGCTGCTGGGAGGGATCGACCTCCCGTCGAAAGATCGTGCTCGTCAGGGACCACCGTCCCTGGACCGTGGCCTGTGCGCCGCCACGCCGTCCCCCGAACCGGCGGCCACGCCGCGTGGCGTTCTCCGCCGCGCGCCGCGTCTTGGCCAGCGTGAGCTTCGGCGCGCGCAGCGGGGCGAACGCGTCGTTCGTCGCCTCGCCCGCCCAGACGAGGTCCCACAGCCCTTCCTGGATCTCCTCGGGCGTGAACGGCAGCTCTGCGAGGAAGTCGGTGAAGAAGCACGGGGCCGCCGTGAGCCGCTCGCGCAGCGCGACGTGCACGGGATCCTCCGGCGGCTCGGTGCCGCGGGGCGGGGCGACCTGCCCGATCGCCTCGGCGTCGTCGCGGAAGTACAGCGCCACGCGCCCGGAGTTCCGGCCCAGCGCGCCGGCGCCGACCCACACCACCTCGCCCGAGGCGCAGAGCTGGTCCATCCAGGTCGGCGAGTACGCGCCACAGCGCCGCGGCAGGATCTCCTTCTCCCACACGCCGGCGGGCAGCGCCAGTCCCTGAAGCGGGACGAGCGCCTCGCGCAGGCGGTCGATCCCGGCGCCGGTCGGCGGGTGGCGGTCCACGCCCTGCCAGGACGGCAGGAACGTCGCGATCGCCCGCCGGTCGGCGGGCTCGATCTCCTTGCGCAGCGCCGCCAGGGAGGCACGGCGCAGGCGGCGCAGGACCTCGGGGTCGCACCACTCGCGCTCGGAGCCGCCGGGGCGAAGCTCCCCCCGGACGACGTCCCCGTCGCGTTCCAGTTCGGTCAGCGCCGAGGACGGGTCGACGCGATACCGCGCGCGCAGCTCGTTCGTCGTGAACGGTCCGTGCGTGCGCGCGTACCGGTGCACGAGCCGGCGCAGCGCGTCGGGCACGTCGGCGACGAACGCCTCGGGCAGTCCGCCCGGCGGCACGGCGCCGAGCGCGTCGCGGTACAGCCCCGCGTCATCGGCGGCGACCCAGCGCTCCTCACCGGCGACCCGCAGGCGGATCACGCGGCGCTCGCGCTCGATGATCGCGAGCAGGCCGGCGGGATCGACACCGGCGATCACGCGCGCCGCGATCTCCTCCTCGGTGAGGTCGCCGAGGCGGCGCAGGACGTCGGCGAGCGCGTCGCTCGTCTCGGCCTTCGTGCGGTCGGACCGGTGCTGGAGGTCGTCCTCGACCTGCTCCAGCGCGCCCGGGTCGATGAGGTCGCGCAGCTCGTCCTGGCCGAGCAGCTCTCGCAGCAGGTCGCGGTCGAGGGACAGCGCGGCCGCCCGGCGCTCCGCGTTGGGCGTGTCGCCCTCGTACATGTACGTCGCGACGTAGTCGAACAGGAGCGACGAGGCCATCGGCGACGCCGTCGCGGTCTCGACCTCCACGAGCGTGAGGTCGCGCGAGTGCAGCCGCGTGAGGATGTCCTTCAGGCCCTCGACATCGAGCACGTCGCGCAGGCACTCGCGGTACGTCTCGAGGATGATCGGGAAGTCCGCGTAGCGCCGGGCGACCTCGAGCAGCGACTGCGACTTCAGCCGCTGCTGCCACAGCGGCGTGCGGCGGCCTGGGTACGCGCGCGGGATGAGCAGTGCGCGCCCGGCGTTCTCGCGGAACCGCGCGCCGAAGAGCGCGCTGCCGCCGAGTTCGCCGACGACGAGGTCCTCCAGCTCGTCGGGCTCGACCATGAACCACTCCGCTCCTGGTGGCTCGTCGGCGTCGGGAAGGTGGACGATGATGCCGTCGTCGGAGTAGATCGCGTCGGATTCCAGGCCGATCTCGTCGCGGATGCGCGCGCTGATGGCCAGCGACCATGCCGCGTGCACCCGCCCGCCGAACGGCGTGAGCACGCAGACGCGCCAGTCGCCGATCTCGTCGCGGAACCGCTCGACGACGACCGTGCGGTCGCTGGGCAGCACGCGCGTGGCGTCCTGCTGCTCGCGCAGGTACTCGAGGAGGTTCTTCGCCGCGAGGTCGTCGAGGTCGTAGTCGCGCTGGATCGTCGCCGCGTCCTGCTCGACGGCCCAGCGGCTGAACGCGCCGATGGCCTCGCCGAGCTCGCGCGGGCGGCTCACGCTGTCGCCGCGCCAGAACGGCACGGCGCCCGGCGCGCCCGGCGCGGGCGTGACGATGACCTTGTCACGGCCGATCTCCTCGATCCGCCACGTCGACGCGCCGAGCAGGAACGTCTGGCCGGCGCGGGCCTCGTAGACCATCTCCTCGTCGAGCTCGCCCACGCGGCGCCCGTCCGGCAGCGTCACGGCGTACAGGCCGCGATCGGGGATCGTGCCCGCGTTGGCGATCGCCAGCTGCCGGGCGCCCTTGCGCGCGCGGATGGTGTCCGCCACCCGGTCCCACACGATGCGGGCGCGCAGCTCGCCGAACTCCTGCGACGGGTAGCGCCCGTCGAGCATGTCGAGGACGTTCTCCAGCAGCGGGCGGGACAGCTCGGCGAACGTGTACGTGCGCGTGATGAGCGCGAAGAGGTCGTCGACCGACACCGACGATGCGCCGTCCAGCTCCGCGGCCGCACAGATCGCGACGATCTGCTGGGCGAGGACGTCGATCGGGTTGCGCGGCACGACGGTGGGCTCGATCCGCCCCTCGCGCATGAGCTTGACGACGACCGCGCACTCCAGGAGGTCGGCGCGGAACTTGGGGTAGATGCGGCCCTTCGCCGTCTCGCCGACGCCGTGGCCGGCGCGGCCGATGCGCTGCAGGCCGCGGCTGACGGACTTCGGGGACTCGACCTGGAGCACGAGGTCGACGGCGCCCATGTCGATGCCGAGCTCGAGTGACGACGTCGCGACGAGGCACGGCAGCTCGCCCGCCTTCAGCTGCTCCTCGACGACGGTGCGCTCCTCGCGCGCGAGAGAACCGTGGTGCGCGCGGGCGATCTCCTCATACGCGCGTGCTTCCGGCAGTCCCTCGTTGTGCAGCTCGTTCAGCCGCAGCGCGAGCCGTTCGGCCATCCGGCGGTTGTTGACGAAGACGATGGTGGAACGGTGCTGGTGGACCTCCTTCAGCAGTTCCGGGTAGATCGCCGGCCAGATCGAGCGGCGCGTCGACTCCCCGCCAACGACGGGCTCCAGCGGATCGCGGTTCGGATCGTCATCCGGCTCGACCATGGACTCGACCGGGACATGGATCTTCAGGTCGAGCGCCTTGCGCTGCGCGGAGTCGACGATCCGGCACTGCCGCCGCGGCCCGACCATGAACCGGCCGACCTCCTCCAGCGGGTTCTGGGTGGCGCTCAGGCCGATGCGCTGGAAGTCGCGACCCTCGTGCTGGATCGCGGCGAGCCGTTCGAGGGTCAGCACGAGGTGCGCGCCGCGCTTCGTGCCGGCGACCGCGTGGATCTCGTCGATGATCACCGCGTCCACCTCGCGCAGCCCCGCCTGCGCCTGCGAGGTGAGCATGAGGTAGAGCGACTCGGGTGTCGTGATGAGGATGTCCGGCGGGTGCTTGCGCATCGCCGCGCGGTCCTTCTGCGGCGTGTCGCCGGTGCGGATGCCGACGCTCGGCATCCGCTCGGGGTCGCCCGCCGCGATCCCGCGCAGCGGCGCTCGGAGATTGCGCTCGATGTCGTAGCTCAGCGCCTTCAGCGGCGAGACGTAGACCAGGCGCGTGCGCGGCGCGTCCCTCGGCGTGGGGTCGACGTGCAGGCGGTCGAGGGCCCACAGGAACGCCGACAGGGTCTTTCCTGACCCCGTCGGCGCGCTGATCAGCGTGTGCTCGCCCGACGCGATCGCCGGCCACGCCTGCTCCTGGACCGCGGTGGGCGCCGCGAAGGCGTCCGTGAACCAGTCACGGACGCGGGGGCTGAAGGCCGAAAGGGCCACGCCCCCCAGACTACGGCCGGTTCAGGCCAGGAGGTGGCCACAACCCGCCGGCCTGGTCGCGCGGTCCCGTCTCCTCCCTCTGGGGCACCATTCTCGGTGGGCCCTGAAGACGTCGGGTTTGGTTGGGGGTGTCCCGCGTCATGATGCTCCGCTCACCCGTTCGTTGGGTCCTGCACGGCGAGTGCGGAGCGGGACATGGATCGACCCCACCCCCTGAGCGCCACCACGCGCAGCGGTGAGCAGGCCGCGAGCCGGTCGAAGTCGCGGTCGTCGTGCAACAGCGGGAGATCGAGGCGGATGCAGACGGCCGCGATGAGGCAGTCGACGATGCCGCGGACCGGGGTTCCGGCGGCGCGCGCGTCGCGGCGCAGCTTCGCGGCGAGGACGTGATCGTCGAGGGGGCGCTGAGCCACGACCGGGTAGGCCTGCAGGCCGTGGATGAGCCGCTGCGCGTGGACGTCATCCCGCGCCCCCACGAGCAGCTCGGTGTACACGAGATCGGTGAGGACGACCCCACGCGGCAAGGCGCCGCGCAGTGCGTTGACGGCTGGTGTCTCCTGGTCGCGAAGGTGCGCGATCCAGGCGCTCGAGTCCGCGACGATCACGACAGCCGGTCTGTCCGATCGGCTTCGAGGTCGCCGATCCAGCCGATGCCGCGCAGCGACTCGAACGCCACGCGCTGCTCCTCCAGGTTGACGACCCTCTTCAACGCCACCTCGACGGTCTCCTTCTTCGTCTGCGTGCCCAGGATCGCGCGCGCCGCATTGAGCAGCTCGTCGTCGATCTCAATGTTCGTTCGCATGTCCACCTCTCTTCGCTCTACACATAGAACGGTCCTCGCATACACATCGACTGTCAAGGTTCCGCCACGCCATCGAGCACACGCGGCGCATGCGCACGTCAGTTCACGAATCTCGGCTGACGAGCTCGCTCGCGTGCCGGAGGACGTCGTCGATCATCGACGGCGTCAACCGGCCCGTGAACGTGTTCTGCTGGCTGGGGTGAAAGCAGCCGAGCAGCGCCCACGGGTCGGCCTCCACGAGGACACCGTGACCGAACCGCGGCTTGGGGCGCAGCGTCGGGTGGCCCGCGGCCGTGCGCAGGCGCAGCGCGGCGTCCCAGCCGAACTGGCCGAGGCAGACGACGACCCGCACGCGCGGCAGCAGCGCGAGTTCGCGGACGGTCCACGGCAGGCAGCGGTCGCGTTCGGCCGGGGTGGGCTGGTTCGCGGGCGGCGCGCAGCGGACCGCTGCGGTGACCCAGCAGTCGTTGAGCGCCAGGCCGTCGTCGCGCGAGACGGACGTCGGCTGGTTCGCGAAGCCCGTCCGGTGCAGGGCGGCGAAGAGGAAGTCCCCGGACCGGTCGCCGGTGAACACGCGGCCGGTGCGGTTCGCCCCGTGCGCCGCGGGTGCGAGGCCGAGCAGCAGCACCCGCGCGCGCGGGTCGCCGAAGCCGGGAATGGGGCGGCCCCAGTACTCCTCGCCGGCGAACGCGGCGCGCTTCTCCCGCGCGACCTGCTCGCGCCAGGCGACGAGCCGCGGGCAGGCGCGGCACGCGGTGATCTCGCGTGCAAGCTCAGACAAGGGCACCGAGGAGGAGCCGCTCCACGATCGGCTCGAGGTCCTCGATGCGCTCGGGCCGCCCGGTGCGCAGTTGCCGGCTCATGAGCTCGACCATCGCGCCGACCACGGCGAACGCGTCCTCGACGGTGGCGAACCGCTGGCCGCCGCCACGGCGCTCGACGCCCTCGCGGGCCTCGTCGAACATCACCTGGGCGAACCCTTCGAGGATCGCGTCGCGCCGATCCAGCGCGTCGGGGCCCGCGCCGACACTCACCACCAGCACGGTGCGACCGACGGCGGGCTGATCGGCGACGAGGTGCAGGAACGCCCGCAGGCCGGCCCGGTGGCGCTCGAGCGGGTCATCGCCCGCATGCCGTGCGGCCTTCACGAGTTCCGCGAGCGCCACAGCCGCGGCGTCGTCCATGATCTCCAGCAGGCACGCCTTCTTGTTGCCGAAGTGCTCGTAGAACGTCGCCTTGCTCATCCCGGCCGCGCGGCTGATGGCCTCGGCACTCGCGTCGGCGTATCCCGCCTCGCTGAACACGCGGGCCGCAGCCTCGAACAGGCGCTGGCGCTGCAGCTCCTCGCGCACCTCGCGCGGGGGCGCATGGCGACCGCGTGGGACACGAGATGGGGCGTCGGCCATTCCCGCGAGTCTACGTCGGGGCCAGTTCACTAGGCTCCACGCCGTGCTACGCGCCCGTCCCACCATCGCGCTCCTCGCCGGGCTGACCGTCTTCGCGGTCGGCTGCGGCGACGGTTCCCGCGAGAGCGTCGACTTCACCGGCACCGACGTGCAGGTGGCCGAAGTCGTCGACGACCTGCAGGACGCCGCGGAGAGCGAGGAGACCACGCGGATCTGCCGCGCACTCGTGACCGAGGAGCTGGCTTCCGGCGACTGCCGCGTGAAGGTGCAGCAGGCGATCGACGACACGGACCAGTTCGCGCTCGACGTGCGCGACGTGCGTGTCACGGGCGCCACTGCCGTCGCGCGTGTGATCACCGGCTCGGGCGACGCCGAGCGCACGGCGACGATGCGGTTCGCCCGTCAGGGCAGCAGCTGGCGCGTCAGCGCGTTCGAGTAGGGGCCGCGGTGTCTTCGCCGCTGTGTTCGAGCAGCGTGCGGTCGTCGGCGAAGCAGTGGACCCAGCTCTCGCCGGGCTCGATGGAACGCATGACGTGGTGGCCCTCATGCTTGTGGTGCGCGCGGGCGTGACGGTTCGGTGAGCTGTCGCAGCACCCGACGTGCCCGCACGTCAGGCACACGCGCAGGTGCACCCAGCTGTCGCCCAGGCGCAGGCACTGCTCGCAGCCCGCGGTCTGCGGCACGACCGACGCCGTCTCGCCGATGTGCTCGCACGCGGCCGCGCCCAGCTCCACTTCGATGGACGCCTCCGTGTCGACGGCCGCGGCGGACGTGCTGCGGACCACGCGCGGCGGCGCCGGGTGCCCGTGGTACTGCGCGACCTGCTTGGCCTCCATCAGCGCGTCGCCCAGCTCGCGGCCGAAGGCCTTGAAGAGCTTCGTCAGCAGCAGCGAGCTCGCGGCGAGTTCCTCGGTGACGACGTGCGTTGCGCCCGCCGCCATGAGCGGTCCCTCGTCCTCGGCGTAGCGAGCGCGGACGATCACGCAGATCTCCGGGTCGCGCGCCCGCACGACGCCGACGACCTGCGCCGCGCGCTCCGCCCCGTCATCGGGGATGACGACGACCCTGGCCCGGGCGATGCCGGCCTCGTTGAGGGTCATGATCCGCGCAGGGTCGCCGAGCAGCACGGGGACGCCGAGCTCGTGGGCGTCGGTCGCGCCCTCGGGGCTGAGGGTCGTGACGACGAGCGGCACGTCGCGGTCGCGCAGGACCCGCGTGATGCCGCGCGCCCACTCGCCGTAGCCGGCGATGAGCACGTGGCCGGAGATCCCCTCGGCGATGGGCGCGCCCGCGACGGGCTCGGCCCGGCCGACGAGTGTGTCGACCGCCACCTCGGGGCGCATGCGGTCACCCGTCCGCGCGCCGAACGCCGACAGCGCGGGGGTGGCGGCCATGAGCAGGACCGTCGCGGCGATGAAGCCCTGGGTGCCGTCCTCGCCGAGCCCGGCCGGGGTGAGGCCCTCGAGGGCGCCCGCGGTCGCGAGGACGAACGAGAACTCGCCGACCTGCGCGAGCGTCAGGCCGGTGGCGATCGCGACGCCGATGCGTTCTCGGAGCGCCAGCACCGCCGCACCCGCGGTCAGCGCCTTGACGACGAGTAGCGCGGCGACGGCGCCGAGCACCATCGCGAGGTGGTCGACGAGGAAGCCGACGTCGAGGAGCATCCCGATGGAGACGAAGAAGGTCGCGCTGAAGATGATCTGGAGTGGCAGGATCTCGCCGAGGGCCTGACTGGAGTACCGCGACTCGCTCACGACGAGACCTGCGAGGAACGCGCCGAGCGACACGCTCACCCCGGCCAGCGAGGTGCCGTACGCCGTGCCGATGCAGATCGCGACGATCGTGAGCAGGAACAGCTCGGGCGAGCAGGTCCGCGCGACTCGCTCCAGGACCGGAGGCAGGAGCCGGCGCGCGAAGACCATCACGGCGATGATGATCGCGATGGCGATGCCGAGCGCCTGGAGGATGTCCCACATCGAGCCGCCGGACTCGCCGAGGACGGGCACGAGCAGCACCATCGCGACGACGGCGACGTCCTGGAACAGGAGGACCGAGACCGCGAGCCGGCCGTGCTCGCTGCCGACCTCGCCGCGGTCGGCCAGGAGCTTCAGCACGATCGCCGTGGAGGACAGCGAGACGAGCATGCCGCTGAACAGCGCGACGTTCGCGTCCACGCCCGCGGCCATGAGCACGAGGAACGTCACGAGCGTGGCGAGCAGCACCTGCAGACCACCGCCGAGGAACAGCGGCCGGCGCAGCTCCTTCAGCCGGTCCAGGCTGAACTCCAGGCCGATGGTGAAGAGCAGGAGCAGCACGCCTACCTCGGCCGCGGCGTTGACGATCTCGAGGTCGCTGACGATCCCCAGCGCGTTCGGCCCGATCACGATCCCGGTCAGCAGGAACGCGACGATCGGGACGAGGTTCAGCCGCAGGCCGACGTAGGCGACGACGGCTCCCCCGACCACGAGCGCCGCGATCTCGGGCAGGAACTCCGGCGTCGAGCCGGCGGCGATCAGCGGCATGCCTCCCGATGCTATCCGTGCGTCCGTCCAGCGTCACTCCCGTCATGGTCAACGTGCCGAGAACTGATATGAAGCCCACGATTGTGCACTACGTACAGAGTGATCTGTCGTACCTGCGCGCTGTGTGCCGTTCTCCCCGCTAGGACGGGCGGGTGACGGTGAGCGGCTGGCTCTTGCCGCCACCGGAGCGCACCACGCGCACCGTGAAGGACGTCGCTCCGGCGGGCACCGGGACCTTCGTGGTCCCGCGCTTGAGCCGCACCCGCTGCCGGCCCACCGGCCGGCCACCGCGCAGCGCCACGATCTCCGCCTGGACGTTCTCGCTGGCGATCATCGCAAGTGCGCGCCCGAAGGTCAGCGCGGCCAGGCGCGCGCCGCGGTCGACGAGCACGCGCAGCAGGACGATCCGTCCGGTTTCCGCGATGCGTGCCGTGCAGAAGATCGCGGCCGTTCGCGGCACGGCGGCGGCGGGCAGCGTCCTGCGGGTCTGGCCGGCGACCATCTGGCCGTTGACCCACCATGTGTACGTGGTGCCCGAACCGCCGAGCGGGCACGTCAGGGGGGCGCGCGAGGACGTGACGCCACCGGGCGCGCGTGTGGCTACCGCCCTGGCGGGGTCGAACGCCTGGACGGTGAACGTGTTGAGCACCTCGGGGTCGGCGTACCAGGACAGCGTCTGCCGTGAGCGCCCGGGCGTCTTCGGCGCCGTGACCCGCAGGCCCCAGGAGGCCGGGTCGGCGGCCGGCCCGACCCAGGTCACGCGCAGCGGCCCGTGCCACGTGTACCCCGCGGATGCGGGACCGCGAGCCAGGTAGCTCGCCGAGGGCAGGGTCACCGTCTCTCCCACGGGAACCGGGATCGGGGACGGCAGGGGTGCCGCCGACGTCGAGCTGAACGTCCGGGCGGCGGTCGTCGATCCGCCCGGTGCCGTTGCGGTGACGGTGACGGTGAACGCGTGGCCCGCCGGGGGTGCGACGACGGTGACGCTGTCACGCTCGCACGGCACGGTGGCACCCACGTACCGGCACACCACGGTCGCGCCGGCATCCGTCCGGATCGGGAGCGTGACCTGCTCGCCGCCGCGCGGGGTCCCGGGGTCGGCGATCGTGAGCGCGGGCGCGATGCGGACGTCGAAGGCGGCGGTCGCGGTGGTGGTCTGGCCCGCGCCGTTGCGGGCGGCGATCACGAGCGTCGCCCGGCCGCCGTTGGTGTAGCCGCTCAGCGCCACGGGGCTGCCACAGGCCGACAGCGCGACGGCGTCCAGCGTGCAGCCGGTGACGGTGGTACCCGCGCCCAGCGTGTAGGCGATCGAGACCGACGGGCTCGTGACGGTCGAGGGCGCCGAGATCGAGACGCTCGGGGCCGCGGGCACGGACACCGTGTTCGCCGCGTCCGCGCCGCGCGACACGTGGCCGGCGGTCGCGGTGACCGAGCACGTGATGGCCTGGCCGAGGTCGGCCTCGCTGACCGCGTAGGCGCTTGCGGTCTGCCCGGCGACGGTGGTGGCGCCGCGCTTCCAGGCGTACGCGTACGTGACGGTCTGGGTCCAGGCGCCCGGGGCGCAGGTCACGACGTCACCGGGCTTCGCAAAGGCCGTGCTCGTCGTGTTGTTCGAGCTGACGCTCGGCGCGGCGCTGTTCGTGAAGTCGGCGTATCGGGCGAACAGCAGGCCGGTCTCCGCGGTGAAGGTCGAGGCGGCCGTGTCCGTCGCGGTCAGACCGGTGGGCGCCCCGGTGGTCGTCGAGACGAGGTTCGCGCGGTCGCCGTGCTGTGCGGCGTACCCGGTCCAGTCGACGGTCACCGTCTGCGTGCCCGACGCCGTGAGGCTGCCGAGTGCGAGCTGCGCGGCGTCGCCGGGCGCGTCGGCGGCGGGCGGGGTGAAGGTCAGCGAGCCGGAGCCCGAGGATGCGGCGAGGGTGAGGCCGGCCGCGAACGCGTTGTGCCCGGTGACCGTGACCGCCACGCCGTCGAAGCTCGGCGCCAGTCCGGTCGCGGTGTGACCCTGCAGCTGGGACGTCCCGCCGACCTGGCTGAGGGTGGACGCCGACCACGACGAGGTGTCCCCGGCGTCGAAGCGGGTGGATGGCGTGCTGCCCGCGTCGCTGGCGATCGTGACGGTCGTGTCGGCGACGTTCGCCGCGCCCATGGCCAGGCGGCCGGTGACGACCAGCGCGCCCTGCCCGCCGGTGGAGACGATGTCCGCGGCGTCATCGAGCGTCACGTCGCCGGCGACGGAGAGGCCGTTGTCACTGAGGTCGAGCGTGGCGGTCGCGCTGACGGTCAGACCGCCGGCCGGGGCGGATGCGTCGAGGGTGACGGTGTGCCCCGCGGTGATGACGACCGTGTCGGTCGCGCCGGGCGCGCCGGGGGACAGGCCCGTCCACGTCGCTGGGTCCGACCAGTCGCCACTGCCGGTGGACGTGAACTCGGCGGCGTTCGCCGCGGGCGCGGCTGCTCCGAGGAGCAGCGCTGCAAGCAGGGTGAGACGGACCGCATGTCGGAGTGCACGCACGGCCGAGTGGTCGGCCGGGCGCGGAGCGCGTTGAGCGAACTAGCCGAGTGTTGTGCCGTACTGGCGTTCGTAGTACTCGCGGTAGTCGCCGCTGCGGATGGGTTCCCACCAGTCGCGGCGTTCGATGTACCAGGCGACGGTTTGTTCGAGGCCGCCTTCGAAGAAGTGGAATTTGGGTTCCCAGCCCAGCGCGCGGACCTTGTCGCTGGAGAGGCTGTAGCGGCGGTCGTGGCCGGGGCGGTCGGTGACGTACTCGATGAGGTCGGTGCTCTTGCCGGTGAGCTCGATGATCTTCTTGACGACCTGGATGTTCTCGCACTCGTCGGGGCCGCCGGCGTTGTAGACCTCGCCGGCCTTGCCGTGGTCCAGGACGGTGCCGATCGCGCGGGAGAAGTCCTGGGCGTGGATCCAGTTGCGGACCTGTCGGCCGTCGCCGTAGACGGGGAGCGGGTCGTCGTGCAGGGCGTTGAGGATCGTCAGCGGGATGAGCTTCTCGGGGTACTGGTAGGGGCCGTAGTTGTTCGATCCGCGGCAGATCAGCGCTTGCATGCCGTAGGTGTGGAAGTAGCTTTGGACGAGCAGGTCGGCGCCGGTCTTCGTCGCGCTGTATGGGCTGCTGGGGGCGAGTGGGGACTGTTCGGTGAACGAGCCTTCCTCGATGCTGCCGTACACCTCGTCGGTGCTGACCTGGACGTAGCGGATGTCGGCGGCCTTGGCGGCTTCGAGCAGCACCCAGGTGCCGTAGGAGTGGGTGGTGACGAACGCGTCGGGCTGCGCGATCGACCGGTCGACATGGGTCTCGGCGGCGAAGTTCACGACCGCGTCCTGACCCTCGATCGCGTCGGCGACCGCGGTGGCGTCCTCGATCCCGGCGTGGATGAACCGGCCGGCGGCGTCGGTGCCCTCGAGGTTCTCGCGGCGCCCGGCGTAGGTCAGCTTGTCGAGCACCGTGATCTCGTCACCGGCGGCCTCGCGGATCCGGACGAAGTTCGAGCCGATGAAGCCGGCGCCACCACACACGAGCACCTTCATGCCTGGGTCCTTTCCTCGATGAAGCCCCGGACGCCCTCCTGCCAGGGTGGCAGGACCGGCGCGCCGTCGCGCTCGGTCGCCAGCACGCTCCACGCCGGGCGCGGCGCGGGGCGCTGGAACTCGGCCGCGGTCGTCTCGCCGACCTCGCAGTCCACGCCCGCGAGGCCGAACAGCTCGACGGTGAGCTCGTGCCACGAGCACTGCCCGCCGCCGGCGGTGTGCACGGGGCCGCGCAGGTCGCTCTCGACGAGCGCCAGGAGCGCCGGGGACAGGTGGCCCGTCCACGTCGGCGACCCGACCTGGTCGGTGACGACGGCGACCCGGTCGCGGGTGGCGGCCAGGCCGAGCATCGTGTCGCAGAAGTTCTTGCCGCCCGCGCCGAACAGCCACGCGGTCCGCGCGATCGCGTGATCGTCGACCGCCTCGGCGAGCGCCAGTTCGCCGGCGAGCTTCGTGCGGCCGTACGCGCCGAGCGGCGCGGTCGGGTCGGACTCGACGTACGGGCGGTCGGTCAGCGACCCGTCGAAGACGTAGTCCGTCGAGACGCCGACGACCCGCGCCCCGATCGCGGACGCGGCCGCGCCGACGTTGCGCGACGCGTCGGCGTTGACGCGCAGCGCGGCGTCCTCGCGCTCCTCGGCGCCGTCGACGTCGGTCCACGCGGCGCAGTGCACGATCGCGTCAGGCGCCAGCGCGGCGATGAGGTCGTGGGCGGCGGCCTCGTCGGTGAGGTCACCGTCGGGCAGGTCGATCCCGATGGCCTCCCACCCGCGGGCGGCGGCGTCGGCGACGACACGCTGCCCGAGCATGCCGGCGGCGCCGGTGACGAGGAGCCTCACGAGTCAGCACCAGCCCCGGGAGAAGGAGCGCACGCGAGTTCTCCCAGTGGCATCCGAGGGCTGTGCCCGAGCGATGTCACAGGATTCCCACGTCGGAGTTGTCGCCGATCATGAACCGGTACGCGCGCGGCTGGCGCGGCGAGCGGTCGATCGTCGCGTTGCGGCCCAGCAGGCTGGATTCCATACGTCCTTCGAGGTGCAGGACCTTGCTGCCGGTGAGCAGGATGCTGTGCTCGACCTCGCTGTTGGTGATCACACAGTCGCGGCCGATCGCGGTGTACGGGCCGATGTACGCGTCGGACAGCTTCGCACCGGCGGCGATGACGGCGGGGCCGCGCACGGTGGTGTTCTCCAGCACGGCGCCGGGCTCGACGATCACGCGGCCCTCGACGGTGCTGTCGATCAGCTCGCCGTCGACGCGGGGCTCGATGACGTCGAGGATCAGGCGGTTGGCTTCAAGCATGTCGGCCAGGCGGCCGGTGTCCTTCCACCAGCCCTTGACGACGTGCGGCTCGACGCGACGGCCGGTGTCGACGAGCCACTGGATCGCGTCGGTGATCTCCAGCTCCCCGCGCGGCGACGGCTTGATCGCCCGGGCGGCGTCGTGGATCAGCGGGGTGAAGAGGTACACGCCGACCAGCGCAAGGTTGCTCGGCGGGTCCCTCGGCTTCTCGACGAGCTGGACGACCTGCCCGTTCTCATCCAGCGCGGCGATGCCGTAGCTCTGCGGATCGTCGACTTCGGTGAGCAGGATCAGCGCGTCCGGCGAGCCCTCCTCGAACGCCCGGACGAGATCCTCGATCCCGCCCTGCAACAGGTTGTCGCCCAGGTACATCACGAACGGGCTGTCGCCGAGGAACGGCTCGGCCGTCAACACCGCGTGCGCCAACCCCAGCGGCGCGTCCTGCTCGATGTACGTGATCGAAACGCCGAACCGCGACCCATCGCCGCACGCCTCACGGATCTCGCCGCCCGTCTCCGGCGCGATGATGATCCCGACCTCGGTGACCCCCGCCTCTGCCATCGCCTCGATCCCGAAGAACAACACCGGCTTGTTCGCCACCGGCACCAACTGCTTCGCCGACGTGTGCGTGATCGGCCGCAACCGCGTGCCCTTCCCACCCGAAAGGATCAGGCCCTTCAACGGCGACATCAGTAGACCCCGCCGAGCTTGCGGTGATCCCAGGTCGCGCGGTCGCGCTCGACGAACTCCAGGCCCACGCGCTTTTCGGCCTGCTGTGCCACCATCGCGCGGACCTCCGGCGCAAGCTCCTCGACGCCCGGCGGGGCGTAGCGCGTGAAGATGTCCTCGCCGAGCGCTTGGACGACCTCGAGGTCGCGGTGCAGCGTGACATCGCACTTGAACATCACGCCGCGCAACTGCGCGTATTCGCCGTCGCCGGCCTCGATCTGAATCGACGCGCGCGCGTCACGCTCGAGGTTCTTGACCTTCTGTGACTTGGCGAACGTCCAGGCCCAGACCCGGCCGTCCCTGACGACGTACCAGAGCGGCATGAGATGCGGGAAGCCGTCCCGTCCGTTCGTCGCACAGATCATCACCCGTTCCCCGTCGAGGAAGGTGAGGACCTCGGTCTCGTCCATCTTGATCTGATCGCGCCGTGACGCCATGGCGCGAGAGGCTATCTCGCGGGAGCTCCGAGCCGTAGTGCCGGTGAACTCGGGTGCCGCCCTGAACTCAGGTGCGCTGCGCCATGGGGCGAGTCGCTCGGTCCGGGCGAGTTGCCTACCGCGGACTACCGCGCCGCGACAGCACGCAGCCGCTCGACCGTGGCGAGCACGGCCTCCCGCGCTTCGGCGGGCGCGAGCACCACGGCGTCGCCGGCTTCGGCGAGCACCTCGCGCACGAGCCAGTCCGTGCCGGCGTAGCTGAGCTCCACGACGATGGAACCGTCGGCCAGCTCCTCGGCGACGCGGCGCTCCTCGCGCGCCCAACGGGCCCGCCCGGGGCTGATCCACACGCGCGCGGTGCGCGACGTCGCGACCTCGCCGGTGCGCAGCCAGCCGTCGACGCCGGCGGCCGGATCGACCTCGGGCCGCGGCTCGTACCCGCGGTCGGTGATCTCCGCGGAGCGGATGCGGTCCAGGCGGAAGTGGCGGACATCGTCGCGCTCGGGGTCGAACGACGCGACGTACCACCCGTCCCGCCCGTTCACGAGCGCGTACGGCTCGACGGTGCGGTGCGAGAACTCATCCTCGTTGGGCTTGTAGTAGTCGATCTCCAGCAGGCGGCGGGCGGCGATCGCCTCGCTCACCACGCGGGCGATCTCCGAGTCGTCGCCGGTGCCGGCCGCGACGTGCAGGCCGTGCTCGGTCGGGTCCTCGCCGAGCGCCGCGACGATCTTCTCGCGCGCGCTGTTGAGCGCCCCCTCGGGCAGGTGATCGCCGATGAGGTCGATCGCGGCGATGAGCGCCTTCGCCTCGACGGGCAGCAGCCGGGCGGGGCGGGCGAAGTTGTCGCTGTACGGCTCGGGGTCGACCTCGATCGTGCCGTCCTCGCGGAGCTCCGCATACAGGACGTACGAGCCGCCGCCGAAGTTCACGACGTTCAGCAGGTCGATGTCCTCGCGCAGCTCACTGTCGGACAGCTGCAGGCGCTCGCGCAGCTCGGCGGCGTCGAGCGGCTCGGCCTTGCGGCCCGCCTCGATGAGGATCGACGCGAGCGTGACGAGCCGGGCGAAGCGCTCCGGGCGGATCGCGGTGTCGGCGCGGCGGGCGCCGCCCCGCGCGGGCTCGGGCTCCTCCTCGTCGGCCGCTCGCATCGGGACCGGCGCGGCGAGCTCGAGGCCGCCTTCGCGATGGCGCTCGGTGAGGAGCTCCAGGCGCTCGGCGACCTCGCGCTCCAGGTCGGCGGGGGCGACGACCCGGACGTGCTCGCCCATCCGCAGCACCCAAGCGGCAAGCAGTCGCGCGTTCGCGTACGGCGTCCTGAAGATCACGGCCCCGTCCTCGCCCGGGCGCAGCGTGCCGTAGCGGCCGTAGTGGCGCTCGACCTGCCAGGCGATCCGGTCGGACACCCACAGCTCGGCCGCGGCGACCTCCGCGCCCAGCTGCCACGGGGCGCGGGCGGCGTACTCGCGTGGATCGAAGTCCGCGGGGCGCTTGAAGTCGTGCTCGGCCTTCGTGGCGTACGCGACCTTGCCGCGGATCCGCGAGAGCCGAAACACCCGCATGGCGTCGCGCTCGTGCGAACGGCCCACGAGGTAGAACTGGCCGTTCTGGAACAGGAGGGCGAACGGGTCGACTTTCCGCGGCTCGGTCGCGTCGCGTTCCATCGTGTAGTAGTCGAACGTGGCGGTCTTCTGGCGGAAGATCGCCGTTTCGATCTTCGCCAGGCGCTGGCTCAGGTCATGGCCGCCGGGTGACGCGGTGATGCCGAGGGCGACCGCGCGCTGCTCGGGCGCGTTGAGCGGGCTGGGTCGGCCCCACGAGAGCTGCTGGAGCGCGAGACGCAGCGGCTCGGCGTACGCGAACTCGCCGTCGAGCAGCGTGAGTGCCGTCTGCAGCGCGGCGAGCTCGGTATCGCTGAACGCGATCGCGGGCAGGTGGAAGTTCTCCGGCCGCAGCGAGTAGTTCTCCTGCTCGGCGATGCCGTCGGCGGGCTTGTCGACCGTCAGCTGGATCCCGAGTGACTCGAGCTCCGCGCGGTCGGCATAGAAGCGGCGGGCGAACGCATCCTCGTTCATCCCGCTGTAGCCCTCGACGTCCCGGCGGATCTCCAGCGCGGTGACGGGGCGACGCTCCGCCATGAGATACGAGATCAGCGACAGCTGCCGGATCAGCTTTTCCGTGTCCTTGGCCATTGGAGGAACACGATACGGCGCGTGCGCGGCCGGGGGTGCGGATCAACGGACCGCAAATGCCGCACTTTGCGGGATTGTCGCGCTCAGTCCCCCGCAGCGGGTAGGGTCCTCGGCAGACGTGACGAGCCTGGTCATCATCGACGATCACGAGGCGCTGCGCGAAGGCTTGGCGACCCTCCTCGATCAAAGCGGTCTGGAGGTCCTCGGTACCTGTGGCAACGCAGCGGCAGCTCTGGATCTTGTGTCCGTGACGAATCCCCAAGTGGCGATCGTCGACGTGCGCCTGCCCGACGAGAGTGGCATCGAGCTCGCGGGGCAGTTGCTCGAGCGCGAGCCGGATCTCGGGATCATCCTCTACACGGGCGATACCGAGTCCGAACTGCTGTACGAGGGGCTGGACTCCGGCGCCCGCGGCTACGCACTGAAAGCGGGCTCGATCGGCGAGCTCACGGGCGCGATCGAGACCATTGCGGGTGGCGGTTCCTACGTGGACCCGCGCCTCGATCGCGTGCTCCTCTCGCCGCGCGCGACCGAGCGCATGCCGCAGCTCTCCCCGCGCGAACGCGAGATCATGGCGCTGATGGCCGAGGGCATGACCGGCGAGGCGGTCGCCGTGAAGCTCGGTCTCTCGGTGGAGACGATCCGCACCCACGTGCGCAACGCCGTCCGCAAGCTGCGGGCGCGCAATCGCGTCAACGCGATCGCCATCGCGCTCGAACGCGGCGAGATCGCGCTGGGCGACCAAGAAGCCTCCTAGCCCCGGGAGGGCTGGCTCGGTTCAGCCCTGGGGTGGTGGTGGACCGCCCGCGCGCCCGGTTGCATGGGGGCATGCTCACGCTCCGCGCCGTCACCCCGCGCTCGCGGCCGCCCTGGTGGTCGTGCCGGCGGCATCCGCGGCCTCGCCCGCCACGACACCGTCCGCGCTGACGGTGAAGGCGTTCACCGGTCCGGCGACGGTCGTCAGCGGCGACCTGCTGTCCGTGCGCGCCACGATCGGCAACCGCGGCACCCGGGCTGGGGGGACACACGCCGACGTCATCCTCGTCGCGGGGAAGAAGGAGCGGCGCCTGGCACGAGTCGTGGTCCGGTCCATCAAGTCCGATCGCCGCGAGACCGTCACGCTGAAGGCGCCGGTGCCCGCCGCCGGCCTCGTGGGCAGCTGGAAGATCCGGGTGTGCGCCGACGCGGAGCGGGCGCTCGGCCCGGGCCGGCGCGGCGCCTGTCGCACGGCCAAGCGCGAGCTGCAGGTGCTCGCGCGTCCCGCAAGCGCGGGCGCGGCAGCCCCCGGCGCGCCCGCGCCTCTTCCCGCGGCCCCGGTCGCGGGTGGCGGTGTGCTCCCCCCGGGACCGGCGGCGCCCACGCCTCCCACGCCCCGGGCCCGGCCTGGAAGCCGGAGATGACGCCGAACCCGCTGGTGCTCGGCTCGATCCCCGCGGGCGACGACGGCGACGCGACCTTCCTCTCGGAGCGGCCCTTCGTCATCACGAACACCGGCACCGAGCCGTCGGCGTGAGCGACCGGTGTGGCGTGCTGGACCCGGGCGAGTCGTGCAGCGGCGACCTGAGCTGGGGTGTCAACGGCACGGGCACGGGCGACCTGACGGGCGAGCTGCGGCTGCTGCGGGTGGCCACGTCGGGGCCGTTCGCCTACGAGACGTTCCAGAGGTTCCCGTTCCGCGCGGACCTCGTCTCACGCGTCTGGTTCGGGGCGAGCGACCACACCGTGACGGTGAACGAGACCTCACGCGAGTTCTCCCTCACCGTGTACAACAGCGGTGATCTGTCGGGCCCGGTGTCGATCTCGCCGGAGCTCCCGGCGCCCTCACCGTCACGCACATGCGCAGGTGCCACGCTCGCGCCGGATGAGAGCTGCACGCTGATCGGCAAGGGCTGCGGCCTGGCGGGATCGACGACGGTGGTGCCCTACCAGCTCTTCAGCGGGTCGGCTGCGGCGTCGCCGGTTGCGAACCTCACGATCAAGGTGCCCGCCACGACGGCCAAGAGCTGCTGAGCGGTCGCCGCTATGCGGCGGCGGACTGCGCGTCGGCCGGTGAGCTCACGGCGGGGGCGGGGAAGTGCGCCGCGCCGCCGAGCGCGCGATCCCAGCCCGACCACTCCTCGCCGTCGACCAGCGCCTGCTGCAGGCGGTCGAACGACCCGAGCCGCCCGCCGAGGTTGTCCATGAAGTGCACGAGCGTCGCCTCGCGCGTGGCGGGCACGACCGGACTGCCGTGCTGGAGCGATCCGTGGTGGCTTAGCAACACGTGCAGCAGTTCCTGCGCGCGGGCGGGCGGGACATCGCCCATCGCCGCGATCTCGGTCCGCACGAGGAAGTAGCCAAGCGGGATCTCGCCCTGAAGCCGGCCGGCGGCGGTCATGTCGATGCCGTCCTCGTCGGCGGCGTACGCGTCGAGCTTGCCGATGTCGTGCAACAGCGCGCCGGTGACCGCGAGGTCACGGTCGATCCCCGGGAAGATGGCACTGACCGCGCTGACCGCTTGGGCGACCGTGAGCGAGTGCTCGAGCAGCCCGTGCTCGTAGGCCTGGTGGTAGCGCTTGGCGGCGGGCGACCGGCGATACCGGCGACCGGTGTCGGTGGCTTCACCGAGCAGCCGGTTCAGCAGCCCGTGCAGGTGCGGGTCCTGCACGGTGGCGATGAGCTCGGCGAGATCGGCCTCCATCTGGGCCGGCTCGCGCGCTGGCCCGGCGCACGGCTCACGGCCGTTGTCACTGTGCTCGATGCCACCCCTGACGTCCACGATCGGGAGCGTTGCATCGCGGACGGACGGCATCGGTAGTGTCGGGGTCATGGACCGCACCGTGCTCATCACCGGAGGCTCGGGCGGGCTGGGCGCGCCCGTCACCCGCGCCTTCCTCGACGACGGCTGGCGTGTCGTCGTCCCCATCTTCGACGAGTCCGAGCGCGCTCGGATGCCCTCGGACGCCGGGCTGCAGCTCGTGGCCGCGGACCTCTTCGACGAGGCCTCGGTCAAGGAGGTCGTCGACGCCGCCGCCGCGCCCGAGGCGCCGCTGCGCGCCGTCGTGAACCTCGTCGGCGGGTTCGCCGCCGGCGGGCGGGTGCACGAGACCCCGATCGACGACTTCGAGCAGCAGTTTCGCCTGAACCTGCGCCCGACGTACCTCGTGTGTGCTGCGGCGATCCCGCATCTCCTCAATGCGGACACCGGCGCCATCGCGTGCGTCTCCACCCGGGCGGCGCTCCACCCGTTCTCCGGCGCCGCGGGCTACATCTCCTCGAAGGCGGCGATCCTCGCGTTCGTCGACGCGCTCGCCGCCGAGTACCGCGACGACGACATTCGCGTCAACGCGATCCTGCCGTCGGTGATCGACACCCCGGGGAATCGCGCGTCGCAGCCCGACGCAGATCACAGCACCTGGGTCTCGCCGAAGCAGATCGCCGGCGTCCTGCTGTTCCTCTGCGGGGACGGATCGACGGTGGTCAGCGGGGCGCACGTGCCGGTGTATGGCAAGGCATGAGACGCCGAACGGTCATCTGTGGTCGCCAGGGCGGCCACAAACGACCGTTCACCGCCGGGTCTCCGCTGACCGGACGTCGGTGGCGCTTGTGGCGACCACAAACGACCGTTCGGCCCCGTCGCGCCCCGGCGGCGCTACCGCCGCAGCAGGCGGCGCTTCTTCTTCGCCTGCTCGCCGCCGTAGAAGGCGATCGCGCGGTCGGCCATCCGGCGGGTGTCGAGCTCGTTCGCGGTGGCGTTGAAGAGGATCGCGAAGCCCGGGATCATGCGGCCGGCCATGCGCTTGGCGCCGCGCTTGCCGACGTAGGTCATGAGCTTCACGGCGAGCGCCTGGTCGCGGGCGAGGTCGCTGTTGAGCTTGCGGTCGACGAAGTGCATCGCCATGTGCTGCTCTTCGCCGTCGAGCGCCCTACGCGCGGTGGCCGGGTTCTCGTAGACCTCGTGCAGGACGAGCATCTCGGCGGGACGCATCGGGTCGTACGGGTCGTAGCCGTAGGCGGCGGCGACGTAGAAGCACAGCCGCGACTGGATCCAGGCCAGCCCGACGAGGTCGGGGATCATCGTGATGATGCCGCCGACCCCCGTCGCCGCGCCCTCGAACCGCGCGAGTGTCGCGTGCTTGGCCTTCGCGGCCGACGCGAACCAGTGATCGTCGTGCGCGTAGCGCGAGCGCTGCTCGGCGATCCACTTGTCCGCCTGGGGCGCGTGCAGGTGCGCCGATGCGAGCGCAATGATCTCCGGTGCGCGGGTCGGGTCCTCGCGGAGACGATCGAGGAGATCGTCGGGAATGGGGATCTGCGGGATGCCGCGCATGCGACACACGGTAAAGCCCAGGCCAATCGTGCCGATTGATACGATTGACGGGCAAGGGAGACAGGGATGGCCGCGCAACCACTGATCGAGTACCGCGACGAGATCGCCGGACACCACACCCGGGTCCTCGAGATCGAGGGCGACGGCCCGCCGCTGCTGCTCCTGCACGGGTTCGCCGACTCCGCCGACACCTGGCGGATGGTCCTCGACCGCCTGGGCCGCACCGGCCGCCGCGCCATGGCGATCGACCTGCCGGGGTTCGGCACGTGCACGACGATCGACCACGACGCGGGCATCCTCGAGCAGATCGACGACATGGTCGCGTCCGCGGTCACGCGCCTGGCCGATGAGTCCGGGGAGGAGGTCGTCGTCTCGGGCAACTCGCTCGGCGGCTGTGCCTCGCTGCGCGCCGCCCAGAACGCCGAGCTGCCGATTACCGCCGTGGCACCGATTTCGCCGGCTGGTCTTGACATGCCGGTGTGGTTCTCGCTCATCGAACGCGACCCGTTCCTGCGCACGCTGCTGGGCAGCGGCCTTCCGATCCCGCCGCCGGTCACGCGGCTCGCGGTCGCCCGGCTGTTCCGCGCGCTGGCATTCTCCGACACCTCCGGGATTCCGCCGCAGGTGCTGAGCACCTTCGCCGGCCACCTCGAGGACCGCCGCTCGGTCGCGCGCATCATGGGGATCGGCAAGCGCCTGCTCCCCGAGCTCCGTGACCCGTTCGCGTTCGAGCAGATCGATGTCCCCGTGCTGCTCGTCTGGGGTGACCGCGACCGGATGGTCACGCACAAGGGGTCGCGCCACATCCTCGAGGCACTCCCGGACACGCGGTACGAGCTCATCGAGGGCTGCGGCCACTGCCCGCAGATCGAGACGCCCGATCGGGTCGTCAACGCGCTGCTCGAGTTCGCGCCCGTTCCCGCGTGACGATCGGCACGCCCGACTGACACGCCGTCAACTTCCTTCTGGTAACCGGCGTGTTCAATCCGCTGTCCCCCCATCAGCTCGGCGATGCGGCCGCCAACGTGTACGACTTCGTTCTCGGAGACGGCCTCGCGGACCTGCGCCCGACGCCCCGGCAGATCATCGCCGAGGCTCCTCAGCGCACCGTGTATCGGTATCTGCGCACGGACGAGCGGCCCGCCGGCGAGCTGCCCGCGCTGCTCGTACCGCCGCTGGCTGCGCCCGCCGAGTGCTTCGACCTGCGCCGCGGCTGCTCGCTGGCCGCCCACCTGCTCGCCGAGGGGCACGCGACGTACCTCGTGGAATACGGGTCGATCGCGTTCGGCGATCGGGGCCTGGGCCTCGAGCACTGGGTCGATGAGGTGCTGCCCTCTGCGATCCAGAGCGTCGCCGACGACACCGGTCAGCCGGTGCAGCTCGTCGGCTGGTGCCTCGGCGGGATCATGTCGCTGCTCGCCGTCGCCGCGCGCCGCGACCTGCCGGTGCGGTCGATCGCGCTCGTCGGCTCGCCGTTCGACTTCCGCCGCGTGCCAATCGCCGAGGCGTTCCTGCCGCTCGCCCAGCTCGGCGATGGCGCGGTCGGGACGGCGGTCTACAAGACGCTCGGTGGTGCGCCCGCCCCGCTCGTGCGCCGCGTGTTCCAGATGACGTCCCGGGACAAGTGGGTGACGAAGCCCGCGGCGATCGCGGCGAATCTCCACGACCGCGACATGCTCGCCCAGATGGGTGCGGTGGACCACTTCATGGCGAACATGGTCGGCTACCCGGGGCGCTCGATCGCGCAGATGTACCACCTGTTCTTCCGCAACAACGACTTAGCTTAGCCGACGGGCACATCACGCTCAGCGATCGGGAGATCGACCTCGCGGACGTGCAACAGCCCGTCCTCGCCGTCGCCGGCGCTGGTGATGTGCTCGCCCCAGTGTCGGCCGTCCACGCCGTCGCCGACCTCCTCACGGGGTCGCCCGACGTGCGCCTGCGCACCGCGCCCGGCGGGCACCTCGGGGTGCTCACGGGGCGCAGCGCGGTGTCGAGCACGTGGGTCGAACTCGACCGCTTCCTGCGCGACCACGGCGAGGCCGACATCCTCCCGGCTGTGGTCCGCGACGCGGCCTGACGGAGGATTCCTGCATCCGCCGTTGCAGGCGGAAGGAAGCGCTTGGTTACCCTCGACGGCCGTGCGCCGACTGATCCTGACCTCCCTGATCGCCCTGCTCGCCGCCGCGCCCGCCGCCTCTGCGCAGGCGCCCGAGCGCGATGAACGCATCGCCGCAGGCGTCGTTGCCGGCGGCATCGATGTCGGCGGGCTGACCGTGTCGGAGGCCACGACGAAGCTCCGTGACGCGCTCGAGCGCCGCCTGACGCGCGATGTCGTGGTGCGGGCCGGGAACCGCTCGTACCGGCTCACGGCCGAGCAGGGGAAGGTCGTCTTCGACGCCGAGCGCACCGCCAAGCGCGCGCTCTACGAGGGGCGCAAGCGGCCCGAGACCACGACCCCGCCGACGGGCGGCGGAGCCGCCGCCGGTGTCGACGTCGGGCTGGCGCTCGAGCACTCCCGGGCCGCCGTGAAGGCGTTCGCCGCCGACGTGCAGGCGCGCAGCACCGGCAAGGCGCGCAACGCCACGCTGAAGATCACGATCCGCCGCATGATCGTCCGCCGCGCGAGAGTCGGCCGCCAGCTCGACGCGGCGAAGCTCGCCGCCGCCATCGACACGGCGCTGGTCGATCCCGGCGCGTCGCGGCGGCTGCGGGCCAAGCTCGTGCGCGTGCGCCCGGCGGTCAACGCGAACGACCTCGTGCGCCGCAACCGCACGGTCCTCACGGCCGACCGCTCCACCTTCAAGCTCCGCCTCTTCAAGAACCTCAAGCTGCGCAAGACCTACGGGATCGCGGTCGGCCAGGCCGGCTACGGCACGCCCGCCGGGCAGTTCACCATCACGAACAAGCAGGTCAACCCCGCGTGGCACGTGCCCAACAGCGACTGGGCGGGCTCGCTCGCCGGCTCGGTCATCCCCGGCGGCGCGCCGAACAACCCGCTGAAGGCACGCTGGCTCGGTGTCACCGGATCCGTCGGGATCCACGGGACGGGCGAGCCGTGGTCGATCGGCACGCGTGCCTCCCACGGCTGCCTGCGGATGAAGGTCCCGGACGTCATCGACCTGTACCCGCGGGTGCCGGTCGGGACGCCGACCCTCATCAAGTAGCTGAACGTCACATCGTGGTCGCTCTGGCGACCACTATCGGACGCTCAGCGGTGGAGTGGCGGCCAGCAGGCGGTGGGGGCGGTCGTAGACGTCGTCGGTGGGGACACGCCGCACGGTCCAACCCGCTCGCTTCCACACCGCCGTCTTGCGGGCGTCCTCGACGGGATGGTGGAACTGCCGGCTGTCGAGCTCAACGATCCACCGCGCGGCCGGCCACGCGTAGTCGGCCTCCTCGCCGTCGATCTTCACGTTCACCAGCGGGATCGGGATCCCGGCGGCATCGAGGATGGCCAGGCCCAGCGCCTCGGCGTCGCTCTTCGTCCGGTGCATCGGCAGGTGGGCGTACTCGTTGGTATACCGACGCAGCCGCGTGATGCCCCGTCGGCCGGGGTGCAGCGCCAGCGCGACACGCAGGGCGCGCTCGTCGACGGCTCCGACCCGCAGCGCGTTGCGGGCCAGGCGCCTGGCGCTCAGGTCGGCGCGCGTGGGGAGCAGGTCGAGGAGCGTCCTGGCCGGGCTCAGGCAGGGCAGGCCCTCGATCTGGCCGAGACCTGCTGACGGCAGGGTCTTCGAGCGGTACACGAGCAGTCCGGGGTGACGGCGCGTCCCGCCGCTTCCCAACCGGGTGACGGTGCGCACATCGGTGCGCCAGTCGTCGAACCCCAGCAGCCGGGCGACGCTGGTGTGGCTCAGGCGGGTGCCCGGCTCGGTGAGGACCGCCGCCCAGCACAGCTGCATCTCGGTCAGCGGTGCGTCGCCGGTGACGTGCACGCCGTGGTGGATCTCGCGCAGGCCGGCGGTGGCGTGACGGATCCGGCCGCGGGTCCAGCCGGCGTGGCGGAGCTGCCAGACCGAGAACGTGCCATGTTGGAATGCGCGAAGGCCATCGAAGTCCATACTCCTGGTAGGTGCAGGACGCGAGGATTCGCCCCCGACCACGCTGAGCGGCCGATAGTGGTTGCCAGGGCGACCAGTATGTGACGCTCAGCGTCCCCTTTGGCGGCGCTCAGCGGCGCTTGGCGCGGATGACGACCTTCTGCCCGGCACGCACGTCGCGGCGCTGGCCGCGCAGGCGGTCGAACACCGAGACCACGCCGCTGAACACGCGCACCGAGGTCGCCTTGCACGTGTCGACGGTCTGCCACTCGGTGCCGCGGACGGTCGCCGACCCGTACTTGCCATCGGTGCGGAAGCGTCCGTCGCCGCGGGCGACGACCCGGCGCTCGCGGCGGCCTTTGCGCTTGCGCTGAGACGCCTTCGCGAAGGTCCGGATCGCGGCGCGCGAGCGCTTCTTCGCGCGCGCCGTCGTGCAGCCCGGCAGGGGCGCGACGAGCTTGACCTTGGTGATCGGGTTGCGGCCGGCGTCCTGATCGATCGTCACGAGGCCCCGCGTCAGCGTCGTCGTGCGGACCTGGCCGGCCTGCGCGACGCTGACCGCCAGACCGCCGCGCTCGGTGTCGAAGACCGACCCGTCGGTCACGAGGTCGGGCTCGCGAACCGCGAGCGCCGTGCTCGTGCCACGCTGGCGCACGAACGCGGTGCCGCTCGTGGGCGCGAGCCCGAGCGACCGATCGGTGACGGGCGCGGGGATCTGCCCCACGTCCGTCGCGCCGCGCACGCGGCTGTTCGCGGTGTCGGCGATGAGCATCCCGCCCGTCGAGGTGCGGACGACGTCGCCGGGGTCCGTCAGGCGCGAGGCCGAGGCAGGGCCGCCGTCTCCCGACAGGCCGGGCTGCGTGCCGGCGACGGTGAAGATCGTGCCGAGCGGCGTGATGCGGCGGATGCGGTCGTTCCCCGTGTCGGCGATGAGCAGCGCGCCGTTCGTCAGCGGGGTGACACCGGACGGCGCGTCGAATTGCGCGTTCACGGCTGGGCCGCCGTCGCCGCCCGCGCCCTTCGTGCCGCCCGCGATCGTCGTGATGTTCCCGTCCGGCGCGACCCGTCGAATCCGGTCGTTCCCCGTGTCCGCGATCGCGATCCCGCCGTCGGCGAGCGGCGCGACGTCGCGCGGGAAGCTCAGCTGCGCAGCCGTCGCCGCGCCACCGTCGCCCGCCGCGCCTTCGGTGCCGGTCCCGGCGAACGTGGTGATCGTGCCGTCGGGGGCGATGCGGCGGATGCGGTGGTTGCCGGTGTCCGCCACCAGCAGCGAGCCGTCGGCCAGCTGGGCGACGTCACGCGGCGAGTCGAGCTGCGCCGCCGTGGCGGGCCCCCCGTCGCCGCCGAAGCCGCGGGTCGTGCCCGCCATGGTTCGGATGATCCCGTCGGGGGTGACGCGCCGCAGACGGTGGTTGCCGGTGTCGGCGATGACGTAGGAGCCGTCGGCGAGCGGCGTCACGCCCTGCGGCGCGTTGATCTGCGCGTTGTCGGCCGGCCCCCCGTCGCCGCTCAGTCCGGGGACGTCGGTGCCGTCACCTGCCACGCGCACGATGAGCGACCCGTCGGCGGTCACGCGGCGGATGCGGCTGTTCGCCGTGTCAGCGATGAGCACGCCGCCGCCGATCTGCGGGGGAGCGGCATCCGCGTCGCGCGGCGTGTTCAGCAGCGCCAGGCCGGGCGGGCCGCCGTCGCCACCGGCGCCCTGCACGCTGCCCGCGATGTTGAAGATCGTCCCGTCGGCGCCGTGGGCGGCCGGTGCTGCGGCAAGTGCGGCGAGCACGACGAACGGGGTGAGGGCCGGGCGGCGCATACGGTCTCTCCGGACAGTAGACCCGCGCGGGGGAGCGGAGGTGCGCTCCCGCGACGCTCCCTGTGTCGGGTGCGCGACGTTTGCCGGCCCTCCCCGGCGCGGACGGGGCATGATGTGTTCATGCGTGATGTGACCATCCGCGGGGACGTGATCCGCCTCGGGCAGCTGCTCAAGCTGGCCGGCATCGCCGATTCCGGTGGCGAGGCGCGTGTGCTCCTGGAGGAGGACACTGTGCAGGTCAACGGCGAGCCGGAGAACCGCCGCGGACGGCAGCTGCACGACGGCGACGTCGTGGTACACGGCGACGAGACCGTCCGCGTGGTCGCCGGCTGAGTCGTTACGGCGCGGGCGCGTCGAGCGCCGCCTGCGCGACGTCGATCTCGGCGCCGAGGCGCGCGAGGACGGCGAGCACCTGCGCGGTGGCGCGTGCGATCCACAGGTCGTCCGGGGTCGCAGCGACTTCCGGCACGAGCCGGAGCAGGGCGGGGGCCTCCGCGTCGCCGCGCTCGGCGAGGGCCAGCAGCGCGGCGGCGTCGAGCACCATCGGCCCGTCGGCGAGGGGCGACGCGATCGCCCGCAGCGGGACGTGCGCCACGCGCGCCGCATCGGGTGGCACCATCGCCGCCCGCTCTGCCGCGGCGGCGAGGGCCGCGGGCATGTCGTCCCGCAGCGCCGCGAGCGCAGCGAGGCCGAGCCTGGCGCGTTCGGGCGTGACCTGGCGGGCGACGCCCGCGCCGAGCAGCCCGATCCGGCCGTCCCCCAGCACCACGACGTGACCGGGGCGCGCATCGAGCAGCGCCAGCCCGGCGTCGCGCGCGGCACTGACGTGGGCGTGGACGATCGCGGTCGCGGCAGCCGCCGCGTCGAGGGGCCGCGCCCCTTCGTGCAGGGTGCGGCCGCGGAGCAGGTCGCTGACGAGCACGCCGGGCGCGGCGAGGTCCGTGTGCGGACGGGGCACGACGATGCCCTCGACGTGCCGGATCGCTCGGGCCACGCGGCGTTGCATGTCCGCCTCGTGCTCGAGATCGATCTCGTCGGAGGTCTGCTCGCGCACATCGCGCAGGAACGCGCCGGCGTCGATGGCGGGGAAGGCCGCGCCGAGCGGCATGGCGAGCGTCTCCAGCAGCGAGAGGTCGGCCCGCACCGCGCGGTCCAGCCCGGGGCGCCGCACCTTGACCGCCACCGCGGTGCCGTCGAGCTCGCCGCGGTGCACCTGGGACGCTGCGCGCACGGCGATGGGCTCGTCGGAGAGGTCGTCGAGGACCCTGCCCGGTGCCTTGCCCCACGCCTCCTTCAGTGCCTTCTCGATGGCCTTGCGGTCGAGTGGCTCGGGCGTCGACAGGTCCCCCAGGGCGCGATCCACGCCGGCGTGCAGCCACTCCGGGACGGCGGCGGGATCGACGAGGTCCGCCGCGCGGGTCAGCGCCACCCGTCCGCTCGGCGCCTGGCGCGCAAGGCGCAGCGCGGTGTCGATCAGGGTCCGGAGGGCGGGCGGGAGCTCGGTCGGCACGCGGCCGAACCTTAGAACGTCGTTCAGGCCGCTGCGGAGACCGCGTCGCGCGTGACTTCGGCCCGCGGCGGGATGCGCTTGCCCCAGTTGGCGAGCACGGCGAAGTCGAGCAGGCGCTCGGCGTAGGCGGAGAAGCGCGGCGGCGCGATCCCGTGCCGCTCGAGCGCGGCCTGGGTGGACCGCGCGTCGTAGCGCGTCTCGACCTCGAAGTACGGGAAGTACGGCTTGCTGCGCGCGAGCACCGTGCGCGCTTTGCTGCCGCCGAGCAGGCCGAGTGCCGGGGCAGCCAGGACGCGGAACGCGGTGGGGTGGATGATCGCCGGCGTGCCCTTGGCGAAGTAGTCGACGGCCGTCTCGCGGATCTCCCGCAGCGTCGGCGCGAGGTCCCCGGCGGTGAGCATGTGCGTGGACACCCCGGCCGGCGCGGGTTCGCGCATGAGCGCCCACATCCCGTCGGCGACGTAGTCCACCGGCACGACGTCGATGATGCCGTCGAGCCGGCCTGGCAGCACGGTGTACTGGCCCTTGGCGTAACTGCGGTACGGGCCGTAGAGCACGTTGAAGCTCGTCGTCCAGCCGGTCTGGCGCTCGCCGACGACGATCGACGGCCGGAAGATCTGCGTCGGCAGATCCCATGCGGTGGCGGCGTCGCGCACCAGGACCTCGGCTTCGTGCTTCGTCTGCTCGTAGGCGTTGCGGAACCGCTGGCCGCACTGCAGCTGCCCGGGGCCGAAGCTCCCGCGGTGGCGCCCGGCGACGTACGCCGTGGACACATAGGAGAACCGCTCGAGGCCGTCGCCGCGCCCGGCGCAGCGCCGTGCGAGGTCGAGCATCCGGCGGGTGCCGTCGACGTTGATGCGCCGCGACTCGTCGAGCGGCAGGACGAACGAGATGGACGCCGCGCAGTGCAGGATCCCCGTGACGCGGTCGGCGAGCAGGTCGTGCGTGGGCCCGTCGAGGTCGAGCCCGGGAGCCTCGAGGTCGGCGGCGATCGCCGTCAGCCGATGTTCGGGCGCGGGGCCCGGGAGGATCATCGCGAGCGCCTCGCGGAGGCGGCCGGCGGCTGCGTCGTCGTCGTCGGCGCGGATGAGCGCGACCACATGGCGGTCGCTCTCGGCGAGGACCCTGGCGAGGACCTGCATCCCGAGGAACCCGGTGGCGCCGGTGAGCAGGAGAGCTCCGTCGGGGATGTGATCGCGCTCGGTCAGAGCCCCCATCTTGCGGGAGAAACGATCGGTACGGTAGAGCGCCAGTGCGCCAAAAGGGCGAACTCTCCGGCAGGGGTCGGCCCCCGCGCGACGGACCGCTTTCGCACCCATCGCGCGGGAGCCGACGCGCCTATGCCGTCTGGGCGGTGCCGGTGGCCGGCGGGACGTACGAGCCGTCCTGGTTGGTCTCGCCCTGCTTGCGGGCGTGGGGCTCGCCGGGGCCACCCGGGCCGGGTGCGGGGCCACGTCCGCCGCGCCGCTCGCCGAGATGCTCGATGTGGTCTTCGAGGTGCTCGGCGATCTCGTCGCGCTGCGCCTTGGTGATGTCGCCCTCCTTGACCTGCTGGTCGAGGCGCGCGAGCGCGGCCTTCTTCACGGCGGCCTTCACGTCGGCGAGATCCTTGTCCTGCGCCTTCGCGATCCGCGCGATGGTCTTGCCGTCCCGCAGTTGCTCCACGAGCTTGGCCTCGGTCAGCCCGAGGGCCTTCGCAGTGTCGGCCATCAGCTCACGGCCGCCGCCCGGGCGGCCGGGCCCGCCGTGGCCGCGGCCACCCTTGCCGCCGCCGAGGACCAGGCCGCTCTCGGCCTGGCGCCTCTTGATCTCGTCGGCCTGGGCCTGCGTGATCTTGCCGGCCTTCACGGCCTCTTCGAGCTGTGCGGACTGCCCGGCCTGCAGCGCGGCGCGCAGCTCCTCCGGGGTCACGTCGAGCTTCTTGGCAGCGGTGTCGAGCACGGTCTTCTCGCGCTCCCCGGCCTCATCGGTCTGGGTGGCGGCGACGGCGCCGGCCGACCCTGCCGCGAGGGCGACGAGGGTGCCGCCGATGACCGCGATGCGTCTGGTCGTCATGGGGTCTCCTGGCTGTGGGGGTTGGCGGAAGGATCGATCCCGTCCCTCGGAGCGGCCTGCGGCGACCCTGAGACTTCTCTGAGAGTCTTGGGCGATGGCCGTCGATCCCACTGGTGCTGACCTCAAGCGGCTGCTGGCCGAGGAGACCCATCCGCACGGCCCGTGCGTGATGCTCAACCTCCTGAAGTTCAAGGAGGGCGGCCGCGCGGACTACGACGAGTACGCCCGGAGGATCGTGCCGTTCCTCGACCGGGTCGGCGGCGAGATCATCTACGCGGGCGAGTGCTCCACGGCGCTGGTGGCCCCCGACGGCCACGACTGGGATGCGGTGCTGCTCGTGCGGTACCCGACCCGGCAGGCGTTCAGCCTGATGGTCGCCGACCGGGAGTACCAGGAGATCACCGGGCTGCGGTCGGGCGCGCTGGAGGAGGCCGTCCTCCAGGCGACGATTCCCTGGCCGCACTGAGCCGGGGTACGGGGTAGCGTACGGCGCAACCCCCGGGAGGCAGACGATGGCGTGGGATTTCCAGACTGAGCCTGAGTACCAGGCAAAGCTCGACTGGGCGCGCGGCTTCGTGCGCGAGGAGATCTGGCCGCTGGAGACCGTCTTCAGCGAACTCAGCCAGGCGCAGCTCGACCGCGTCTACGCGCCGCTGCAGGACCGCGTCAAGGAACAGGGCCTCTGGGCCGCGCACCTCGATCCCGAGCTCGGCGGCCAGGGCTACGGCCAGGTCAAGCTCGGGCTGCTGCACGAGATCCTCGGCACATCGCCCTTCGCCCCGAATGCGTTCGGCTGCCAGGCGCCGGACTCCGGGAACAGCGAGATCCTCGCGCTCGCGGGCACGCCCGAGCAGAAGGAACGCTGGCTCGAACCGCTGCTCGCCGGCGACATCAAGTCCGCGTTCAGCATGACCGAGCCCAACGCGGGCGCAGACCCCACCCTGCTGCAGACGACGGCGGTGCGCGACGGTGACGAGTGGGTCATCAACGGGCACAAGTGGTTCTCCTCGAACGCGTCGATCGCCGACGTGCTCATCGTCATGGCCGTGACCGACCCGGACGCACGGCCGCACCAGCGCGCGTCGATGTTCGTCGTCCCCGCCGACACGCCGGGCGTGAACATCCTGCGCGACGTCGCGACGATGGAGCACCCGCAGGAGGAGTACGGGAAGCTCGGCGGGCACGCGGAGATCCTGTACGAGGACGTGCGGGTCCCCGCCGACGCGCTGCTCGGCGCCGAGGGCGCGGGCTTCCTCATCGCGCAGCACCGGCTCGGCCCCGGGCGCATCCACCACTGCATGCGCTGGCTGGGCGTGTCCAGCCGCGCGTTCGACATGCTCTGTGAGCGCGCGACCTACCGCTACGCGTTCGGCGGCGTGCTGGCCGAGAAGCAGACGGTGCAGAACTGGATCGCCGACAGCGCCGCACAGATGCAGGCCGCACGGCTCATGACCCTGCATGCCGCGTGGCGGATGGACACCGAGGGGCCGGCCGCGGCGCGCACGGACATCTCGATGATCAAGTTCTTCGGCGCGGGCGTGCTGCATGACGTCATCGACCGCGCGGTGCAGCTGCACGGCTCGCTCGGCTACTCGACCGACCTGCCGCTCGAGGCGATGTACCGCTTCGCCCGCGCCGCGCGAATCTACGACGGGCCCGACGAGGTCCATCGTCAGTCGGTCGCCCGGCAGGTGCTGCGCGGCTACGCGCCTCCGGCCGACGCGGTGCCGACCGAACACGTCCCGACCCGGCGTGCCGTCGCCCGCGAGAAGTTCGCCGACATCCTCGACGCGGTCACGGCGAACGACTGACGGACGCCGAAGGCGTGACCGCCGTCGCGGCGACGACGGCGGGCATCGTGATGGGCGTCGCGCCGCTGCTGGCGCGCCGATCTGCTCGGCGCGGTCAGCGAGGTCGGCCCAGAGGTCGGCGTGCACGCGCGCATGGCGCGGAGATCCGCGGCGAAGTCCTCGTCGGGCCTGGGCGCTGAGGCGAGGAGTTCACGGAAACCGCTCTGCCGTGATGAGCTGGCGACGCGGCGCCCCGATGATCGCGACAGGGCTGCCTGCTCGTGTGACCTCGATCTCCTCGCCGGCGGCGACCCGTCCGAGCACGTCGGAGAATCCGCGCGAAGCCTTCGGTGGCGGTCAGGCGAGCCATGGAGGGAACGTGTCAGATACATCTGATGACCGCCGGGGATTCGACAGCAGTCGTTGCGCGTGCAACAATCGACCGGGTGTCGGCCGCACCCGAGGTCCAGCCTTCCCCCACCACGACGCTCCCCAAAGGGTTCGAGCTGCGCAAGCTCGTCCGGCGCGCCGTGCAGGTCGCGCTGCTCATCGGCGTGTTCGTGCTCATCGTGCTGCTCGCGCCCGGGCTCGGCGAGGTGCGCGGCTACCTGGGCGCGGCCGATCCGTGGTGGGGCGCGCTCGCCGTCACCTTCGAGCTTCTCTCGTGCCTCTCGTACGTCCTGATGTTCCGCCCGGTGTTCTGCAAGCGCATGTCGTGGGCGATGAGCTCGAAGATCGGCTGGTCCGAGCTCGGTGTCGGCGCGATCGTGCCCGCCAGCGGCGCGGCCGGCCTGGCGCTCGGCGCCTGGGCACTGACGCAGGCGGGCATGTCGCTGCAGTACGTCGCCCGCCGTTCGGTGGCGTTCTTCACGATCAAGAGCTCGGTGAACTTCCTGGCGGTCGCGGTGCTCGGCACGCTCATGGCGCTCGGCCTCGTCGGCCCGCCGATGACGCTGGGGCTCACCGCGCTCCCCGCCGCGATGTCGGTCGCGACGATCGCGATCGTCCTCGCCCTGCCGAAGCTCGGCGACGGCGGTCCGATCCCCGAGGACGCGTCGCGGCTGCGTCGCTGGTCGGGCCACGCGCGCGCGAGTGTCATCCACGGTGTCCGCGAGGCCGCGGAGATCGTCCGCCAGCGCGACGCGCTGGTGATCATCGGTGCCGTCGGCTACTGGGCCTGGGACAACGCGGTGCTGTGGGCGACGTTCCAGTCCTTCGGCGCGGATGTCGACCTCAGCATCATCCTCATGGGCTACCTCATCGGCCAGCTCGGCGGCCTGCTGCCGATCCCCGGCGGTGTCGGTGGTATCGACGGCGGCCTCATCGGCACGCTCATCGTGTTCGGAGCGCCCGCCGCGGTGACCGTCGCGGCGGTGCTCGTCTACCGCGTCATCCTGTTCTGGCTGCCGCTCATCGGCGGCGGCATCGCGTTCGTGGGGCTGACGCGCGCGCTCAAGCAGGGTGACGTCGTGTGCGCCCCGCCTGACATGAACGACCTGCCGGCCGTCTACCTGCCGATGCGGCCGTGAGGCTCAGCTGTACGGCTTGTACCGGCCGTGCAGCATGAGGTCGTTGCCGTCCGGGTCGGTGAACAGCGCCATGTGGCAGACGCCGGTATCGAGCGTTTCGCCGAAGAACTCGACACCCTTGGCCTCCAGCTCGTCGCGCGCGGCGGTGATGTCGTCGACATGAAGCGCGAGGTGGGCGTTCTTCTGCGGCGCGAACGGCACGCCCTGCTTCTCGGGCTCCCAGATGCCGAGGCACGTCTCGCCGACCCAGAACTCGTGGTCGCTGTGCTCATCGGCGCGCAGGCCGAGCGTGTCGCGGTAGAACGCACGGGAGCGTTCGGCATCCTGCGAGGGGATGCCGACGAAGTCGAGCTTGGTGATGGTGGGCATGGCGCCAGCCTCGCACCGGTTCAGGTCAGGGCGTGGCCGGAACGCCGAAGAGCTCCTGCGCGATCTTGCGCAGCCGGATCTCGTCCGACCCTTCGGTGATGCGGTACCGGCGGTGGTGGCGGTAGAGGTGCGTGCCGCGCCCGATTCCGCCGCACGTCTGCATCGCGCTGTCGGGCACACGCACCCCGGTGAGGATCACCCCGGCGGGGTCGGAGGGCGTGTTCAGCGCCCACCAGTGGAAGGGGACGTCGAGGCCCGCAGCTGCGACACGGCCGTGACCGTATCGACAGGTGCGGTTCGCCCGCGCCGGGGTGGCGTCAGTCCTGCGTCAGCAACCGCAGCAGCCGCTGGCGCGCGGCCTGCCACCGCCGCTCGACCGCACGGCTCTTCTCGCCGCTGGAGGCCCGCAGCAGCGCGACGCCCCGGATCGTGGCGAGGGTCAGATCCATGTCGTCGCGGAAGCCGGGGTCCTCGGTGCGATCGCCGAGGACCTCTTGGCCCAGTTCCCACATCGTCGCCGTGACGTCGCGTTCGAGCTTGACCAGGTGCTCGCGCAGTTCCGGGTCCGTGCGCGCGGCGACCCACAGCTCGAGGGTCGCGTCGAACACCGCGCCGGAGTGTGCCTCCCACAGCAGGTCGAGCATGTCGCCGATGCCCTGATCGCCGGGGCGCAGCGAGGAGAGCTTCGAACTCAACTGATCGATGCGCCGCGCCGCGAGATAGCGGACGGCCTCGGCGACGAGCGCCGCCTTCGTGGGGAAGTGGTGGACCTGTGCGCCGCGCGAGACGCCGGCCCGCTCGGCGATCTTCGTCGTTGTGGTGTTGACGTATCCGTAGTCGACCAGGCAGTCGATCGTCGCCTCGAGCAGCGCCGTCTGCGTCGCCGCCCGGCGCTCGGCCTGGGTCCGGCGGGCGGGCTTGGCGGCTGTGGCGGGGTCCGGCATGACGCGGGAGCGTACCCGTCGCCGTCCCCGCCTTGCGTAACATGCAGCCCTGCCGGTATGTTCCGTGCGAGGTCCGTTCCCGACAAGGAGGCGCCCGTGGCGCACCGCAAGGCCTACGTCGTCGGCGTGGGCATGACGAAGTTCGAAAAGCCCGGCCGGCGTGAGGGCTGGGACTACCCCCAGATGGCCAGGGAGTCCGGGACGAAGGCCCTGGACGACGCCGGGATCGCCTACGACGAGGTCGAGCAGGCCTACGTCGGCTACGTCTATGGCGAGTCCACCGCCGGCCAGCGCGCTGTCTACGAGCTCGGCATGACCGGGATTCCGGTCTTCAACGTCAACAACAACTGCTCGACCGGCTCGACGGCGCTGTTCCTCGCCGCGCAGGCGATCCGCGGCGGCGTCGCTGACTGCGTCCTCGCGCTGGGCTTCGAGAAGATGCAACCCGGCTCCCTCGGCGCGACGTTCACCGACCGTGAGCAGCCGATGCAGAAGCACTTCGAGCTGCTCGCCGAGATCTCCGAGGCGAAGTTCCCGCCGGCCCCGTGGATGTTCGGTGCGGCAGGCCGCGAGCACATGGCCGAGCACGGCTCCGAGCCTGAGCACTTCGCGAAGATCGGGTTCAAGAACCACAAGCACTCGGTCAACAACCCATACGCGCAGTTCCAGGACGAGTACACGCTCGACCAGATCCAGGACGCGCCGATGATCTACGAGCCGCTGACGAAGCTGCAGTGCTCGCCCACGTCGGACGGGTCCGGTGCGGCGATCGTCGCCAGCGAGGATTTCGTGGCCCGGCACGACCTCGCCGGACAGGCCGTCGAGATCGTGGGCCAGGCGATGACGACGGACTTCGAGAGCTCGTTCTCCACCCGCACGGCGAAGGACGTCATCGGCTACGACATGAACGTCAGGGCCGGCCGGGCGGTCTACGAGCAGTCGGGGCTCGGCCCGGAGGACTTCCAGGTCATCGAGCTGCACGACTGCTTCTCCGCGAACGAGCTCCTGCTCTACGAGGCGCTCGGGCTGTGCGACGAGGGCGACGCGCCGCAGCTCATCGATGACGGTGACACGACGTACGGCGGCCGCTGGGTCGTCAACCCGTCGGGCGGGCTCATCAGCAAGGGCCACCCGCTCGGCGCGACCGGTCTGGCGCAGTGCGCCGAGCTGACCTGGCAGCTGCGCGGCACCGCCGACGCCCGCCAGGTCGACGAGGTCAATGCGTGCCTCCAGCACAACATCGGCCTCGGCGGCGCCGCGGTCGTCACCGCCTACCAGCGCGCCGAGCGCTGATCACCGACCAGGGAGATCTGCGACATGGGCACCGCGAACCCCACCGCCACCATTCCCGCCGAGCAGGAGCACCTCGACGAGTCCCGCGCAAAGCTCGTCCCCGCATGAGCACCGAGACGCTGGAGTTCGACGAGGCCGGGCTCGGGGTGTGGAGCGACGCGATCGAGTTCGAGGTCACGCGCGGGCGGATCGCCGAGTACGCCGCGGCGACGAACGACCCGATCCCCGCACATGCCGCGGGCGATGTCGCGAGCCCCGTGTTCGCGATCGTCCCGGTGTTCACCGCGCTCATGGAGCCGGCGCTGAAGGTCGTGCCGCTCCCGCTCTTCGGCAAGGTGCTGCACGGTGAGCAGGACTTCCGGTTCATCCGCCCGATTCGGGCGGGCGAGACGCTGACGTCCCGCGCGCGCATGACCGGCTGGGAGGGTCTGGCCAACGGCACCCGGGCATGCGTCCATATCGAGACGCGCGACGCGGGCGGCGCGCTCGTCAACGAGCAGTACGTGACGCTCTTCGTCCGCGGGTTCGATGACGGGCGCAAGGTCGGGGAGCTGTCACCGGGGCACCGCTTCGACGACGCGCTGCGCGACGGCGACCCCGTCGCCGATGTCACCCAGCACATCGACGACGACCAGACGTTCCGCTACGCGCCGGCGTCCGGTGACCCGATGCCGATCCACCTCGACGAGGAGGTCGCGCGTGACGCGGGGCTGCCGGGGATCATCGCCCACGGCTTCTGCATCCTGGCGTTCACGTCGTGGGCGCTGCTCGAGCAACTCGGTGACGGCGAGACCGAACGCTTGCAGCGGCTCGCCGTGCGGTTCGCCAAGCCGGTCCTGCCCGGGCAGGACATCCGCACGCGCGCGTGGCGCGCGGGCGACGGGACCTACGCATTCGAGACCACCGTCGACGACGTGCCCGTGCTGAAGGACGGACTCGCCGAGATCGTCTGAGGAGCCTGATCGCGTCGCTCGGTGATGCCGACTGTGACGCCGTCCTCGACGCGATCGGCGCGGCGCTCGGCGTCGTCGCGGCGGTGCCGTGTTGCAGCGTGATCGTGTGGCGGCCGCGGACCCGTGTCGACGAGACCTCGAGGACGAGCCGAGCAGGAGAAGGCGCTCGTCTCCACAGCTGCGGCCGATTACGGAACAGGAAGGGGACGACCCCCGATGTACACGCCTGTACATCGGGCTACGCTCGCGCCAACCAGGGAGCGCACGCATGTCGTCACAGCACGTAGGGCGGTCGAGGGTCGGCCGCGGCGTCCGGTTCGCCACCGGCGCCGCGGGGCTCGCCGCGCGGCAGACCGCGGCCCGCGCGATGACCGCCGGGCACGACGGTGAGGCCGGTCGGCGCGCTGCGACCAAGCAGCAGCTCAAGGCGGCGGAAGGATTGGTCAAGCTCTTCTCCGGGATGCGCGGCGCGGCCATGAAGGTCGGGCAGACGCTCTCGGCGGTGGACATCGGGATGGTGCCCGAAGAGGTCCGGCCCGAGTTCCAGGAGGTTCTCGCGCAGCTGCAGCAGGACGCCGAGCCGGTCTCGTTCCGGGCGATCACGAAGGTCGTCGAGCAGGACCTCGGCGCGCGGCTCTCGGCGTCGTTCGCCGACATCGATCCCGAGCCGCTGGCCGCCGCGTCGATCGGGCAGGTCCACCGCGCCACCCTGCACGACGGCCGCGACGTCGTCGTGAAGGTGCAGTACCCGGGGATCGCCGAGGCGATCCACGCGGACATGCAGAACCTGCGCCTGGGGCTGAAGCTGCTCGCCATCCTCGCCCCGGGGATCGACACCCGCGCGATCGCGGACGAGATCCGCGAGCGCATCGGCGACGAGCTGGACTACGAGCTCGAGGCGGCCAATCAGAGCGAGATGGCACGCATCTACCGCGACCACCCGTTCGTCGTGGTGCCCGACGTCGTCACGTCGCTCGCCGGCGAGCGGGTGCTGGTCACCGAGTACGTCGAGGGACGGCGGTTCGCCGAGCTGCACGGCGACACCCCGCGGGCCGATCGCGACCGCTGGGGCGAGATCCTCGTGCGCTTCTACCTCAACGGCCCGCTGCGCCACCGGCTGCTCAACGGCGACCCTCATCCGGGCAACAGCCTGTTCCTGCCCGACGGGCGCATCGGGTTCATCGACTTCGGCTTCAGCAAGCACCTCGGCGATGTCGACGTCCGCCAGATCATCGCGTCGACCCGCGCGACGTACCAGGGCGATGCGCAGGCGCTGCTGGCGGTCGCGAGCGAGCTGCACGCGCTGGCGCCCGACCCTGCGCTGGCCGAGCCGTTCCTGGAGAGCTATGCCTCGCTGTTCGGATGGGCGCTCGTCGACGAGCCGGTCATGGCCGACGCCACCCGGACGGCCGACATGATGCGGACGTATACGGAGCTGCGCAGCAGCAAGGGCTTCGAGGGGCTCGAACTGCCCGCCGAGCACTTCGTCATCTTCCGCGCGGTGTTCCTGCTGCTCGGCCTGGTCGGTCAGCTGCATTCGACCAATCGCTGGCTCGATATCACCCGCGAGTGGCTGCTGGGCGACGGCCCGGCGACCGAGCTGGGCCGCGAGGAGGAGGCGTTCTTCGCAGGGCGGTACGCGTACCCGGCGGTGTGACAGGCTGACGGCGTGGGCGACGTCACCATCTTCGGGCCGCACCCGCTGCTTTCGGTCACCGTCGAGCGGCACCCCGACGGCGCCGACGAGATCCATCTGCACCCCGCCGGACAGGGCGTGTGGGTCGCGCGGATGGCCGCGGCGCTCGGCGCGCACCCGGTGCTGTGCGGCTACTTGGGCGGGGAGACCGGCGCGGTTCTCGGGCCGCTCATCGAGGCGCTGCACTGCGAGCACCGCATGGTCCCCACGGCCACCGACAGCGGGTCCTACATCTACGATCGGCGCAGCGGCGAGCGTGACCCGATCGCGCACGCCCTGAGCCCGCCGCCGAGCCGGCATGAGATCGACGACCTCGTCGCGGCGACGGTCGCTTCCTCGTTGCAGACCCGGCTGCTCGTGCTCTGCAACCCGTATCCGGGCGACGCGCTGGGCCCGGAGGTCTACGAGCGGATCGCCGCCGACGCGCGCGCCCACGGCGTTCGCGTCCTGGCCGACCTCTCGAGCCCGCGCCTGGACGGTGCGCTGCGCGGCGGTGTGGATCTCGTGAAGATCAATGACTGGGAACTCGCGGCGTTCGTGACCGGCCCGGTCGGTCAGGAGGATGAACTCGCTGCCGCAGTCGGGCGGATCCGCGCCCACGGCGTCGAGACGGTCGTCATCACGCGCGGCGAGTTCCCGGCGGCGGTGTTCTGCGGCGACGAGCAGTGGGTGCTCACGGCGCCGTCGTTCGACCACGGATTCCGCGAGGGCTGCGGTGACTCGATGATGGGCGCGACGGCCGCGATCATGGCCGGTGGCGGGGGCTGGCGCGAGGCGCTCACGATCGGCGCCGCCGCCGGGGCGATCAACTTCCTGCGCCGCGGACTGGGGACCGGCGACGCCGACGCGATCCGCGAGCTGGCGTCCTCGGTGCAGCTCGTCAGAACGGCGGGGTGACGTCCTCGCCGGCGAGGATGGCGCGCGGTCCCTCGTGCGCGATCCAGTCCATGTGCGGCGCGAGTTCGGGGAGCCGCGCCAGCGCCGCGAGCCCCTCCGACACGGTCGCGGCGCGCCCGAAGCGCGCCGAGTGCGCATCGCTGCTGACGACGTGCACGAGCCCCCGGGCCGCCCAGTCGAGCATGGTTGGCGCGGCATCGCCCGCCGGGAGGTAGGCGCCGGTCACCTGGACGAGCGCGCCGCGCGCGACGAGGACGGCGAGCCGCGCCGCCGCGTCGGCGCCCGCGTGGCGCTCGGGGTGCGCGATGAGGCACCGCACGCCGCGGGCGTGGAGCGCGTCGACGGTCGCCTCGAGCGCGTCGTCCATCGGCCCCGGCCGGGGCTCGAGCAGGATCCAGTGACCCCCGCCGCCGAGGCTGACGGCGCGGAGCTCCTCGTCCGTCAGCCCGCCGCAGTCCGGTGCTGCGACCTCGCCGCCCGTGACGACCTCCACGGCGAGTCCGGCGGCGGCGATCGCCGCGTTGAGTTCGGCGATGCGGGCCGGCAGCTCCCCGATGACGACGTCGTGGTCGGACCGGATGTGCGGCGTCGCGGCGATGGTGGTGATCCCGTCGGCATCTGCCTGGGCCGCCATCGCGACGCTGTCGTCGAGGTCTGCGGCACCGTCGTCGAGGCCGGGAAGGATGTGGCAGTGCAGGTCGGCGAGTCCGGCCACCGGGACGCTACGGCGCATGCGTGATGGTCAGCCGGCCGAGGTCGCAGACGCGGCCCGCATGGCCGCCGTCGTGCGGCCGGTGAGCCCAGTGGGGCGGGGCGGGCTGCGATGGGCTTGACGCGAGCATGGCGATGCTCCTTCGCACAGGCGACGGCCGGGTGTCGAAGCCGAGCGGGACGTAGAGCGGGTTGCGAGGCATGACAGGGCTTCTCTTGTGATCTCCTGCGGCAGAGTACGGCTGGGTCAGGCCACGGGCGCCTGCACGCCCCAGGCGGCGAGCGCCTCCTCGGCGCTGGGCGCCTCGCGGATCTCGCTGGGGGTGCGGTCAAAGCGCGGCGCGGGTGCCGGCTGCACCACGCCGCCGCGTTCGATGAACGTCCCGCGCGCGACGTTGTGCGGGTGCTCGTGCGCGTCGCCGAACCCGTAGACCGCGGTCGCGCAGGCCTCGGCGGGCTCGAGGATCGCCGCCCACTCCTCGCGGGTCTTCGTCGCGATGATCGCCGCGAGCCGCTCCTTGAACTCCGGCCAGTGCGCCATGTCGAACTGCGGCATCTCCTCGGCGGGGATCTCGAGCAGGCGCAGCAGCTCGGCGTAGAACTGCGGCTCGATCGCGCCGACGGCGACGTGGCCGCCGTCCTTGGCCTCGTAGACCTCGTAGAAGTGCGCGCCCGAGTCGAGGAGGTTCGTGCCCGCCTCGTCGTTCCACATGTTCGCGGCGCGCATGCCGTACATCATCGCCGTGAGCAGGGCCGACCCGTCGGTCATGGCGGCGTCGACGACCTGGCCGCGGCCACTCGTGCGCGCTTCGAGGATGCCGGCGAGGACGCCCACGACGAGGAACATCGCGCCGCCGCCGTAGTCGCCGGCGAGGTTGATCGGGAACAGCGGCCGCTCGCCCTTGCGCGCGATGGCGCCGAGCACGCCGGAGACGGAGATGTAGTTGATGTCGTGCCCGGCGACGCTCGACAGCGGGCCGTCCTGGCCGTAGCCCGTCATGCGGCCGTACACGAGCTTTGGGTTGCGGGCGTGGAGTTCGTCCGGGCCGAGACCGAGACGCTCCATGACGCCGGGGCGGTTGCCCTCGATGATCGCGTCGGCCTGCTCGGCGAGGGCGAGCACGAGCGCCTTGCCCGTGTCGGTCTTCAGGTCCGCGGTGACGACGGGGCGGCCGCGCAGCGTGGGGTCGCCTGCGCCGAAGGTGGGGGACCCGCCCGGCCGGTCGATGCGGATCACGTCCGCCCCCATGTCGGCGAGCAGCATGGCGGCGAACGGCCCGGGGCCGATGCCCGCGATCTCGACGATCTTCACTCCCTGCAGTGGTCCCACGTCGCTCCTCTCAAGGGTCGAGTCGCGAGTTTACAGAGCAGCTGTTCGGTTTGTGGGGTGGGTGGGTATTGGCCGCCACCGAGACGCGCAGCGGCAGATCCACGGGGCTGTTGCCTGTGCGGAGCCGGAAGATCGTGACGGTGCCGTCCGCGGGCCCGTCAGCGCGGCGGTCCAGACGCCGTGTCCTCGGGGTGAACGTCGCCGGCAGCGCCGCCGGGCCGCCGGCAGGCCCGCCGGCGAAAGGGACGGGCCATGCGGACCATCAATGCCGAGGCGCGCGGCCACCGCGCGGCGGTCAGCCGGGTGGCGTCTGGGTGATCCCCTGGAGCAGCAGCTGCACCGTGTGGTCGGCGAACCGGTCGACGAGCGCGTCGTCGAGTGTCTCCCCGGTGTCGTGCACCCACGAACGCGCGGAGAACAGGAACTCGCACATCCCGACGATGGAGAACAGCAGGAGCGTCGGGTCGATCCCCGGACGGAACGCGCCCTGCTTCACGCCGTCGGCGAGCAGCTCCTCGTAGAACGTGATGGTCGGGCGCGCGACGGTCTGCCCCATTCCGGTGGCGGTCGCGTCGCCCGCGGCGATCCGTTCGCTCAGCGAGCTCGTGTACGGGAAGCGGACGAAGTTGCGCACCATGGCGCGAACGTGCAGTGCGAGCGCCTCCTGCGGTGGCAGGCCGAGCTCGATGAGGCGCCGCTCCTCGGCCATCATCTGGGAGACCGCGCGCTCGCCGAGCGCCTCGAGCAGGCCGGCCTTGCTCCCGAAGCAGTAGCTCACCATGGCGACGCGCACGTCGGCGCGCTCGCAGATCTGGCTGACCGACGGCTCCTCGCCGCCGCGTTCGAAGAGCAGCTCGTGCGTGGCCTGCAACAGCTTCTCGCGGGTGATCTCCGCGCCGCGGGGCGGAAGTTCGGGCGGCGGAAGGGCTCCTGCGGATGTCGACATCAGAGCCCATTCTCGCAGATTGATTGAACGACCATCCAATTTTGATTGAATGTCCGTCCATATGACCACGCGCACCGACGACATCGCCCTTCCGCTCGTCCCGAGCGACGAGGAACTGGCAATCCGGACGTCCGTCCGCGAGATCGTCGAGGGCTTCGGCTCCGACTACGCCCGCACGTGTTACGCGGCGGGTGAGCCGCCGAGCGCGATGTGGAAGGCGCTCGCCGAGCAGGGCTTTGTCGGCATCAACGTGCCCGAGGAATGGGGCGGCGGCGGCTTGGGCATGTGGGGCCTGCAGCTCGTCGGCGAGGAGCTCGCCGCAGCCGGCGGCGCGACCCTCATGCTCGTCGTCTCCTCAGCGATGAACGGCTCGATCCTGCCGCGGCACGGCACGGAGGCGCAGAAGGAGCGCTGGCTGCGCGGCGTCGCGGCGGGCACGAGGAAGATCGCCTTCGCGATCACCGAGCCCGACGCCGGCACGAACAGTCACAACCTCCGCACGGAGCTGCGCAGGGACGGCGCGAACTACCTCCTGCGCGGCCAGAAGACGTACATCTCCGGCGTCGAGGACGCGCAGGCCATTCTCGTCGTGGCCCGCCTGCGCCACGACGACGGCACGCTCGGCAAGCCGACGCTGGCGATCATCGACGTCGACGGCCCCGGCTTCTCGCGCGACGAGATCCCGATGCCGTATCTCGGGCCGGACAAGCAGTGGACGCTGTACTTCGATGATGTCGTGGTGGAAGCCGACCGGCTGCTCGGCGGCGAGGAGTCCGGGCTCGGCGTCCTGTTCGACGCGCTGAACCCCGAGCGCATCATCGCCGCGGCGCTCGCGAACGGCATGTCGCGCCGCGCGATCGACCAGGCGACGAAGTACGCGAGCGAGCGCGAGGTGTGGGGTCAGCCGATCGGCGCCCACCAGTCCGTCGCGCACCCGCTCGCCGAGGCGAAGGTCGAGATGGAAATGACGCGCCTCATGACGCAGAAGGCTGCGGTGCTCTTCGACGCGGGATCGCCGCTGGCGGGCGAGGCGTCGAACATGGCGAAGTACGCGGCGGCGAAGGCGGCGGTCCACGCCGTCGACGCCGGCATCCAGACCCACGGCGGCAACGGCTTCGCGCTGGAGTACGGCATGTCCGACATGTGGTGGCCGGCGCGTCTCATGCGCACCGCGCCGGTGAGCGAGCAGATGGTGCTCAACCACGTCGCCCAGCACTCCCTCGGTCTGCCCAAGTCCTACTAGATGCACCTCATGCTTGAAGGGCAGGTCGCGATCGTCACGGGCGGCGGGTCCGGCATCGGCCGGGCCACGGCGCTGGAACTGGCACGTGACGGCGCGACGGTCGTCATCTGCGGCCGGCGCCAGGAGCCCCTGGACGAGACCGCGGCGCTCCAGCCGGACGGCCGGATCGAGGGCATCACCTGCGACATCCGCGAGGAGGACCGGGTCGACGCGCTCGTCGACGAGGTCCTCGCCCGCCATGGGCGCATCGACATCCTCGTCAACAACGCGGGCGGGCAGTTCCTCTCTCCGGCCGAGGACATCACGCCGAAGGGCTTTCGCACGGTCGTGCGGCTCAACCTCGAGGGCACGTGGCTCATGACCCACGCGGTCGCGACGAAGGCGTTCATCCCCAGCGGGAAGGGTGGCCGGGTCGTGAGCGTCACGCTCACGCCGCACACCGGTCTGGCGGGCATGGCGCATTCGTCGGCGGCGCGCGCCGGGGTGGAGAACCTCATGAAGGTGCTCGCGATCGAGTGGGCGCGGTTCGGGATCAAACTCTCGGCCGTCGCGCCCGGCGTCGTCGCGACCGAGACGTTCATGACGAAGTACCCCGCAGCGTTCCGCGACCACTACACCGAGCGGGTGCTCGCCGGGGAGCTCGTCACGCCGGAGGATGTGGCCAGGACGATCGCCTTCGTCGTGTCGCCCGGCGGCCGGGCGATCAGCGGCAGCGTCATCAACGTCGACCACGGCCACGACGTCTCGCAGGTCCGCTACCCGCCGCGCGAGATCGCCACGGACCGCGGCAGCATCGAGCAGGAGGCCCGTCGCGCATGACCGTCCTGACCACCACCGTCGACCCGGCGTCGGCGGACTTCACGCGCAAGCGCGAGGGGATGCTGGAGCTCGTCGGCCAGCTCGACGAGCTGCTCGAGCAGGTGCGCGCCGGCGGCGGCGAGCGCTACGTCGAGCGTCACCGCTCCCGCGGGAAGCTGCTGCCGCGCGAACGCATCGAGCTGCTGCTCGACCGTGACAGCGCGTTCCTCGAGCTCAGCCCGTTCGCCGCCTACGAGACGCAGTTCACCGTCGGGGCGAGCACCATCACCGGCATCGGCGTCGTCGAGGGCGTCGAGTGCGTCGTCACCGTGAGCGAGGCGACGGTGAAGGGCGGGTCGATGAACCCGTACACGCTGCGCAAGGTCATGCGCGCGATGGACGTCGCGCAGGAGAACCGGCTGCCGTTCATCAGCCTTGTCGAGTCCGGCGGCGCGGACCTGCCGACGCAGGGCGAGACGTTCGTCCCCGGCGGCGCGGGCTTCCGCCGGCAGGCCGAGATGTCGCGCGCGGGGATCCCGAACATCGCGGTCGTCTTCGGTAACGCGACGGCCGGCGGGGCGTACACGCCGGGCATGGCGGACTTCACGATCTTCATCAAGGACCGCTCGAAGGTCTTTCTCGGCGGACCTCCACTCGTGAAGATGGCGACGGGCGAAGAGTCCGACGACGAGTCGCTCGGCGGCGCGGAGATGCACGCCCGGGTCTCCGGGCTGGCCGACTACCTGGCGATCGACGAGCCCGACGCCCTGCGGCTCTGCCGCCAGGTCGTGCGCCGACTGAACTGGCGCAAGCGCGGGCCGGGGCCGTCGCACCTGCCGGTCGTCGAGCCGCGCTACGACGCGGAGGAGCTCTCGGGGATCGCGTCGATCGACCTCAAGGAGGCGTTCGACATGCGCGAGGTCATCGCGCGGGTCGTCGATGGCTCGGAGTACGACGAGTTCAAGCCGTCGTACGGCGCGGCGCTCACGACCGGGTGGGCTTCGATCCACGGCTTCCCGGTCGGGATCATCGGCAACGTCCAGGGGATCCTGTTCAGCGAGGAGGCCCAGAAGGCGACGCAGTTCATCCAGCTCTGCAACCAGGCCGGCGTGCCGATCCTCTTCCTGCACAACGTCACCGGCTACATGGTCGGCGCGCAGTACGAGCAGGGCGGGATCATCAAGCACGGCGCGCAGATGATCCACGCGGTGTCGAACTCCACGGTGCCGCACATCTCGGTGATCGTCGGCGGCTCGTACGGCGCCGGCAACTACGGGATGAGCGGGCAGGGCTACCGGCCGCGGTTCGTCTTCACCTGGCCGAACGCGAAGATCGCCGTGATGGGCGGCGCGCAGCTCGCCGGGGTGCTGTCGATCGTTGCGCGGGCCGCGGCCGAGGCGCGTGGCAAGCCGTACGACGATGACGCCGACGCCATGATGCGCAAGGCCGTCGAGGAGCAGATCGAGCGCGAGTCGCTCGCGCTGCCGATGTCGGGCCGCGTGTTCGACGACGGCATCATCGACCCGCGCGACACGCGCACCGTCCTGGGCATCGCGCTGTCCGCGTGTCATTCCGAGACCATCGAGGGCGCCGAGGGCTACGGCGTCTTCCGGATGTGAGGCCGATGTCGCCGATCCGCACCCTCCTCGTCGCCAACCGTGGCGAGATCGCCTGCCGCATCATCCGCACCGCGCGGGAGATGGGCATGACCACCGTCGCGGTGTACTCCGACGCCGACGCGGACATGCCGTTCGTCGCGGACGCCGACCTCGCGGTGCGGCTCGGCGGCAACGCGCCGTCGGAGTCCTACCTGCGCGGCGACGCGATCATCGACGCCGCGCACCGCACCGGCGCCGACGCGATCCACCCCGGCTACGGGTTCCTGGCCGAGAACGCCGGCTTCGCGCGGGCGTGCGCCGACGCGGGCATCGTCTTCGTCGGGCCGTCTCCGGACGCCATCGAGCGGATGGGGTCGAAGCTCGGCGCCAAGCGGCTGCTCGCCGACGCGGGCGTGCCGGTCCTGCCGGACATCGACGCGAGCGGGCTGGAGGGGGACGCTCTGCGCGAGGCCGCGGCGGGAATCGGGTATCCGCTGCTCGTCAAGCCGTCGGCCGGGGGCGGCGGCAAGGGCATGCGCGTGGTTGCAGGAGAGGGGGAGCTCGAGGCGGCGGTGGCGTCGTCGCGCCGGCTGGCGGCCGACGCGTTCGGGGACGACACCCTGCTGCTGGAGCGGTACGTCGCGAACGGGCGGCACGTCGAGATCCAGATCCTCGGTGACTCCCACGGTACGGTGACGCACCTGGGCGAGCGTGAGTGCTCGATCCAGCGGCGCCACCAGAAGATCCTGGAGGAGTCGCCGTCGCCGGTGGTCGACGCGCAGCTGCGCGCGCGGATGGGAGCGGCGGCGGTCGCGGCGGGTGAGGCGATCGGCTACGTCGGCGCGGGGACCGTTGAGTTCCTGCTGGCCGGGGACGGCAGCTTCTTCTTCTTGGAGGTCAACACGCGGCTGCAGGTCGAGCACCCGGTCACCGAGGAGGTCACGGGCCTCGACCTGGTGCGCCTGCAGCTCGAGGTCGCGGCGGGCGCGCCGATCCCGGACCACGCGCGCGAGCCTGAGCCTGCCGGTCACGCCATCGAGGTGCGGCTCTACGCCGAGGACCCCGCGGCGGACTTCCTGCCGCAGACCGGGCGGCTCACCCGCCTGGTGTTCCCGGACCGTGGAGGCCTGCGTGTCGATGCGGGTGTCGAGTCGGGCTCGGCCGTGTCCGTTCACTACGACCCGATGGTCGCCAAGGTCATCGCCTACGCCGAGACCCGCGAGGAGGCTGCGCGCGTGCTGGCCGCCGCGCTGCGCGAGGCGGAGATCGACGGGCTGAAGACGAACCGCGACTTCCTCGTGCGGCTCCTCGAGGACCCGGCGTTCATCGCCGGGGACATCGACACGCACTTCCTCGACCGGCCCGAAGCGGCCGTGCTCATCGCGCCGCTGCTCGACGAGGATGAGCGACGTGCGGCCGCGGTCGCCGCGGCGCTGTCTGCGCAGGCAACCTCCCGGGCGGCGGCGCCCGTGCAGCAGACGCTGCCGTCGGGGTGGCGCAACAACCCGTCGCAGGACCAGGCGATGGAGTTCGGCCACGGCGAGGACCGGCTGGCGGTCGGCTACCGGTTCGACCGGCACGGCGGGCTCGTGCACGTCGCGGTCGACGGCGAACCCTTCGCCGGCGTGGTGCGGCTGCTGCGCGCTGAGCCCGGGGTCGTCGAGCTCGAGCTCGACGGCATCCGCCGCGCGTTCACGGTGCGCTCACAGGACGGAGCCGTGCACGTCAGCGGTCCAGCGGGGCAGTGCGACCTCGTCGAGATCGAGCGCTACCCCGACCCGGCGGCGCAGAAGGCACCCGGGTCGCTGCTCGCGCCGATGCCGGGCAGCGTCGTACGTGTGGATGTGGCCGTCGGCGACACGGTGGTCGCGGGCCAGCCGCTGCTCGTTCTGGAGGCGATGAAGATGGAGCATGAGATCGTGGCGCCCGACGAGGGCGTCGTCACGGTGGTGTCCGTGGAGGCCGGCGCGCAGGTCGACGCCGGGATGCTGCTGGCTGCCATCGGCCAATCCCAGGAGGGAGCATGACCATGACGACGGCCACCCACCTACCGCTGGTCGCCGACGACGAGGAGCTCGCGCTGCGCGAGGCCGTCGCCGGGATCTGCCGTGGCTTCGGCCCGGGCTACGCGCGGGCGTGCTTCGATCGCGGCGAGCCGATGCGCGAACTCTGGCGGGCGCTCGGCGACGCTGGGTTCGTCGGCGCGAACATCCCGGAGGAATGGGGCGGCGGGGGGCTCGGGATGCGCGGCCTGGCCATCGTCGCGGAGGAGTCTGCGGCGGCTGGCGCGATCTCGATCATGCTGGTCCTCTCCTCAGGGATGGCCGGCACGATGCTCGCCCGGCACGGCACCGACGCGCAGAAGGACCGCTGGCTGCGGGAGATCGCGGCGGGGACGACGAAGCTCGCGTTCGCGATCACCGAACCGGACGCGGGCACGAACTCGCACAACCTGCGCACCGAGTTGCGGCGCGACGGCGACCGCTACCTGCTGACCGGCCAGAAGACGTTCATCTCAGGGGTGGAGGACGCCGAAGCCGTCCTCGTCGTCGCCCGCGTGCGCAACGACGCGGGCGAGCTCGGTCCGCCGTCGCTCTGCATCGTCGACACCGACGCGCCGGGGTTCCAGCGCGACGCCATTCCCATGCCGTACATGGGACCCGACCAGCAGTGGACGCTGTTCTTCGACGACGTCGTGATCGACGCCGACCGCATCGTCGGCGGCGAGGACGCTGGGCTGCGGGTGCTCTTCGACGCGCTGAATCCCGAGCGGATCAGCATCGCGGCGGGCCTGAACGGCACCGCGCGGCTCGCGCTCGAGAAGGCCACGGCGTACGCGCGCGAGCGCGAGGTCTGGGGCGCGCCGATCGGGAGCCACCAGGCCGTCGCGCATCCGCTCGCGCACGCGAAGATCCACCTCGAGCTCGCGCGGCTCATGACGGAGAAGGCGGCGGTGCTCTTCGATGCCGCGGCACCCGGCGCGGGCGACGCGTCGAACATGGCGAAGTACGCGGCGGCCGAGGCGGCGACGCAGAGCGTCGACCATGCGATCCAGACGCACGGGGGCAACGGCTTCACCATCGAGTACGGGCTTTCCGACCTCTGGTGGTTCACCCGGCTCATGCGCACCGCGCCGGTGAGCGAGCAGATGATCCTCAACCACACCGCGCAGCACTCGCTCGGCCTGCCGAGGTCCTACTGATGCCCGCCACGAAGGTCACCCTCGGCGCCTGGGCGGGGATGTGGGGCGACTCGCCGACGATCCCCGCGCAGATCATCAGTGGTGTAGACGTCGACTACCTCGTCGGCGACCATCTCGCTGAGATTACGATGGCGCTGCTTGCCCGGGCTCGGGCGGAGGACCCGGCGAAGGGGTTCATCCCCGACGTCGTGCGCGCCCTCACCCCGCTGCTCGGCGAGTTGCACGAGCGCGGCATCAAGGTCGTGACCAACGGCGGCGGGCTCAACCCGGCGGCGTGCGCGGATGCGCTGCGCGCCGCGGCGTCCGAGGCCGGTGTGCCGCTGCGCATTGCGCACGTCGAAGGCGACGATCTCTCGGGACGCATCGACGAGCTGCGCGCCGCGGGCGCGACCGACATGTTCACCGGCGAGGCGCTCCCCGACACCGTCCTGACGATGAACGCGTACCTCGGCGCCCGACCGATCGCGGAGGCGCTGGACCGCGGCGCGGACATCGTCGTCACCGGCCGCTGCGCGGACTCCGCCGTGATCCTCGGCCCGCTGCTGCACGAGTTCGGCTGGGCCGATGACGAGCACGACCTGCTGTCGTCCGGGAGCCTCATCGGCCACATCGTCGAGTGCGGTCCGCAGAGCCTCGGTGGCCTGTTCACCGACTGGGAGGACGTGCCGGGCTGGGAGGACATGGGCTACCCGATCGCCGAGTGCTTCCCCGACGGGACGGCGATCATCACGAAGCCCGAGGGAACCGGCGGACTGGTCACCCCGGCCACCGTCGGTGAGCAGGTCCTCTACGAGATCGGTGACCCCGGTGCGTACGTCATGCCCGACGTCGTCTGCGACTGGCGCGAGGTGCAGCTCGAGCAGATGGGCCCTGATCGCGTGCGCGTCTCCGGGGCGAAGGGCCGGCCGCCGAGCGACACGTACAAGGTGACGACGACGTGCCTCGACGGCTTCCGCATGCTCGCGGCGGTGCTCTTCTACGGCGGCGACGCCACCGGCCGCGCGCGACGCGCCGGAGAGGCGATCCTCGCGCGCGGCGCGCGCATCGCGACCGCCGAGGGGCACGGCCCGCTCACCGAGACGAGTGTCGAGGTCGTCGGCAGCGGCGACCTGACCGGAGGTGCGCGCACGTCGAACGAGGCTGTCGTCAAGGTCGGGGCCAAGAGCGCGGACCCCGGCGCGCTGAAGGTGCTCGCGCGGGAGATGGCGTCCTTCGGGCTGGTCGCCCAGGGGATGACCGGCATCACCAGCGGCCGCCCCAAGCCGCAGCCCGCGATCCGGCTCGTTCACCTGCTCGTGCCCAAGACCGATGTGCCGGCGCGCGTGGTGCTGGACGGCGACGCCGCCGACGTCGCGGTCGCGCCCGGCACCGGTCCGGCGACGGGCACGGACCCGCTGCCCGAGCCGTCGGGCCTGCCCGCAGCGGCGCCCGGCACCGTCCGCGTCCCGCTGCGGCAGGTCGCCTGGGCGCGCAGCGGCGACAAGGGCAACGACGCGAACATCGGGCTCATGGCTCGGCGCCCCGAGCTCGCCCCGGTGCTGCTCGAGCAGGTGACCGCCGCGCGCGTCGCCGAGCTGTTCGGCCCCGACGGCGACGTCCGCCGCTGGGAGGTCCCCGGCCTGGACGGGATGAACATCCTGCTCGGCGACGTCCTCGGTGGCCGCGGCGGCACGTCGTCGCTGCGCTACGACCCGCAGGGCAAGAGCTACGGCGCGACGCTCCTCGACCTCGAGGTCGACGTCCCCGTCGGTTTGCTCAGCGCAGGCTGACCTTCGGGCAGAGGCCGCCGCTGGACACGAGCACGAAGGCGCTCGAGCGCCTCGGGGGGAACCGGTAGGCGGGGAGCGGTCGTGTCCCAGCGTGACGAGCAGGTCGCGCAGGGTGGCCGCGTGCGCTGAGAACGAGTAGCCCCTCGGCTGTCGGCCCCGCCGTGTCCGGGAAGGTCCGGTGCGTTTGGTGGGCGCGGCACTTCCTGCCTACGCTCTCCGGCGGCTGGCACGGGCGCGCTTGACGGCGTAGGCACGCTCGTCGGCGGTGATCAGGAGGTCGTCGACCGTCAGGCCGTCTGCGGGGTAGAACGCGCAGCCGACCGACCCGGCGGCCACCGCCGTCAGGTGCGCGTCGAGCCGATCGGCCAGCGTTACGGCGCGCACCAGGGACTCGACGGGGACGGCGGCGACGAACTCGTCGCCTCCCAGCCGGCCGATCGCGTAGGCGTCGGGAAGCGCCTCCCGGGTCGCGGTGGCGACGGCGAGCAGCACCTCGTCACCGGCGGCGTGTCCGCGGGTGTCGTTGACCTGCTTGAAGTCGTCGAGGTCGAACGTCATCACCGCAAAGCTCTCGGCGGTCTGGTCGACGGCACCTCGGGCCCGCTCCGCGGCGTGCTCGAAGCCCCGCCGGTTCAGCAGCCCGGTCAGGCCGTCGGTGTTCGCCAGCCGCATTCGCACCGCGGTGGCCTCGGCGAACGCCTGCTGACCGATCGTCCCGAACATGTAGCCCGCCGCCAGCATCACGAGCTCGTAGGGCGCGGCCCAGAGCGCGTCGGCCGGGCCGAGCACGAGCGCGGCGGCCCAGAACGCGGCCACGATGGCCACCGAGCGCAGGCCCAGCACGCGGGGGCCGAACGAGAAGTCGAAGAACACTTTGATGAACAGGCCCGCGGTGATGGGGGCCAGCACGCCGGTTCCCGTCGAGAGCGCCGCAGCGCAGATGCCGACGGCGACGATGACCGACGAGCCGTAGAGCGGGAACAGCGGCGGATGGTCGTTCTCGTAGCGCCGCCGCCGGTAGAAGGCCGCGATCGCGACGTTCGTGAGGACCCACGGCACGCCGAGGTACTGGATGACGTGTTCGAAGAACGACGTCCCGCCGCCGGCGATGGTGCTTGCGACGAACGGGATCCCGGCTGCGGCGACGATGAGGAATCCCAGCGCGATCGTCCGGCCCTCGTACAGCGTGGTGACGAACTCCGTGGGCGGACTGCCCGCCGCGCGGAGTTGGGCGAACGTCAGCGCGGCCGGCCGGGTCGACGCCGGCCGATCGGCGTGCAGCTCGGCGGGGACGACCTGCGCGGGGCAGATCTGCACGGGCTCGCTCGGGTCGCGCTTGGCGGCATAGAGCGCGGTGTCGGCGCACTGCAGCAGGGAGTAGATGTCGAGGGCCTCATCGGGCGTGCAGGTCGCTGCGCCGACGGCTGCGGAAATCCGGCCGCCCAGGGCGGCGCGCACACGCTCGCCGGTGAGGCGTACCGCATCAGCCGTAGCCCGGGGCAGTGCGATCGCGAACTCGTCCCCCCCGAGGCGGCCGAACGCGGCATCGCCCGGCAGCTCCTCCGGGATGGTCGCCCCGACCCACGCGAGCAGGGCGTCCCCCGCGGCATGGCCCTCGGTGTCGTTGACGTGCTTGAAGTCGTTGAGGTCGACGAGCATGAGCGCGATCGGCTTCCCGGTCGCCTGTGCGCTGCGGAGCTCGTCGCCGAGCTGCTCGAGGAACCCGCGCCGGTTCAGCGCCCCGGTCAGCTGGTCGCTGCGCGAGAGCAGCAGCGACTGCTCCCGGGCCTTCTGGTGGGCGTCGCGGACGAGCAGGCCGATCGCCCCACCTGCGGCGACGAGAACGAACGTCGACCCCCACGCCAGGACGTCGTCCACCGGGCGCACGAGCTGGATACCCATGAGGGTGACCATCACGACGGCAAGGGAGATCCGTGACCAGTACCGGGGCAGGACGAGTCCGAGATAGGCCGTGGTGAACGGCATCGCCATGAGCCCGACGCTCGCCAGTCCGCTGTCGGAGAGCGCCACGACGGTGAGGCTGACCAGGAGGAGGCCCGCGCTCAGGAGGTAGATCCACACCGCTCCGCGCAGGTGCCGGCAGATCTCCGTCTCGTGGAAGGCGATCATCAGCCCGGCGACGCATGCGACGAGGACGGATCCCCCGATGATCAGGAGATCGGCGTAGGCCCAGGCCTCACCGCCCGCGGGACGCAGAACCTGACTGAGCGCCAGGCCGAGGGACCCGGCGCAGCTCACGACCCACGGGACACGCGCGACGTCGGCGCGGCCGAGGATCGGGATGTCCAGGTCGGCGTCGTCGACGGCGTCCAGGGACGGCCTCCGGCGCGAGGGCGGGGCACCCGCCGGGGAAGGCGGCGTACTGACGGGCTGGTGCCTCACCTCTCCGGGATCGGCAGATCGGGCCACCGGGCCTCGAAAAGCTGGGCAGATGTTCCATTGCGTGGACGGGAGTTCGGGTGCGCCTGCGCCCGGCGTGCCACGGTTATCCGCCCTGCAGCCGGGCGGGGATCTGGGCCGGCAGCGCCTCGGGCGCCGTCGTCGCGGCGGCAAATCTCCTCCGGGGCGTGATGCCGGAGATACGATCCCCCCGACGCCAGGAGCCGACATGCCGATCGACACATTGATGGCCTACGCCGCGGTCTACGACCGCGTTGAGGACGCAGAGCGGGATTACGACCTCGTCAAGGAGCTCCACACCGAGGCAGGGCTGATCGACGCGTACGACGCGTACGACGCGGCGATCGTCGAGCGCCGCGAGGACGGCAAGGTGAAGATCGTCAAGAAGCACGAGACGCCCACGCGGCGGCCGGGATGAGCCGCGGCGACCTCAAGGAGCTCGGCGAGCATCTCGACGCGGGCGAGGCGGGCCTGGTCGTGGTCGCGGTGGCCGACATGGGCGCGAAGGTCGAGCGGGCGCTGGAGCGCGCGCAGAAGCTCGAGAAGCGCGAGCTCAAGGCGGACATGGAGGAGCTCGAGCGCGACGCCGCTGCGGGGTAGCGTCGCGGCCCGGTGTGCCGTGACGTGCGCCGGTCGGCCCACCGCCGGTTGTTGGCGGTCACCTTCCAGCCGCGTTCCACCTGGGCAACGGCGAAGAACGCGACCACCCGGTGGCGTAGCTCATCGGTCACCGGTGCGGCGTCGAGCCCTGCCACGGGAACCGCCCGCGCGCGTGGCGGACGCGATAACGCAGCGCGCCGTGCGCGTTCAGCGCATGCCACGCGACATGTGTGATGGGCGCCATCGTCGGAATCCAGAACCCGTCGCCGATCGGGTCGAGCGGCGCGGGGTCGCGCAGCTCGACATCGGCGGCGACGTGGCCCTCGCCGTCCTCCAGGCTCAGGCGCGCGAGGATCGTGCCGTCGCGGTCGCAGATCTGCGACTCGCCGAGTGACACGGTCGGCCACGACAGTCCGGGCGCGAGCGGCGTCGCTCCGGTGACGGGGCCGACGTGGGCGGCGTGCGCGACGGGCACCCCGGTGAGCCGTGCGACCTGGCCGGGGAGCGCCCGTGCCTGCTCGCGCCAGATGTCGTGCTCGCGGGCGGCGAGCTTGCCCATCGGCCCGGGCCAGTTGGTCGGAAACGACGGCCAGCACATCCCCCCGAGTACGAGCTGGGCCCCAGCGGCGCGGACGCGCGCCGACGTGCGGTTGCGGGCCCATTCCCAGCCGGACATGAGCCCGACGGTGGCGCCCAGCGCAGTCGATCGCACGACGCCGTCGTCGTCACCGCCGCGGTAGTGGTTGTGCTCCCAGGCGGTGGGGATGTCCTTGTCGTGCAGCTGCGCCGACCCATCGGGTTCGGCCAGGACATACGTCCCGTACGCGTGCGGACCCCGCACCGCGAGAAAGCCGCCGCCGACGACGCAGTCGAGCTCGCGGGCGAGACCCCCCAAGAGCAGGAACGGCGCGCCGTCCACGGGGCGCGGGACGTTCAGGAGCGCTTTGGCGTACACGTTGGGCGACGTGCACGCCTCGGGCACGAGGATGACGTCGGGAGCGTGCTCGCGATGGGCATCGCGGATCAGCCCCTCAAGTCGCCGGAGGTTGCCCTCGACATCGCCGAGGACGAGCGCGGGCTGGACGACGGCGAGGCGCGGCATCCTGCCGATCCTCGCACGCCCAGCCGGCGCGCGCGGCCACATCAGGTGCCGGCCGCCGGGAGCGTCCAGTTCGAGCGCACGTCGTGGCACGTCCTCCACTGTCGTGACCTCTCGCTCCTGTTCGTGAAGACGATGATGAGGCGGCCGTCGCGCCGCTTGCCGGGGCATGCGACATGGGTCATACTCATGTCGTACCATGGCTGTGATCCTCGACGATCTCCCGCCCGAGGAGCTGCGCTTCCACTTCAAGGGCGGGCGGCTGAGCCTCGACTTCGTCACGACCGTCGGTGAGCGCTGGCGCCGCTCCTTCGAGCGGCTGCGAACGCCCGATGACCTGAGACGGTGGATCGGCGAGGCCGGCCTCGTCCCCGCGCCGCGGCGCGTCACCGCCGCGCAGCTGGAGGACGGCCGCGCGCTGCGCGAGGCGATCAACCGCCTCGCCCGCCCGGGCGCCCGGCCGCATCGCGGCGACCACGCGCTCGTCAACCGTTGGGCCGCGCGCCCCGACATCGCCCCGCAGCTCTCCGCCGACGGCGAGCTCACACACACCCGCGGGACGGTGGAGGCGATGTACGCCACGATCGCCCGTGACGCCATCGATCTCCTGACCGGGCCGCTGGCCGGGCGCATCCGCGAGTGCGGCGCGCCCGACTGCGCCCTGCTGTTCGTCGACGCATCCCGCCCCGGCCGGCGGCGCTGGTGCTCGACCACCGCGTGTGGGAACCGCGCGCGGACGAAGGCCTACCGCTCGCGCCGAAAGGAGCGCACCGCATGAGCCACCGCACCCTGTCCGCCACCGACGCCTTCTGGCGCCCGTCGAACATGCTCGGCGTGCTGAACACCGACCTCGCCAAGCAGTTGGAGGCCGACACGCTCGGCGCTCGCATGTGGCGCCTGCGGCCCGGCCAGTGGTCGACGCGCCACCGCCACCGCCGGACCGGCGAGCTCTACGTCCTGCTGGAGGGCACCGGCCGGCTGCGCGTCGGGGACGACCTGTTGACGCTCGCGCCGCATGACTGCGTCTACGTCGAGCCCGATGACGTGCGCCAGCCGTTCAACGACACCGACGCCGATCAGCTCTGGCTCGTCGTCGGCGCGCCCGTCGAGCCCGCCAACACGCAGGAGATGACCGCGGAGGACATCGCGTACCTGTACCCCGACGGACCGAAGGTCGGGCCGCCCGAGCTCGCGGGCGAGGAGGCGTGACGATGGTCACCGCGGACATCGCCACCGCGCCCCTCCGGGAGATCGACGGCCTCGTCTCGCATGTCCTGCTCCAAGACGGCGACGGCGCTGGCAGTGCCCTGGCCGTCACCTGGGTGGAGGTCGCGCCCGGCGGCCGGCAGGTCCCGCACTCCCACGCCCCCGAGCAGGTCTACGTCGTCATCCGCGGGCGCGGACGGATGCTCGTGGCCGGCGAGGAGCGCGACCTCGGCCCCGGCCAGCTCGCGCTCGTGCCATCCGGGGCCGAGCACGGCATCGTCAACACCGGCGACGAGCCGCTCGTCTACGTCTCGGCGGCGACGCCCGCGTTCGCGGTGACGGCGCTGTACGACGAGGGCGCGATCACCGCGAGGTGACCGGCCGCCGCGTCGGCGTGGCAGGGTGCGCATGGCGCGCCGCCCCCCGTCGCGATCTTCGCCGGTCAGGCGCTGGTCGCGGGGAGCTTCCACCCCGGGCGCACGTAGTGGCACGTGTACCCGCCCGGGTTGCGCTGCAGGTAGTCCTGATGCTCGGCCTCGGCCTCCCAGAAGTCCGTCGCGTCCTCGATCGTCGTCACGACCGGCCCGGGCCAGATCCCGGACGCGTCGACCTCCGCGATCACTTCGCGGGCAACCTCGGCCTGCTCGTCCGAGGCCGGGAAGATCGCCGACCGGTAGCTGCGCCCGATGTCGTTGCCCTGGCGGTTGAGCGTCGTCGGGTCGTGGAGCGCGAAGAAGAACTCCACGAGCTCGCGGAAGCTCGTCAGGTCGGGGTCGAAGACGATCTCGACGGCCTCGGCGTGGTCGCCGTGGCGGCGGTAGGTGGCGTTCGGCGTGCTGTCGTCGCCCATGTACCCGACACGGGTCGACAGAACGCCCGGGCGCTCGCGCAGGAGCTCCTGGGCGCCCCAGAAGCAGCCGCTGGCCAGGTAGGCGTGCTCGGTGCTCACGACCCCGCCTCCTCGGTGAACAGGGGTGCGAAGTCGCCGTAGCCGGCGGCCTCGAGCTCCTCGACTCCGACGAACCGCAGCGCCGCGGAGTTGATGCAGTACCGCAGGCCGCCCTGGTCGCGCGGGCCGTCGGGGAACACGTGGCCGAGGTGGCTGTCGCCGCCCGCCGACCGGACCTCGGTGCGGATCATCCCGTAGCTGCGGTCCGACTTCTCGACCACGTTCTCGGGGTTGATCGGCACGGTGAAGCTCGGCCAGCCGGAGCCGCTGTCGAACTTGTGGATCGACGCGAACAGCGGCTCGCCCGAGACGATGTCCACGTAGATGCCCGCCCGCTTGTCGTCCCAGAACTCGTTCTGGAAGGCGGGCTCGGTGCCGCACTGCTGCGTGACACGATACTGCTCGGGAGTGAGTTGCTCGACGGCGTCGGGGGTCTTGGCGTAAGTGCCCAAGGCGTGCTCCTCGGTAGGTCTCTGAAGGGTCGGCGCCGGTGGGTGGTCCGGCGCGTATTCCTCAGTCTCGGGAGAGGGTTCGTTCGTTACACGGTACTCCGGCGACCTACCGGCTGCTGGCGTGGGCGCCTCCGGCTCGAGGTCCTTGTTCGCGGGCTCGAACTTGCTGGCGCGTGGGTGCTCCACGCGGGGTTCGCCGGAGCGTCCTCGGGCGCCGGGGCGATGGCGCCCGAGGACGCTCCGGCAAGGCGGGCGATGAAGTACTCGCCGGTCGGGTCGACGGCGTGGCGGTCCGGCGCGTGATTCCCGCCGGATGTCGGTCCTGAGAGCCTGCGACGGCGTGTCGGCGCGCGGAAAGACGCCGACTAGATTGCGCTCGGCTGCACGCCTGAGTCCACTGGTGGCTGGCTGACGTAGGTCAGAGCGGTCTGCACGGTGTTGATCGCGGTGTGAAGTTCAGGGGTGTCGCCGTCCTCGAGGTAGTTGAGGATGAGGCCTTGCACGTTGGCGAGGATGAGGACTTCGAGACTTGCTCGGTCGAGGAGGAGGATGCGCCCGCGGCCGATGGCGTCGTCGATGATGCGGCTGACGAGGTCGCGGAAGCGGGTCGAGATGTAGCGGGCGGCGCCGCGGAGTGCGGGGTTCGTGATCGACTCGGCCTGCAGGCCGAACCAGGCAACCAGGAGTGCGCGGTCGGTGGTGATCGCGGCCCAGAACGTCTCGAAGCCGCGTTCGACGATGTCGCTGGGCTCTTCGAGGCCGAGGACGGCGTTCTCGAGCTGTGTGATGAAGCGGCCGCCAACGTGCTCGACGACGTGCAGGAACAGGCCTTCTCGGGTGTCGTAGTAGTAGATGACGGCCCGCTTGTTCAAGCCGGCTTCGTCAGCGACCCGCTGTAGGGAAGTGGCCGCGAAGCCGTCGTGCGCGAGGCACCGCAGCGCGGCATCGAGGATCGCGGTAGCCCGCTGCTCAGCCTTGCGTGTGAGGTCGCCGTCGGCCCGCATCGGCACAGGGTAGTCGCGCTGTGGGCGGCGGTCGCCTTGGTGCTGGTGGTGCAGGGGCGACGGCCGGCGCGCCCGGGCATGCGGTGCGCCGGCAGGTCGACGGGCCCTGAGCCAGCCGGCTCTGGGCCTGGACACCGGTCCTCCCGGCGTGCGAACGCTGCCAAAGAAGGTTCAGGCCCGGATCGACTCGCACCGGACCATCGACGTCCTCGGGCCGGGCTGGGGCGCGCCCTTTGAGGTGTTCGTCACCGACCCCAGCGGCCCGGTCACGACCGGCGTCGCGGCTGCGGGCGATGGAACGCTGGCAGCGCCGCATCGCACAGCAGCCGTCGGTGCAGACCGCGATCGGGCCCCGCGCGATCACCAGCCGTGAGCCGAGCCTGCTCCACGCTATTTGCAGCGCCGACCGCGCACAACGGGCGCTGAAGAACAGCCGCGCCGCTGCGGGTCTGCGCGAGGCAGCTGCGCGCCGGAATCCTCCAAGCGCGGGATCGTGCCAGCAAACTCAGCACCGCCCTCGCCCGCGCACAGACCGGCACTCTGCCCACCGGCCTGGGCCAGCTGGCCGCCGTCGCCGCAGACCACGGCGCTCGACCGCAGACTGCAACAGGTGCTGCCAAGCCTTGAGCACAGCACCCGCGCCAACGCCGACCTCGGCGGCGTCGCCGCCCAGATCACCGACTACCAGCGGGTCCGCGGAGCGCGCCCACCGATCCTGATCATCGCCCTCAGCCTCGTCACGTTTCCTCGTGCTGATCCTCCGGGGGCTGGTGCTGCCGCAGATCAGCGTCGTGCTCACATCCTGACCGTCAAAGCCTCATTTGGCATGGTCGCGCTGCTCTTCGAGGGCCATCGCCCGACACTCGGCGGCCCAGGCTGGGCGGACATCCTCTCGCTGCTGGGGACGTTCGCGATCGTCTTCGGGCCTCTCCCTCGACGACCAGGTGCGCATCATCACGCGCATGCGCGAGGCGTTCACCCGCAGCGGCGACCTCGGCGAGGCGATCACCTTCGCGATCGACCGCACGCACCGGCCGCGTGGTCACCGGCGCCGGCTCCCCGCGTGGCTTGATCGCCTGATGCCCGAGCTTGACGTCGAGGGCGCCGCCGAACCCCGTCAGATGATGACCGTAGAGCCGGCCCGAGCACCGCACAACCCGAGATCCCGTTCAACGCCCACCGAAACGGGGGAACTCCAAAGCGCGGTTGGGGCGTTGCATCTCGAGCCACACTCGTTCCTGGATCGCGCACGCCGGCAGCAACGAAACCGGGCCCCGACGCCCCGCTCTGCCGACCAACAAGAAGAGCCCCGCGTTAGCGGGGCTCTCCGTGCTGCAGACGTGACAGACGTCAGGCCATAACAGGTCAGCCCTTTGTGCACTTCAGCCTTCGCGATGCCGCGAAGTCCGTTCCGTCGGCGTACTCGAAGGAGCCTTCTCCGTTCCAGATTCCGCCGTCGCAGCGGTCGATCTCGATGATGCCGCGCGTCTTGCCCTTGATCTTTGCCGTCTTCTTGATCGTGATCGAGAAGAGGGTCACGGCGACCGGCACCCCCGGTGCGGGCTCTTGGAGGTTCAACGGAATGGGGATGTCGGTGCGCAGGCCGTACTTGCCTGACACCCTGGTGAGCTTGACGACGATGTTCGACTGGATTCGCAGTGGGCTCGTCCCCTCAACGAACATGCTGAGGGCGGATTTCCCGCCGTTGGCGATACTGATCTTCAGGTCGTTCTGCGTGATCGGACCAGGGGCGAGGCCTGCGGCCTTCCCTGTCCCGATGATGGACCCGGCTGGGCAATCTGCCGTCGACTTTGCCGACGAGATCTCGCTTGGCGCGCAGGTGGGGAACAGATCGCCGTTCCAGCGCGAGCCTTGCGGGAAAAAGATCTGCACATTCTTGGTCGATGGTGGCTGGGCCCCCGTCGTGTCTCGAGTGCCGGTGCTGATCTTCAGAGTCACGCTTCGGCGGACTTTCTTCGTGCTGCTCTTCGTGGGGGTCGCGCTGATCGTGAAGTCCTGAATCACTTCAGCGTGGCCGGCAGTCGGCACGAGCAGGGCCAGTCCGAGCGCCAGCGCGACGGACGATACATATCTCACCATTTGTCTCCTTGGGACCATAGACACAGGCCGTTCCATCGACGATCACCGACGAGGGAACGGTCGTTACCCATCGACATCGGAACGTACCAGCTCTGCGCAGATCGAGCGACTGCTCCCCCCCAGACCAGTCAATGGTGCGTACGATCAGGTGGCGTGGACCCAGCTGCTCACGGACTCTTCGGAGAGGTGGCGGCGAGAGACGAGCCACTCCAGAACGGGCCGGACTCGACCTGGCCGATCACCTCGCGCACAGCCCGCTGACGCGGTCCTTGCTCATCGCGGCGATCCCGAGCTGTTCGAGAAGCCGGTCGACGTGCGGGTGCTGACGCCGTTGACGAGGCCTCCATCACCACGCTGACGATCGCCTGCTCACACCGGCTACGGGGCTCGAGCAACGACGGGAAACACGCCGGTCCCGGCACGCACCCTCGGAATCTGAAGGTCGATTGCTCCCGACCGCCGGAGCGTGTCGCGCGAGGTCATCCACAACACATTTGGCTTCAAGTGGAGTACGCTGCGTGAGCGACCGTTAACGGGGTCGTGTGCCTGGGAGGCAGGAGAGAGAGGTCATGATGCTCGTAGTTGGGTCTGCGCCGGTCAGGCGCGGGAGTGTGCTTGCGGTGGTTCTGGGGATGGCTGTGAGCGTGTCCCTAAGTCCACCTGTCTCGAACGCCGCGGTGCGCGTCACGGCGGCGACCGCGGTCCCGGTCACGACGGAGTCGGCGTGCTCCGCCGTGTCGCCCGTGACGCCTGCGCTTCAGGCCGGAGCCCGATCCGATTTCTGCCTCGCGCTGTCGCTCGACGGCGGCCGTTCGGAGATCGACATCCCAGGTTTGGGAGACGACGCCCGGAACATCAAGATCTCGCTGCCAGCGGGGCAGATCGGCGACCCGTCGGCCACCGAGCTTTGTGCTCCGGAACGGTTTCGCAGCGCCTCGGGGTGCCCCGTCGCTTCCCAAGTCGGCGAGGTTACGGCCCGGGCTGATGCCGGAGTCACCCTCGGTGAGCAGCTCCTGCAGGGGCCGGTCCATCTCCTCTCCCCGTCGGGGACCGAGGCTGCGCAGCTCGGCGTTCAGATTGGTCTGAAGGTGGGATCGACCTCGACGGCGCTGGTCAAGGTCACGGCACAGATCAGGCTGCGCCCGGGGGACGGCGGCTTGGACGCGACGCTCGAAGGCATCCCGCGCAGCCTCTTGGGCATTCCGATCGAACTCCGCCGCGTCAACCTGCGGCTGTGGGGGTCACCGGCGCAACACCCGACGCTGCGCGCGCCATTCATGACATCGCCGACGGCGTGCGCTGCGGCCACCACTCGAGTGACTGTCACCTCGTACGCCGGGGTTTCCACGTCCGGGCAGACCGCGTTCACCCCGACAGGCTGCGACGTCGTCCCGTTCGCCCCGGAGCTGATCCTGGAGGGAGACCGTGCGGTCGACGCCCCGGTCGAGCTCACGGCCGGGGTGAGGATGCCTCCGGACACCGGCGCGGTCGCCCAATCGCATGTGGGCGAGGCCACGGTCATCTTGCCGGAAGGCGTTGAGCTCTCCGCGACGTCGGGGAATGAGATCGCGGATGTGGGCTGCACAGACGACGAGTTCGACGTGGCGGGTGGCGGTCCCGTGGCGTGTCCAGCAGGCGCAGCGCTCGGTACCGCGACCATGAGTTCCCCGCTCCTTGCGACCTTGGGTGGAAGCCTGCCGGGGACGATCTACCTCGCGCAGCCCCGCCCGACCGATCCGTTGATCCGGTTGTTCATTGTCGCGCAGGCCGGCCCCGAAGTCGACGCGGTGCGAGTGAAGCTGTCCGGCGTCGTCACGCCGGACCCGGCGACCGGGCAACTCACTGCGGTCATCCGAGGCATCCCGCCCGTGCCGTTTAGCGAGTTTCGCCTCACGTTCAGGGGTGGCGAGGCGGCGATCGTCAGCTCCCCACGTGCATGCGGGTCCACGGTGGGCACCGGGATCCTCGTCCCCGTTTCCGGGGGCGCGCCTGTGAAGCCGCAGGCGGAGCTCGCCTTCACCGAGGGGTGCAGCGACGCCCCTGTGTTCGAGCCGGGGCTGGCCGTGGCCGCTACGCCGGCCCAGGCGGGCGCGTCGACGGCGCTGCAGGTGCGGTTCTCGCGACCAGATCGCCACGCTCGGCTGGCGGGCCTTGAGGTGCGGCTCCCACCGGGACTCATTGGGCGGCTCACCGCAGCGCGCCTGTGCGAGCTCGACGTCGCATCCCGCGGGGCATGCGGACCGGAGAGCCTCGTCGGATCGGTCACGGCGTCGGCCGGCCCCGGCCCGCGTCCGCTGGAGCTGAAGGGAGGAGAAGTGTTCCTGACCAAGGGTGACGGCGACGCACTTGCCGGCCTCGCGATCAAGATGCCGGTGCGCATCGGGCCGCTGGACTTCGGCAGTCTCCTGGTGCGCGGGCGGATCATCGTACGGCCCGACATCGGTCTGACCCTGCGGGTCGACGAGATCCCGCTGCGCTTGTCAGTGGGCGTGGCGACCGGGATTCGGGACCTGACGGTGACCCTGGATCGTCCGGGCTTCATCGTCAACGCGACGAGCTGCGCGGCAAAGACGGTTGCCGCCACTCTGCGCTCCGATATCGGTGCCTTTGCAGAGGCATCCGCCGGGTACGAGCCGACTGGGTGCGACGCGCTCGGCTATGCACCGCGACTGGGAATGCAGCTCGGCGGCGGTTCGGCCGAGACCGGTAGCGGCGGGCATCCCTCGCTCCAGGTCGATCTTACGCAGGATCCGGGGCAGGCGAACACCAGCCGGGTGGAGCTGACGCTTCCGCCGTCGGTGTCGGCCGACATCGACCGCTTGAAGAACGCATGTCCGCAGGCGGCGTACGTGCGCGACGCGTGCCCGGCCGGTTCGGTGGTCGGGGCTGCGACCGCAGCTACGCCGCTGCTGGACGAGACGTTGCGCGGGCCGGTGACGTTCGTGTCGGTACCCGGCTCGCCGCTGCCTATGCTGCGAATTCGCCTTGGCGGTCCGCTCACTCTGGATCTGGACGCGAAGATCACGCTCACCAAGGACAACCGTCTCACGACGACGATCGAAGGCGTCCCTGACGTGCCGCTTTCGAACTTCCGTCTCACGCTCGACGCTGGGCCACGCAGTCCGCTGACCGCGAATCGCGATCTGTGTACGGCGCCAGCGCAAGTCGGTGGGTCCCTGGGATCCCACACGGGCTCGAGCCTCGCTCTCAAGCAGGACGCGGTCGTGGTCGGCTGTGGTCCTGCCGCGACGTTGAAGCTCGGATCGCTGAAGACGGGCCGACCCACCGCTGATCTGCGCGTGGTCGGCGGGCGCACGCGGATGACGAGCGTGACGCTCAGCATGCCGCGGGGCCTCGAGCTCGAGCGCTCGTCGAAGGTCCGGCGCCGCTTGAAGGTCAGCGCCACGGGTCTCCGCCGCCGGGCCCGGGCCACCGTGACCGTGAGCGGCAGCCGTCTTCGTGTCACGGTGCCGCGCGGGCAGTCGGCCAAGGTGCTGCGCGTGAGGGTCGCAACCGGCGCTCTGCGCGCAAGCAGGCGCCTGCGCCGAGCGGGGCGCCCGAGGCTCACGTTCAACTTGACGACGGTTCAGGCAGATCGGTCGACGTCAAGGTCGCGCCTTCGTATCCGTCCGGCGCCTGCGTCGTCCGCGGCAGGAGGGCGCTGAGAAAGGTCCAGCTCGCCTCGATGAGCCTGTCGGTCGGGAACGCCGGGTCTTCGAGTGCGAGCCGCGCCTGCTCTTCACCGGTGCTGAGAAGGAGGCGCGCTGCAAGGTCGACGTCCATGTCGGGCGCCGGGTCAGCGAGCGACTCGAGCGCGCTCGCCATGAGCGGACGGAGCCGTTTCGCGAGCGCCGCGCGCCGCCTGTTGACGAGCGTCTGCAGGGCGCGCGGCGCGCGCTCGGGGCGCATGAGCGCGACGCGCCACGTGTCCGGGGCTTGCATCGCCGCCTCGAGCAGCGTTACGAGCGCTTCCCCGAGGACCCGCACCGGATGTCGGTCGCTCGGCTCCGCCGGGACGGCAGCGTCGAAGGTATCGCGCACCGCGGCGTCGAGACGGCGGAGCATCGCCAGCATCAGGATCTCGCGATTGGCAAAGCTGCGATAGACGACCGCACGGTTGACGCCGACGCGGCGGGCGATCGCCTCCATGGTGAGTGATTCGAACCCGTTCTCGGCGATCAGGCCAACCGCGGCATCGAGGATCTGCACTCGTCGCTGGCTCTTGGCCATGCGCGCCCCCGCTGCACCCACGGCCTCCTGCTCGAGCGGGCCGCGGATGCTCACCGACGGTGCGGGGCCAAGGTGTCGGGCCGATGTCTCTACGCCGATCAGCAACGAGCCTGATGCGGCGAGCGCGGTGATCCGGCCCGCGGGAAACCGTCGGGGGTGCAGGAGGGTCAGGCGTGCCGCGTCCTCTCCGGCGGCCACGAGCAGCCGAGCGAGTACCCCGTGATCGAGGCCGGGGGGGCCGCCACGCGCATCGACGCCCCAGTCGATAAGGGCCTCGACAAGTCCGGTGACCGTGGCGCGGCTCGTGTCGATGCGGGTATTCAGCTCGTGTGAGGCGCCACGCGGCGGTGCGAGCAGGAAACGCCACGTGCGCGGGCGCGCGCGCACGGCTCCCAGGAACTGGCCGACGGCGTCGACGAGGAACGCTTCGGGGGTCACGCCCGTCCCCGGATGCGTACCTACGATGCCGAGGAGGGGGTCGAGCGCTGCTGCTTCTTCGCGGTCGATCAACGCAAGGAGCAGCGCGTCGAGGTCACCGAAGAGGTCGTAGATGACCGGGCGGGTCACTCCGGCGCGGCGCGCGACGGCCTCGACGGTGAGCGCGTCGAACCCCCGGTCGAGGATGACGTCGAGCGCGGCGTCGAGCAGTTCCCTGCGCCGGACGTCCGGGGCGAGTCGCGGAGTTCGCCGGCGGGAGCTCATGGGCCCAGCTTCGCACGTCCGGGGCGGGCGCGGACCGCAGCGCGGGCCGGCTTGCACGACCGGAGGCTTCGTGTCACACTCGCGTAGCTACGCGCCTGTGACAGCATCTTCGAGACCCCTGTGCCCTTGCCCCATGACGACATTCGCAACCATCGGCTCTGGCTTCGGCGGCCTCGGCACGGCGAGCAAGCGAACTCGACGGTCCGAGGCGGAACACGACCCTCTGGCCCGGTAGCTCTCTTGGCTTCCGCAAGGCGCTCGTCTGACCCGTGCCGTGTGACACCTCCGCTTCGGAGCCCGTCTCCGAACACACCCCCTAAGAGGAGACGATCCTGATGAGTACAACCTTCGTGCCCACCGCAGCCGCCGAGGTCGGCGGCGCGCCGGTCCGTGACATTCTCATCGTCGGTGGCAGTATCTCGGTCCTCACGATCCTCACGCTGGCGCTGGTTCTGTCCTATCGACGCGGAGACGCGCGTGGTCTTCGCCAGGTCGAGGGTGTGGTTGAACGCGTGCTGGGGATTCCGGGTTGGGCGGCGATCCCGAGCATCGCTGCGATCGGCAGCGCGCTGCTTGCGTTCGCTGGCGGTTTCTGGGACATCGGTGTCCACATCGACATCGGGCGTGACGAGGGGCCGCTGGGCACCGTTGCTCACTACCCGTTCATGTTCGGACTGATCGGCCTCTTCCTCTCCGGCGTACTCGCCGTCGGCATGACCCCCACCGATAGGTCCGCCTCAAGTGCTGCCGGGGTTGACGTGCCGGGCTTCGGTCGTGTGTCCGCTGCTGCGCTGCTGCTCGCCGCGGGGGGGAGCTTCGCGCTCCTCGGCTTTCCGCTGGACGATCTCTGGCACCGACTGTTCGGTCAGGATGTCACGCTGTGGGGCCCGACGCACGTCATGTTCTTCGGCGGTGGGCTCGCTGGCGCGTTCGGCGCCACCTTGCTTCTCGTCGAGGGCGCTCGGGCTGCCGGGAGGGAGCCCTTCACCGGTGTGGGCCTGTGGAGTCGGCCGCTCCCGCTCGTGGCGGGGATTCTCGGCGGCATGCTGCTGTTCATCGGCACGCACGCCACCGACGAGTTCAACTGGGCGGTTCCCCAATACCGAATGATCTGGCAGCCGATCCTCCTGGTCTTCTTCTCTACCGCCGGCCTCGTCGCCGCACGCATGCTCACGGCACGCGGGGGTGCACTGCTCGCACTGGCGATCTACCTGCCCATCCAGGTTCTGCTCGCGACCCTCATCGGCGGTCCGTTGGAGCGCACGCCGCCTGCCTATCCGCTCTTCATCGCGGAGGCCCTGCTGGTAGAGGCCGTCGCGTTTCGCGCGAGCCCCCGTCAGGCGCTCCGGGTCGGTATCGTCGCGGGCGCGCTCGTCGGCACCGTTGGGTTCTGGGCCGAGTACGGGTGGTCGCACATCGCGATGCCGCTGCCCTGGCAGCCGGGTCTGCTGCCTGAGGCGATCCCGGCGGCGCTGCTCGCCGGAGTCAGCGGTGGTGTGCTCGCTGCGATGCTCGTGCACGCGCTTCGCGGCACGCTCGGCATCGTGCGGCGCCCGCTCGCCGTCTCCGTGCTCGCCGCCGCCTGCGCGGTCGCGTTGGCCGCCAACGCCGCGGTCCTCGATGCCCCGAAGGGGGTCACGGCTGCGATGCAGCTCTCAAACGTGAGGGAGGTTCCGGATGCGGCGGGTGGCGGACCGACGACGGTGGCGGACCTCGCCGTCCGTATCAACCGGACCGATCTCACCGAGAACCCGGCATGGCTCTACGTCCTGGGCTGGCAAGGCGGCGGGCGCTTCGAGAATCGCCTCGTCGACCGCGGCGACGGCTGGCTGCGCAGCACTGCGCCGGTGCCAATCGGCGGAACGTGGAAGACGTTCGTCCGCGTGCACAAGGGGCGTACCACGTTGGCCGTGCCCGTGCGCATGCCGGCAGACCCGGAGCTGGATTTCGCCGGGTTCCCGGCTCGCGAGACCGTCACCCGCGATTTCGCCCGCGACACGACGTTCTTCCAGGTTGAGCGTCGCGATGACGCGCCGCGGTGGGCGTGGACGCCCGCTTCGATCCTGGTCCTGTCACTGAACATCTTCCTGATGGTGCTCGTGGCGGTTGCCGCTGTGCGCATCGGCAAGCTCGGCGGAGCGAACGAGGACGACGACTCGTCCTCGGCGACGAACAACCAGCCCACGCCGGTCGCTCCGGTTCGCTGGGAGGCGGCGGCGGGAGCGCCGGCCGGCTCGCGCTGAGGTGAAGAGCGTGCGCCCAGAACACGTGAGCCCCGCAGCGCAGGCTGTCGCGGACCTCGGACCAAGCCAGGCCGCTTGGCGGGGGGCGCTGCGGGGTCGAGCGTCTCTCGCTGCACCTTTCCCATGTTGGTCATAGCCCACGCCACACACTGGTTGACGAGTGTCGCGTTTGCCCTGCCTGTCGTGCTGGTCCCGCTTGCGCTCTTCGGCATGACGGTGCTGGAACGGCGCCGCGCCAAGGAGCCAGGGGCCGGGGTCCGCGGTATCAGAGACGTGCCGACGTTGCCCCGTCACCAACATGAGCCGCGTGCAAGGCACTCCCGGCGTGGCGCCGGTGCGCGCCGACGTCGGTGAGGACGCGAAAGGGGCGCGCCACTCCCGCTGGCAGCGGGTGCGCGAGGCCGTCAGGGCTCCCTTGACGACGGCGTGCTGGCCATGCTCGGCCTCGACCGTTTCGAGCGGGTCGGTGCCGTTGGTCACGAACGCGAAGCGTGCCAGTCGGGCCACAGCTCGGCCTGCGGTCCGACGAGCCGGGTGCGACTGATGGCGCATGGCACCGCGCGGTCGCCGAGATCCGCCGGCGGCACGACGCCGGCGTTCGCCTTCGAACCCGCTGACACCGAACGCCACGCCCGGCGCGTCCCGGGCGGGCGAAGCTGCGCCCGAGGTGGGCTTCGCCTGCCGCCCACCCCGGACACACCGATACCTACGCCGCGGTGTATGCGACGGGCATCTCCTTGAGCTGGTTGACAAAGCACGAGCGCGTCCGCCGGGGCTCGCCCGCCAGGTGGATGTCCGGGAAGCGCGCCAGCGTCTCCTCGAAGAGCACACGCAGCTCCAGGCGGGCCAGCGCGGCGCCCAGGCAGAAGTGCCGGCCGCCCGCGCCGAACGCCTGGTGCTCGGTGCGCCGCCGGATGTCGAAGCGATCGGGGTCCTCGATGACCGTTTCGTCGCGGTTGCTCGACACGTACCAGAGCAGGACCTTGTCACCCTCGCGGATCGTCGTCCCGTGGATCTCGACATCGCGCTGCGCCGTGCGGCGGAAGTGCGCGAACGCCGGGAAGCACCGCAGTGATTCCTCCACGAGGCCGGGGATCAGCGACGGATCGCTCTTGACCATCTCCAGCTGCTCCGGGTCTCGGAGCAGCGCGAGCATCCCGCTCGCAAAGGTGGAGCGGGTCGAGTCGTTGCCCGCGGCCGCGAGCAGCCCGATGCCCGTGAAGATCTCGATGTCGTTGAGTCGCTCGCCGTCGACCTCTGCGTGCGCGAGCACCGTGAGCAGATCATCGGCGGGCTGCTCCCGGCGCAGCGCGACCTGCTCCATGAACTCGCCGAACGCGACCTCGATCGTCGCGGCGACCTCCTCGAAGCCGGGTGAGACCTCTTCGTCTCCGAACGCCAGCACCATGTTCACGCGTTCGGCGTTCTTCGCATCGTCGGCCTCGTCCATTCCGATGAACGAGCCGATGACCCGGGAGACGACCGGCTGGGTGACATCTGTCACCAGGTCGCACCGACCCTGTGAGGCGACACGGTCGAGCGCCTTCGTCACGATGCCGCGAATGCGGTCTTCATGCTCGTTGATGCGAGCCGGCGTGAACCCTCGCTGGAAGATGGCTTTGATGCGGTCGTGGCGCGGTGGGTCCATCGAGATCATCTGCTGCTGCTGCATGACGAGCGGCAGTCCCGGTTCGTCGAGGAGCAGGATCCCGCCGCGCTCAGAGGAGAACGTGGAGAAGTCGCGGCTGATCTCGTGAATGTCCTTCCACCGGGTGATCGACCAGAAGCCCGCCTCGTCCGGGTAGTCATTGAGTGGGCTCCAGTGAACCGGCGCTTCGCGTCGAAGCCGCGCGAACAGGTCAAACGGCGGGCCGTCGTCCCAGAGGGACAAGTCGCTCAGGTCGATGGACTGCAGGTCGTTCTCGACGATGACGCTCATGGTCAACCTCCTCGGTTCTCGCCGGGAATCCGGCGCGGTTTGGGGCGGTGCTCAGGGTCCGAACCGCGAGCACGGCAAAGTGTACCGATCGGTGGCTTTCGATAACGTGCTCGATCATGCGCACGGCTGCTGAGACCTTCCCCCACCGTCGCGCCGGCCACTGCGGCTCGGGCGCGCTCCGTGATCTGCTGGAGCATCACGGTCTCGACTTCGGGTCTGGGCCGCTATCGGAGGGGACGGTGTTCGGGTTGGCCGGCGGCTTGGGCTTCTTCTTCGCGGAGATCCCGCAGATCGCACCGCCCATCTATCTGGTGGGGCGTACCGGCGATCTCGAGCGTGACGTCGCCGCGCATCTGAATGCCGAAATCGAGGTCCGGGAGACCGATGATCCTGTCGAGGGCTGGGCATGGGTGACGGACGAAATCGATGCCGGCCGGCCGCCGATGGTGTGGGCGGACATCGCCGAGCTCGAGTACCTGCGCGTGCGCATGAGCAACACGCGCCACGACATCGTCGTCGTCGACTACGACAGCGACGCTCAGGTTGCCTGGATCGCCGATAACGACCGCGACGAGCTGCAGCGGTGCTCATTGGATTCACTGGCGGCGGCCCGGAACTCCAGCGGATTCCCCGGGCCGAATCGCCACACCACGTTCCTGTACCGCTGGCCTGATCGGCTCCCCGACCCCGGTATCGCGACCCAGCGGGCGCTGGCGTGCGCGGTTCGGAACATGCGTACCGCGCCCGCCTCGGTGGGAGGCCTCGACGGGGGGCTTGGGCTGGCCGGCGTGGCCGCTTTTTGCGAAAGCTACCCGCGTTGGCCTGAGACGTTCGCGACCGGCATGGACGAGGTGCTTCGCGGCCTACGAGTGTTCATCGTCAAGGCCGGGACGGGAGGGGCCATGTTCCGCTCTCTCCACGCCGAGTTCCTGCGCGAGATGGCAGGCGCGCTCGGGGGATCCGCGCTGCTGGCGGCCGCGTCGATCTACGAGGAACTGGCCGCGCGATGGGTCGACCTCGCCACGTGCGCGGAGGCGGGCGATCACGCGGCGGGACTGCCGCTCGTCGAGGAGATCGGGCGCCTCGAGGTCTCCGGCGTCGCCGCGATGGAAGCGGCACTGTGAGCGCGACCAGGGGTCCCGCGATCCCGCCTCATCACGCGAACTGCTTCGGCTGCGGCCCGGAGAACCCAGCCGGGCTGCAGATGCGCATGTGGCAGGAGGACGATCGCGCGTGCGCAGAGATCGTGCTCGACACCCGCCACGAGGGTGCCCCCGGATTCGCACACGGGGGCGCGGTCGCTGCGGCACTTGATGACCTGTTCGGCGGGGTGCTGGTGATCCTGCGCATCCCGGCCGTGACGGCCAGGCTGAGCGTGGACTACCGGGCGCCCGTGTTGCTCGGGCGACCTCTGCGGCTGAGCGGCTCCTGCACTCACGTGGATGGACGCAAGCTGACGATGCAGGGCTCGGTCTACGACCAAGACCGGCTCGTCGCCGAGGCGCAGGCCCTGTTCGTCGAGGTTGCCGTGGATCACTTTCGTCAGAGCGGCAAGGAGGGCATGGAGCATTGGGGAGTCGATCGGGTCGAGCAGCCAGGGTAACCGCGTCACGGTCCGGTCGCCACCGACGAGACGCCCTCGAGGAACACGCGGAACTCCGCGATGCCGTCGTGAAGGTCCGGCGTACTCCCGCGCTCGACATACTCCAGGATCAGCCCCTGGATACCGGCAAGGATGAGGACGTCGAGCGCGGGCCGGCGCATATGCAGGACGCGTCCGCGAGCCAGCGCATTGTCGATGAGCATGGCGATCACGGCGCGCATACGATCGGTGATGTAGTTGGCGGCGGGCCGCAGGCCGTCGTTGGTGATCGCCTCAGTACGCAGGCCGAACCATGCCACGAGCAGGGCTCGATCGCTGGTGATCGCCTCCCACATGCGCTCGAATCCGCGGGCGACGATGTCGGCTGGGTCCTCGAGCCCGAGCACGCTCTGCTCGAGCTGATCGACCAGGCGCCCGCCGACGACCCGCACGACATGATCGAACAGGCCGTCGCGTGAGCCGAAGTAGTAGACGACGGCGCGCTTGCCGAGCGAGGACTCGTCGCCGACACGCTGGAGCGAGGTCGCGGCGTAACCGTCCCGTGCCAGGCAGCGGAGCGCGGCGTCGATGATCGTTTCGGCCCGCTGCTCACCCTTTCGTGAACGCCCTGTAACCGTCCGCATCGTCACGAGCCTAGGTTACGGCTCGTGCGGGTTGACGTCCGCCGCTCCCCCTGCCCGGCGGGTCCGATCACAGACCGTGGGTGACGCCGTCCGGCCCCACCGCCAAGCCGGCGAATCCGGGCAGTGAACGAACGTTAGCTGTCTGGTAGTGTTTCCCCATGCCGCCGCTCCGCGCGCCTCGCCACAGCAGGAAGCTTCCCCCGACGGTTCGTCTGCCAGCGCTCGCGCAGACCGCGTGGTTCCTGAAGAGTCCTCACGGGTTCACCGAATACAACGCGCAGCGTCTCGGGCCCGTATTTCGTGCTCGAATCCTCGGGTTCGGGAGCGGGGAGTTCGCGTTCGTCTCGGACCCCGCCCTCATTGAACGGGTGTTCACCTACCGAGGGTCGAATCTGCTCGCGGGACGAGCTGCCTACACGACCATCGAGCCCGTCGGGGGTCCGAACTCGCTGCTGGTCCTCGACCCTCCGCGGCATCTTGAAGAACGCAAGCTCATGCTGCCGGCGTTCCACGGCGACCGCATGCGCTCCTACCGCGACCTCATTGCGGAGGAGACCCGCAGGTCAATAGCGTCATGGCCCTCTGGGGTGCCGTTCTCACTGCGACCGCGCTTCGCGGAGATCGCGCTTGATGTGATCATGCGCGCGGTCTTCGGCCTGTCCCGCGGGCCGAACTACAGCGATCTCCGTGCGGCGCTGCTCTCGGTGGTGGAGAACGACCGCATGATCAGCCTGGCGCTCATGCTCCCCGCGATCAGGCGTGATGTCGGACCCTGGAGATCGTGGTCGAACTTCCGCCGTCAGATCAAAGCGACCGACGAGCTCATCTTCCGCGAGATCGAAGAGCGCTGGAATGACCGTGACCTCTCGTCGCGAGACGACATTCTTTCGATGCTGCTGCTCGCCCGCCGGGACGATGGCTCGGCCCTGACGATGGAGGAGCTTCGCGACGAACTGGTCACCATGCTCTTGGCCGGTCACGAGACGACCGCGACGGCGCTGGCGTGGACGTTCGACCAGCTGTTCCGCAATCCGCACGTGCTCGAAGAGCTTCAGGCCAACGTCGCCTCGGACGATCCGGACCCGGCACTGATCGACGCGGTGATCTACGAGGCGCTGCGCGTGCGGCCGGTCATCCCGTTCGTCGTGCGCACCCTCACCGAGCCGTGGGAGCTTGCGGGATACGAGCTCCCGGCCGGGTGCACTGTCGCTCCGGCGATCTATGCGGTTCATCGGGATCCGCGCCTGTATCCCGACCCAGGTCGGTTCGACCCGACCCGATTCCTGGAACGGCGTCCGGGCACCTATGAGTGGCTGCCGTTCGGAGGGGGAACCCGCCGCTGCATCGGGGCGAGCTTCGCGCTGTTCGAGATGCGCACCGTGGTGGAGACCGTGCTTTCGGAGACGACGCTGCGTCCGGAGTCGCCCCGCCCGGAGCGAATCCGGCGCAGGGCGTTCATGCTCGTTCCGGCACACGGAACACCGGCAGTCAACCGCCCGCTCCGGGCCGCCGCTTGACATGTGAGACACGCTTGTGCGTCCTCCAACGTGAGGCGTGCGCGTTTCGATGCGCTGACGTCAGTCGTCTGACCGGTGCTCGGTTCCCGCGAGGGCGCCAAGGCCGATGGACACCAGCAGCCCAGGTAGGTCGTCAACCTGGCGGGCATCGCGTGGCCAGTACGCCGCGGACAGCAGGAGTCCAATCGTCGCGAACGCCGTGGTGACGAGTTCGCTCGTGGCCCTCTCGGGGTAGCACCGCGCGAGAACCTCCACCCAACGGTCCACATGCTGTCGCTGGCGTCGGGCGAGGCGCCGCCGCGCCTCCGACGGCAGGGACCGGTCCTCCCGCGCGTAGATGCTCACCAACGCCGAGTCCGTCAGCGAGAATTCCGCTTGGGCGCGGACCAGCGCCTCAAGATCGCGGAACGGATCGTCCGTCGGTGCGGGCACGAGCAGCAGGAGACGATCCATCGCCTCGTCAAACAGCGTCGAGAGGATTTCGTCCTTCCCGGCGAAGTGCCGGTAGATCGCTGGGCCAGAGACCCCTGCGGCTTCGCCCAACTCATCGACGCCGACGGCGTCAAAGCCCCGTTCGTAGAACAGCCGCGTGGCGGCGTCCAGGATCTTCTGGTCCCGCACGGCGGCCGATGCTACCTGTCAGGGATGTGCCGCGTCCGTGATCTCGCGGAGAGCGCGGGCTCCGGAGTCAGGCGGCTCGTGTTGGTTGGTTCCGTATTCACAGGGCCACGCCCGCCCGGCGCTTGAAGTGTCAAGCGGGGCGGATCTTGCCGATCGCACGCTCAGCCAACGCGGTGATCGTCAAGGACGGATTGACCCCGACGTTGGCGGGCACGGCAGCACCGTCACAGACCAGGAGGTTCTCGTACCCGAACACGCGCTGATCCGCGTCGATCACGCCGTTCTCCGGGGTGCTGCCGATCACGGCGCCGCCGAGGATGTGGGCTGTGGTGGGGATGGACATCGTCGCCTCGGTGAAGACCGCCTGCGGGGTGCCACGCAGTTTCTCTGTCAGCCAGGCGGCCGCGTCATATGCGGCGGGAATCTGGTCTGGGTTGGGAGAGAGTGCGTCCTGCTCGGTCGTGAGCACCACGTCGCCACCGGGCAGACGCCGCCGGACCTTCAGGCGCATCGCGCCGTCAAGCGTCTGCATGACGAGGATGATCATGGTCTGGCGGGACCAGTCCTTGATGCGCGCAGCGCGCGCGGCCCGCCTCGGATGGCGGGCGATGGCGCGCAGGAAATGCAGTGGTCTGGTGCCCCGTCGCCCGCTCTCCGTCAGCAGCGCGAAGAGCAAGGACTGGGAGTCTGCCCCCGCTCCGTAGGTCACCGGCTCGATGTGCGTGTCCGGCGTGGGGTAGATGCTTGAGGTGATGGCGACGCCGCGGGTGAAATCCCGGCGGTCGGTGGGCGGAGCGGTCACGGCGAGGATCGATTCGCTGTTGGTCCGGACGAGATACCCGAGTCGGTCCGAGAGACGCGGAAGGCTGCCCGAGAGCTTGCAGCGGAAGAGCAGCCGATTGGTCCCGAGCGCGCCGGCCGCGATCACGATGCCCCGTGCGCGGACGGTCTGTTCGCCGCGGCCAAGCCACGCTCCCGACGGGCGGTGGCGGATGATGTAGCCCTGTGATCCGTCTTCGGCCCCGTCCGGCTGGATATCCGTCACGGTCCGCAAGGGCCGGATGTCGACGGGGAGCCGCTCAGCGAACCAGAGGTAGTTCTTCATCAACGTGTTCTTGGCCCCGTGCCGACAGCCGACCATGCACGAGCCGCAGCGCAGACACCCGGTCCGATCTGGTCCCTCGCCGCCGAAATACGGGTCGGGAACGGTCTCGCCTTCAGCGCCGAGGAATACGCCGACCCGGGTGGGACGGAACGTCTCTCCGACGCCGATCTCGTGCGCGTACTCCTCCAGGATTTCGTCCGCAGCCCCCTTCGCGTCGTAGGTGGTGACCCCGAGCATGCGCTCTGCCTCGTCGTAGCACGGCTGGAGCTCAGTTTCCCAGTCGGCGAGGTCACGCCACTGCGGATCCTCGAAGAACGCCGTCGGAGCGCGATACAGGGTGTTGGCGTAGCCGAGGCTGCCGCCGCCGACGCCGCTGCCACTGACGACGAAGACATCCTTGAACGCGGTCATACGCAGGATCCCCGTCAAGCCGAGCCGTGGCATCCAGTAGTACCGGCGTGCCTGCCAGGTGGTCTCCGCGAAGTCGGAGTCGGCGAAGCGCCGGCCGGCTTCGAGGACGCGCACCGAGTAGCCCTTCTGTGCGAGTCGGAGCGCGCTCACGCTGCCCCCGAAGCCAGAGCCGATGACGACCCAGTCGACGTCAGGCGTCTGCGACGAACTCGGCGTCATGCAGCGAGCTTGACGGGCAGGCTCTTCAGCTGGCTCGAGAACTGTGAAATGACCCAGGTGGGTTCTCCCGCCAGCGACATCGTCGGATAGCGCTTGAGGGTCTCCTCGACGAGGATCTTCAGCTCGAGCCGGGCGAGGGCGGTCCCGAGGCAGAAGTGACGGCCGCCGGCACCGAACGCCTGGTGCTCGGGATTGCGCGTGACATCGAAGCGCTCCGGATCCTCGTAGCGATCCTCGTCGCGGTTCGAGGACGGGTACCAGAGCGCGATCTTGTCACCCTTCTTGACGGGGCAGCCGCCGAGCGTCGCGTCCTGTGTCGCCGTACGGCGGAAGTGAGCGAAGGCGGGGAACATCCGCAGCGCCTCCTCGACGGCGCTCGGCACCAGCGACAGGTCGTCGAGCAGCAGCTGGCGCTGGTCCTCATGCTCCATCAGCGCCCTCATCGTGCTCGTGTAGGTGGCCTTCGTCGAGTCGTTTCCGGCTGCCATGAGCAAGACGAACCCGGAGAAGATCTCGAGATCGGTGAGCACATCGCCATCGATCTCGGCGAAGACCAGGACGCTGAGCATGTCGTCGGTCGGATTTGCGCGGCGGTCCTCGACCAGTCGCATGCACTTCTCGTACATCGGCGGCAGGTCTTCGGAGACGAGCTGCTCGATGCCCTTTGGATTGAGGTCTGGGTCACCGAAGCCGAGGAGTTGGTTGATCGACTCCGCCCACGGCTTGTCGTCTTCGGGGTCGAGGCCCATGAAGCTCCCGATCACCCTGGCGACGACCGGCTGTGCGACCTCCGTTACCAGATCGCACGTCTCGCGCCCCTCCAAGCCGTCCATCACCCCGGCCGTAATCGCCCGAATCGCGTCCTCGTGCCGGCCAATGGACTTCGGCGTGAACGCCTTCTGGAAGAGCGCCTTGATCCGGTCGTGCTTCGGCGGATCCATTCCGATGAACATGCCCTGAACGAGTTCGACCGGGACCCCGTGATCAATCAGCAGGATGTTCGACGCCGAGGAGTAGGTCTGCCAGTCCCGGCTGACAGCGAGGACGTCGTCGGCCTTGGTGACGGACCAGAAGCCGGCATCGTGCGGCGACTGTGCGATCCCGCGACTCCAGTGGACCGGGCACTCCTGTCGCAGTCGCGAGAAGGTCTCGTGCGGGGGCCCCTCGGTCCACAGCTCGTCGTCGGCGACTTGCAGGGCATCAAGCTCAGGCTGGACGTTTGACATAGTGTCAGCGTAGTACGAGGGGGGGCATCCCGCAAGCCGGAATCAACGATCGTTCCCATAGCCCGGGTGCACGAGGTTCCGTCGAGGCGCCTTCCGCGGGGGCGTGTCACCCAGATCGATGCGGCTCTCCAGGAACGCCGAGCGACCCGGGGATCGGTTCAGAGAACGCGGGGCCAGGATGGGTACACTGGCCGCATGTGTGAGCATCCTGACATGGGGCCTCTCCCCTTCGATGTGTCGCGCGCCGATCGTCCGAGCATGGCCGGGGCAAGTGAACGCCCGCTGCGCCATCCCGGATCGGAGTCGTGACGGATCGGCCACCCGCCCGCCGCGGGTCGCGGCAGGCGGTCATGCGGACGCGGTCACCGTCCGGTGCCAGGCTCGCGAATCAGCAGGAGCTCGTGGCCGCGATCGAGCGCTTGCTGGAGAGCGGCGCGTCGTATGCCGAGCTCACGGTGGGGGAGATAGCGTCCGAGGCGGGACTCTCGCGGACGAGTTTCTACTTTGCGTTCGAAGACAAACGGGATCTCCTGAAGGCAGCCGCAGGGGAGTTGGCCGGTCTGATGACGGGGCCCGTCGAGCAATGGTTGTCGGATCCGGGGTCGACTCGGGCTGAACTCGAGCGGGCTTTGCGAGTACTCGTCCGTGGGTTCGCCGACCACGCGCCGCTGCTCCGTGCCGTGATCGAAGCAGCCGCGTACGACGCCCAGGTCGGCATGTTCTGGCGTGACCTCATCGGCGGGTACATCGTCTTGGCGCGTGATCGGCTGCTCGTCGGTGGAGCGTGCACGGCTGAGCGTGCCGGGGTACTGGGGGCCGCGGCCGTCTGGATGACGGAGCGGGTTCTGTACCAGGAGGTCGCGTGCCGCTCGGGTCAGTCGGATACGACGGGTGTCGTCGAGGTGCTGGCTGACGTTTGGTGGGGGGTCATCACGGCGCGCCTCGGTGCCGACGAGCCCGTGTGATCCCGTGGGCTCGGGTGCCGGGCTCGTATGAGCCCGGCACCCCAGCAGCCGTGCGCGGCCGTATCAGGGGGAGAGGGGAGATAGAGGGCCGCACGCGAGACGCCAGCCGCCAGTTCCATCGACGGCACGGCGCTCGCCAGTCAGACGCGGTACGGGCGTCTGCGGGGTGAGCCCGCCAGCGCAACTGGGCTCCCAGAGGGGAGGCGAACTCGGACGGGGACGGTATGACATGCGTCCCCGACATGCAAAACGATCGTTCACTGTGTGTCGTACATCACGTAGAGCGTCGGGCTGGACTCCTCTCCATTGGGCAGCGCCCGGTCAGCGGCCGTGTTCAGGCGGCCCGGCGCAGAACTCGTTCGACGGTCCGGAGCGACCCGTCGTGCCGGCCTGGGGGTGTTGCGCTAACGATCGCTCACGAGGGCGTGTAGGCTTGCCGCATGTCCAAGGCCGTGGAGGTAGAGGTCACTCGGCCGGCGCCCGGCGTCGCCCGATTTACGATCCCGCTGGCCATGCCTGCGCCGGATCACCTGCACGTGCACGTGCTCGAGACGTCGGACGGCCCGGTGTTGGTCGATACCGGCGCTCGCGGCTCGGAGTCGGCGCTCGCGGCAGGTCTCGAGGCCCTCGGGCAGGTTCCGGAACGCGTGCTGATCACGCACGGACACATCGACCATTGGGGTCTGGCTGCGACCTTGGCGCCGAGGGTGCTGGCTCACCCCGGGGTGGCGCCGAGTCTCGCCTTTGCGGGTGGGGATCGGGACGGCGATGCGGGTGGCGGCTGGCCCGATGCTGCTGCGATGGAGCGGGCCTTCGCTGGATTCTCGGCGCTTGTGGCCGGTGTGCCCGGGATCGATCCGCTTGAGGACGGACAGATGATCGGGGACTGGCGCGTCCTGTGGACGCCGGGCCATGACCCTGGGCACGTGTGTCTCTTCAGAGAGGGCGATGGCGTGCTGCTCTGTGGTGACCTGCTGCTGCCTGGGTTCACGCCGAACATTCAGCCCGCGTGGGATGGGGCCGATTCGCTTGGCGATTTCCTCGGCTCACTTCGCAGGGTGGCGGAGCTTCCCGTACGGTACGTATTGCCCGCACACGGCGATCCGTACGTGGATGCCCGGCGTCGCGCGGACGAGCTCGCCGCGCACCACGCCAAGCGGCTGGATCAGCTGCGATCGGAGTTGGCTCCCGCTCCGATGACGCTGGCCCGCTTGCGCGACGCGGTCTTCCGCGTCGATGTCCGAGACTCGGCGAACGCGATGCTGGCGCTGATGGAGACACAGGCACATCTCGAGCACCTCCGCAGGCGCGGTGAGGCGTATCCGGGGCCGGGCGCGACATGGGCGCTCGCAGGTGGTGGTGTCTGACGACCCGCACGATTGTCCAATGTCTGGGTGTTCGGTGACGTTGGAAGCGCGTCGTGACCGATAGCGAAGCTCATGGGGCGATCGAGCGGAGGGCGCCACCCCTCAGCGGGAGATAGGACGGGTGACGGGTCGGCCACGGCCGACGCTCACGTCCTGGGTCGATTCCAAGCGGTGATGTTCCTGGCCGGGGCCGGGCTGGTGGGGCTGATGCTGATCCTTCCCGACCGTTACCCCGAAGACCGCGGGGCCATGATCGTGCTGGCGCTGGTGTGCCTCGGTTGCGGCGTCGGACTGCTCCTGATTGGGCCGGGCCTGGCCGAGCGGCACGTCGTGGTCGCCAACTGGCTCGGGATCCTCACGATCGGGGCTGCCGTGGGCATCATTCGTCCCGTACTGCTGGTGCCGTGTTTCTTTGCGTGGCCGCTGCTCGGCGCCGGAACATATCTGCCTGCGCGCCGGCTTCTTATCGACCTGTGCCTGTCGGTGGTGACATTCGGCGTCGCGCTCTTCTTGCTGGCAGACCCAGTCGACCGGGGGACGATGTTCGTGTCGGGTGTGGGTCTGATGGTCGTGATCTGCGTCGTGACCACAATGTGGCATTCGCGGGTTGACAACCTGCTCACGGAGGCGCGGTTCCTCGCGACGCGAGACCCGCTGACGGGCCTGTTGAATCGGCGCGCCTTCCTGTCTCGCCTGGAGGCGGCGGGAGACGATCCGGGGGCGATCTCCGGGCTGGTGATGCTCGATGTCGACCATTTCAAGCAGATCAACGATCGCTTCGGGCATCCGACGGGCGACACTGTTCTGCGTCGCCTTGCGGCGGTCGTGGTGGAGAGCGTTCGAGCCGATCATGCGGTCGGTCGCCTCGGAGGGGAGGAGTTCGCGTTGTTCCTTCCCGGGTGTGACGAGGGGGAAGCCGTACGCATCGCAGCACGCATCCGAGAGCGGGTTGGCCGAGAGATCTTTGACGGCGGACTCCGAGTGTGCGCAAGCTTCGGGGTCGCGGCCGGGCCGGCCGCACAGGGAGAGCAGATGCTCGTCAACGCCGACCGGGCGCTCTACGTCGCCAAGCAGCGTGGCCGCGATCGTGTCGTGTCGTGGAGTGAGTGCGACCAAGGCTGGGCTCCGCTGCCGAACCCGATGCGGGTGAGCTAGGGCAGCACGTCATCCCCCCAGCACGAGAACAGGCCGATCGGCACCGGAACCCTCTCTTACCGAGCGCCGCCGCCGACAATGTGCATGCGGCTGTGCGGCGGGTGTTCTCCGAGGGCCTCTTGCACGAGGAGGACATCGCCGGGATCGTCCTCGACGAGCAACACATCGATCGCCGTTGAATCAGTGGGGACGGTCGCGTTTCTGAACCTCACCGAATGATCGTGCGTCCAATGCCGGACCGCGAGGCCCGCGTCTGCGCTTTCACGGGCTGAGCGTCGATCGCGTCGCGCATCTGGTCCAACGCCGAGCGCAGCAGGCGCGAGACGTGCATCTGCGAGATGCCGACCTGCTCAGCGATATCGCGCTGTGACAGCCCACCCAGGAACCGAAGAGCGACGATCTGCCGTTCGCGCGGGCGCAGCGCGGCGATTGCCCGGCGGAGGTCATGGCGCCACTCGACCATCGAGTAGTCGCCGTCCAGCGCCCCGAGGGTGTCACGCATCGTGCTTCCGTCCTCGAGCACCGGTGTCTCGAGCGACGCAGCGGAGTAACCCTCACCGGCGTTCAAACCCTCGACCACCTGCTCGGCTGACATCCCGGTCTCGCCGGCCAACTCACTGACGGTGGGCGGACGGCCGAGCCGCCCTTCAAGCACGGGACGCGCCTTGCTGAGGGCCAGGACCGCTTCTTGGAGTTCCCGTGGCGGGCGGACGTCCCAGGTCGTGTCCCGGAAGTGACGGCGGATCTCCCCCGAGATATTCGGCACCGCGAATCCAGCGAAGGGAACACCCCGGTCGGGGTCGTAGCGATCGACAGCTTTCAGCAGACCGATCATGCCGACCTGAATCAGGTCATCGACCGGCTCGCCGCGCCGCGCGTACTTCGCGGCGATCGACTTCACCATGGGGGTCATGGCAGTGATGATGTCTTCGCGAAGCCGCGGGTCCCGCGTCACGGAGAACGTGCGGAGCAGTTGCGCTTCGCCCTTGCGTGTAGCGCTCATGGCCAGCAGCGTGCCGGGCGGGCGCTCGATCCGCAGGATGGACAAAGGCGGACAGATAGAGCAGCTCGCACCTGCCATTTGGCGGTTGTCGGAGCAGGCACGCGAGCAGGTGAAGGAGAGGACCAGTGACGCGCGCGGGCGCGGCGAGAGTCACGCCCTCGCCCGGATGACCACGATGTCCTCCTCGTTCTGGCCGGGCGCGAGCACACCGCGAGCCTGGAGGGCCGACGCTCGCGCGCGAACAATCGGCCCGAGCGGACCGCGTTGCCGTGACGCAACGTGCGGATCGAGACCGGCGTCGCGCAGCGCGACGAGGCTCGCATCGATGTCGCAGAGGGAGGAGTGGACCATGAGCAGCGCTCCGCCTGGCCGAAGGTGACGAGGTGCCTCTGCGCAGACGCGGTCGATGAGCATGCGACCATCGTGTCCGGCCTCCCACGCGCGGGCGACTCCTCGCGGCGGCAGCGCGTCGGGTGCCGCGGTCGGGATGTACGGCGGGTTCGCCGTGATGAGGTCGACCCGGCGGCCACGCAGCGGCGCGAACAGGTCCCCCCGCCGCACCCGCAGCGTCGCGCCCGCGAGCAGCGCGTTCAGCCGCGCGCAGACGAGCGCGCGCCGCGAGACGTCGATGGCAACGACGTCCGCACCCTTCAGCGCTGCCGCGACCGCGACCACCCCGCTCCCGGTGCACACGTCGACCACGTCGCGGGCACCGCCAGCGACTTCTCGACGGACCTCGCCGATGAGCAGTTCCGCGTCGGATACCGGGCGGAAAACGCCAGGCAGGCTGACAATCATGCGCCGCGCTTGCCCGCTTGTCGCCGCAGTGAATCGCCGGCCCGCATGCCGATACCGAGAAGCGAGACAACGGGTGCGCCCCGCGCTTCGGACCGGGGCGCGGCTTGGGTCGACATGCGGCGCAGCTACCTCTCCACTACGCGGCGAACCTCGCGCCGTCGAGGGAGTGCCGGAGCCGTCTGCTGGGCACGGCTGCAAGGGGGAGCCGGGATCATCCCTCGACGCCGGTGGCGTCACGGGCCGCTCCGACGGGCTTGGATTCCGGTGATCCGCGCTGGCGTAGGTAGATCGCGAACACCGCCATCGACCCGACCGCCAGGAACTCCGACTGCCAGTTCTGCAGCGTGCGATCCCAGAAGTCCGACGAGCCCACGTACTGCCACAGCGTCAGCCCAGCCTCCTGGTGGTCGAACTGCTCGGCGTTGTACGCGTTGCGGCCGTTGATCGCCTGCACCGTCCACGATGCCAGCCAGATGCTCGTCATCACGAGCAGCAGCGAGTTCTCGTAAAGCCGTAGTCGCCATCCGCGCACCCGCGCCCAGCGCGGTGAGTCCTCGGTCGCGTACTCGCCGACCTTCTGATCCGCGTCACTCTCTCGCCCGGCCTTGTGCAGCTCCTTCGACTCCGGCGAGCCGCGCTGCAGCAGCCAGATCGTGGCGCCGATGAAGAGCGTGAACTGGAGGTACTCCGACTGCCAGTTCTCCAAGACGTCCCCGCCGAAGTCCGACGAGACGATGTACCGCCACAGTGAGATCGGGTGCTCCTGATGCGCGGCCTGGTGGTGGTTGAAGTCCGCGTGGCCGACGAGCGCTTGGGCGACCAGCGTCACGCAGAACAGGGCGAGGAAGAACAGGCCGAGGCTGTGCTCGCGGATCACGCGCCTCACAGACCGACCACTCCGATCACGGCGTAGATGGCGAGCAGGCCGAGGATGAGCGCGAGGTAGACGGAGAACAGCGTCCGCACGTCAGGCCTCTAGCTCGCAGTTGAACGGATGGTCAGCGGGCTTGTGGTCCGGTGTGCAGCCGACCGCCGAGAGGCGCCATTCGCCGTCCACCTGGGAGGCGAAGAGCGATTGGCCGCTGTGAAGGTCCACCTTGGCGCTCGTCGCGACGACTTCGATCTGCTCGATCGCGCCGTTCGCGATCTCGAGGTCGGTGATCGCCCGCGCGCACGGCTGCTGCTCCTGGTCTTCCAGCGCGGTGACCGTCGGGGTGGCGAGCTGGGCGCATGCAGCTGCGCCGTCGCCACGCGCGTAAGCGGCCAGGAACGTGCGGGCGGCGTTCCGCACCTCGGACCTGTCCTCGCCCCGGCCGCACGCGGTGGGCGCGAGCGACGCGAGCAGCAGAACGAGGACCGAATGACGGCGCACCCATCGGGGTTCGCGCCGTCCTCCGCCGTCCCTCTTCGCCCGGGGCGGGCTACGCCGGCTGTCCCGGGTCGATGTGCGCCGCGTCGCGGTGGCGCAGGGGACGGTTCGGCGACGGGCCCTCGGCGAATTCGGGGGCCAGGACGTGCCCGACGTGATCGCCGAGGTTCAAGCGGTCGACGATGCGACCGACCATGCGCGTCGGACAGTCGCGAAGCAGCGGCAATCCGTCGGGACCCACCCGCCAGTCGACCTGCTCGAACTTGCCCGCGGCCTCGCCCGTCTCCCCGCCGAAGACCTCTGCGACCCGCACCGCGTCCTCTGGGACCAGGTGCACGGCGAGCCGGGTCGCGCGCGCCGCGACGGCTGTCGTGTGGTTCGCCCGGGAGAGACACACCAGATACCGGCGCGGGGAGATGCTCGTCTGCGTGGCGAACCCGACCAGACAACCAGCACGGTCTTCACCTACGGCGACGGTGACGATCAGGAGCGCCGGATCGGACTCGACGACGAAGGCGTCGAACGCGCTGACATCTTCCTCGGTCACCGGCGGATTATCCCAGGGGCGCGTGGGTATGGGGCACGCTATGAGCAGGAGCGCCCTGATCGTCATCGACATGCTCAATCGGTACGAACACGAGCATGCAGAGTCTCTGATTGCCTCGGTCCGGGAGGTCTCGCCAGTGCTCGGAGAGCTTGTCCGCACGGTGTCCGCTCACGATGGCCTGGTCATCTACGTCAACGACAATCGTGGGGACTGGACGGCGGGACGCTCGGCGATCTCCCGCGACGCGCTGGCCGGGGCCGCCCCGGACCTGGTGGAGCCGATCGTCCCAGACTCGGACACCCCGTTTCTCGTCAAAGCGCGCCATTCTGCTTTCTATGCGACGCAGCTCGAGTACATGCTGCGCCAGCAGGGGGTCGGCCGGCTCGTCCTCGCCGGGCAGGTGACCGAGCAGTGCATCCTCTACACCGCGCTCGACGCGTACGTGCGCGGCTTTGACATCACCGTGCCGCGCGATGCGGTTGCCCACATCCACGCGGACCTCGCCGAAGCCGCCCTGTGCATGATGGAGATCAACATGCGCGCTGACATCGTCGAAGCCGCGGACACGCTGGACGTCCTCTGCCAGTGACCGCCTTGGGAGATCGCATGGAGTTCCTCTCGCGGTTCGCCCGGATCGGCCCCACCGCCGTCCGCGATCCGGCGCAGAACGTCGAACCGGTCCTGCGCTGCCGTGAGAAGAAGTCCGGGCTCGAGCTGGACGAGGCGATGTCGCTGGTCGACGGCGCGGGCAAGCTCGACCAGCGCCCGGCGCCGAGCCACGATCTCCGTCGCCGAATCGTGACCATGCGCCCGACGGGCAAGACCTGGAAGGCGATCGCCGCGGAGCTCGACATCTCCGAATCGACCGCGATCTATCACGCGAATCGAGCCACCGAGCGGCCGACGCGCTACCGCCCGGTCGTCGCGACCCTAGCTCCGGGTGCTCGACGCCAAGACGCCAGCGAGACACCGCCGCGTCGACATCCCCGGATGGCGAGTCCCGGACTTGAACCGGGGACACCACGATTTTCAGTCGTGTGCTCTACCAACTGAGCTAACTCGCCGAGCGACGATGGATCGTAGCGCCCGCCGCACCTCACTGTTCCCCGGCGGCGGGGTACCGTGCCGAGATGCTCCGCGTCCTGGCCGCCTGCGCGCTGGTCTTCGCCGTCGTGCTGCCCGGATGCGGCGGCGACGACGCGTCCCCGCCCCCGCGGGCCGATCCGCTGCGTGACGCGCTGGCCTACCTTCCCGAGGAGTCGCTCGCGGTCGGGGTGATCTCGACCCAGCTGCAGCGCGGGGAGACCGGGGCGCTCGCGGCCCGGCTGCAGCGCGTCCCGGTCACCGAGCTGCTCCTCGGCGAGGCGACGCGGTGGGCCGCCGAGGCCGGGCTCGAACTCGAGGCGCTCCAGCAGCAGGCGGGCAACCCGGTCGCCGTCGCGGTGCCCGACCTCATCGATCTCACGGTGCATCGCACCCCACTGGTGGCATGGACGGTCAGGGACGAGTCCGCGCTCCAGGGTCGGCTGAAGGCCGCGGTCGACCGGCAGAGCCTCGACCCCGTGGGCACGTACCGCGACGTGCAGATCTACCGGGCGGAGGACGGTTCACCCGCGTACGCCCGCGCGGGCACGGTGCTGTTGCTCGCCAAGGACACCGACACGCTGAAGCTGGCGCTCGATCGCAAGGCCGAGCGCCGCGGGCTCACCCCAGCGGCGCTGAGCAAACGGCTCGAGGGCGCGCCGCCGCGCGCGCCCGTCCGTCTCAGCATCAGCGCGCCCTTCGCGCTGGCCGGCCCGGACTTCGCCGAGCTCCGGAAGATCCCGTGGGTCGCCGCGCTGGAGCGAGTGACGCTCGCGGTGGGGGCAGACTCGCGGAGCGTCACCGCGACCGCGGCCTTCGACACCTCCGAGAGCGACCTCGTTTCCGGTGACCTACCGGTCGCCGCGGGTGCGGAGGCGCCGCCGATCCCCGAGTTCGGCGCGCTGCGCGCCGGCCTGCGTGAGCCGGCCGCGTCCGCCACGTTCGCGCGCCGCGTGTGGAAGGCGCTGAACCCCGGGGCCGTGCGTGCGTTCGAGGCGTCGCTCGCGCCGCTGCCATCGGCCGGCGTGGACTTCGACCGCGACCTCCTCGGCAACCTCGCCGGGCCGGCGGCGCTGGCGACTGACCTGGAGGACAGCCGCCTGCGGATCCCGCTGCGCGATCCCGAAGGGTTCGCCGACGCGCTGGCGCGGGGGCGGTTCCTGCTGGGCCCCGTGTTCGCGGCGCTCGGCCTGCCGGGGCTGCAGGTCACCGTGGCACCGGACGGTGCCACGCAGGTGTCGGCCAACGCGGTGCTCGTCGCGCGCTTGGCGGTGGTCGACGGCGAGCTGGTCATCAGCACGCGCGAGCCGGATCTCGCCCGGGTCGCCCGCGCGCCGCGGATCGAACCCGGGGAGGACACCGAGGGCGCGTTCGTGGTGCGGATGGCGAGCGATCGGCTGCGCGCCAGCGCGGCGCGGCTCGTCGGACTGCCCGCGCGCGCTGGGTTCGCGCTCGATGGCATCGGCGACGGTGCGCTCGTCGTGCGCTCGGAGCCGGAGGGGGTGCAGGCGGTGCTGCGACTCGACGTGGGCTGATTGGGGCGCCAACTGGGGACGATGGTCCCCACTTCGCGACCGGATCCGCGCTCAGCCCGCCCAGGCGCGCAGGTCCGAGAGCGGGTCGATGGGCTGCGAGCTCTTGTTCCGCCGCCAGCCGCCGACCCAGATCTCGAAGTGCAGGTGCGGGCCGCTCGATCGGCCGGTCGAGCCGACCTGGCAGAGCTGCGCGCCCGCCACGACCACCGCGGCCTGCCGCACCGCAACCGAGCCTGACCTGCAGTGCGCGAAGAAGTACGAGCGTCCGTCGCTGCCGTCGAGCACCACGTAGTGCCCGGCGCCACCGGCCTGGTAGTCGACGAACGCCACCGTCCCGCCGAACGGTGCGACGACCGGCACGCCCTCCGCGGCGACGATGTCCTGTCCCTGGTGGAGGTGGCCGGGGCGGCCCGCGCCGAAGCGGGCCTCCTCGCTGCCGAACGTGTACGGACCGGCGACGGGGAACACGC